>JAEZFL010000073.1 GCA_023417515.1 Pseudomonadota bacterium | reverse complement strand
GGGGGGGCGACCATATGGCTGGGGGGGGGGGTAGCGGCGCCACCACCCCAACCCCTCCTCTGAAGAGGAGGGGCTAAGACCCGTTCAGATCGAGAAGCTGGTGCCGCAGCCGCAGCCGGAGGCGGCCTGGGGGTTGCGAACCTGGAAAGCGGCGCCGCCGAGGCTCTCGACGAAGTCGACGATGCTGCCACGCACGAGGTCGAGCGACACGTCGTCGACGACGAGGCGAACGCCGTCCGTCTCGACGACTCGGTCGCCGTCGCCGATCTCCTCGGCGAGGCCGAACCGGTACTGGAAGCCCGCGCAGCCGCCCCCTTCAACCGACAGGCGCAGCATCGCCGGCTTGCCCTGCTTCTCGGCGATCCGCGCCACGCGCGCCGCCGCGGCGGGGCTCAGCGCGATGTCGGCGATGTCGGTGGTGGCGCTCATGAGAGGGAGATAGGCCGCCGGTCGGCCCCGAACAAGCTCACGCCTTGGCGCGGTAGCCGCAGATCATGCCGAACAGGAAGGACATGAACAGCCCGAGCTGGACCTTGCCGGCGGGATCGGACCAGCCGAGGAACTGCTCGCCGAACCCGAACAGCGCAATAAACATGGCCATCGCCAAACCGAGCATCGCGATCCTCCCGCTTTTCCAGCTGGAGCGATAGCCGCAACGCGGTAAAGCGCGCGTAAATCCTTGCCGCAGTGAGCCGCAAAGGCCATATGCGCGGCACCTCTGGGCGGCCTCGCCGCCTCACCCCCAGGAGCTGACACGAATGAAATACCGGGTCCATGTGACGCTCAAGTCCGGCGTGCTCGACCCGCAGGGCAAGGCGATCCACCACGCGCTCGAGGGCCTCGGCTTCGGCGGCGTCCGCGACGTTCGCGCCGGCAAGCTGATCGAACTGGAGCTGGAGGACGGCGCCGCGGACGAGGCCGACATCGACCAGATGTGCCGCAAGCTGCTCGCCAACACGGTCATCGAGAATTACCGGATCGAGAAGGTGGAGGCGGCGGGCCAGCGCTCATGAAGACCGCCGTCATCGTCTTCCCGGGTTCCAATTGCGACCGCGACGTCGCCGAGGCGCTTCGGCTGGTGACCGGAACGGCGCCGGCCATGGTGTGGCACAAGGAAACCGAACTCCCCGAGGGCACGGGCATCGTCGCGGTGCCCGGCGGTTTCTCCTACGGCGACTATCTGCGCTCAGGCGCGATCGCGGCGCGTTCGCCGGTGATGCAGGCGGTGAAGGCCGCGGCCGACCGCGGAGTCGCCGTGCTCGGCATCTGCAACGGCTTCCAGATCCTGACCGAGACGGGGATGCTGCCGGGCGCGCTGATGCGCAACGCCGGCATCCGCTTCATCGGCCGTGACGTCGCCCTGACCGTCGACAACAGCCAGTCGGCCTTCACCAGCCGCTACGATGCCGGCGAAAGCGTGGTCTTCCCGGTCGCCCATCATGACGGCAACTACACCGCGGACGAGGCGACTCTCGACCGGCTCGAAGGCGAAGGCCGAGTCGCTTTCCGCTATGCCGAGGAGGTCAACGGCTCGGCACGCGGTATCGCCGGAATCATCAACGAGGGCGGAAACGTACTCGGCATGATGCCTCACCCCGAGCGTGCCGTGGAGCCGGCGCACGGCCGCACTGATGGCAAAAGGTTGTTCGAGGGTCTGGTCGAGGCGCTGGGCTAAGCGTGATCCGTCATTCCAGCGAAAGCTGGAATCTCGCTGCCTTCACCCAAGCGAAAGAAGTGAGATCCCAGCTTTCGCTGGGATGACGGTGGGTGACTCTGAAATGCGAAAGGCCGCCCCTTTCGGGACGGCCTTTCCATTGTCAGCCGAAGCGGCCTGAAGTCAGGCGCGGGCCTCCGCGGAGGCTGCGCTCACCTGGCACGCCGCGAACGGCTTATGACAATGAGACATCAGACCACCTCCTTTCAGTTGTTGCGAACTGTCCGGAATGTGGCGACGAATCCTAAGGATTCAATGACTTGCCAGCATCGTCATGCCGGACTTGATCCGGCATCCACCTCCTTGGAACCGGGGCTGAGAAGAGAAGATGGACCTCGGATCAAGTCCGGGGTGACGAAGGGGTCAGGCGGCGAGCTTCTCGCCGGGCTGGGGCACCGCCTGGTGGGCTGCGATCCACTCCTCGACGACCGGCGCGATTCGGGTGCGCCACTTGCTGCCGTTGAAGATGCCGTAATGGCCGACGCCCTTGGCCATGTAGTAGCGCTTCATCGAATCCGGCAGGCTCGTCGCGATGGTGAGCGCAGCCCTGGTCTGGCCGAGGCCAGAAATGTCGTCGCGCTCGCCTTCGATCGCCAGCAAAGGAATGTCGGTGATCGCGGCCGGATCGACAGGAACGCCGCGATGGGTCATCTCGCCCTTGGGCAGAAGATGGCGCTGGAACACGACGTCGATCGTCTGGAGGTAGAATTCGGCCGTCATGTCGCAGACCGAGCGATATTCTTCGTAGAAGGCCATCGTCGCCTCGGCGCTCTCGTCGGCGCCTTCGACGAGATGCTTGAACATGCCCCAATGGCTGACGAGGTGGTTGCCGAAATTCATCGCCATGAAGCCGGCGAGCTGGAGGAAGCCCGGATAGACCGGCCGGCCCTGCCCCGGATAGAGATAGGGCACGGTCGCGATGACGTTGTTCTTGAACCAGGAGAAAGGCCGCTGGGTGGCGACCGTGTTGACCTCGGTCGGCGCCTCGCGGGTATCGATCGGGCCGCCCATCATGGTCAGGGTCGCCGGCCGGTTCGGGTGCTTGCGCGCGCTCATCAGCGCTGCGGCCGCATAAGCCGGCACAGCGGGCTGGCACACGGCGAGCACATGGGGTCGGCCGCCGATATGCTCCAGGAACTCGATCAGATAGTCGACATAATCGTCGAGATCGAAGCCGCCTTCCTCGAGCGGGACGAGCTTCGCGTCGCGCCAGTCGGTGATGTAGACGTCATGGCCGGGCATCATGCGCTCGACCGTGCCGCGCAGAAGCGTGGCATAGTGGCCCGACATCGGCGCGACGATGAGCAGCTTGGGTCCGTTCTCGACGCCCCCCTTGCCTTCAATGGCGCGGCGGAAGCGCTTCAGCTGGCCGAACGGCTTCCTGAGCACGATCTCCTCGCTGACCGCGACTTCGCGGCCGTCGACGACCGTCGTCTTGAAGCCGAATTCCGGCTTGCCGCGCGGCGCCGAGGCGTGAGCGAACACCTGCAGCGCCGACGCCATGATCGGGCCCATCCCCGAATAGGCAAACGGGTTGGCGGGGTTGTTGAGGAGGCCGGCACCGATGTCGGCCATGGTGCTCGCTCCGGTCAGCAGCGAGCGCTGCACTTCATAAGCGTCGTAAAGCATTCAAACTCCAGCCCCCGATATGGGGATGGAATAGCGGGCGGATAAGGCTTGTTCCATCCCAATCGTCCGACAAATCGCCACGACCTCCTCCCGCCATTGAGCCGCGCCAGCCCCGCTGCTAGTCCGGCGCCATGGCCGCGACACCCGTACCCGGCGACAGCGACGGCGCGGGCGAAAGCGCGCAGCCGGGCAAGTTCGCCAATCTCCTGATCATCTGGCGCTTTGTCGCCCGCTACCGGCTCCATGTCGCCGGAGCGGTGCTGGCGTTGTTGGTCGCGGCGCTGGCGACGCTCGCGATCCCGAGCGCGTTCAAGCTGATCATCGACCGCGGCTTCGGTGGCGACGGCGACGACATCAGCCGCTGGTTCCAGTATCTGCTGCTCATCGTCGCGATCATGGCGCTCGCCACGGCGACCCGCTTCTACTTCGTCTCCTGGCTCGGCGAGCGGGTCGTCGCGGACCTGCGCATCGCGGTCGAGCGCAACCTGCTTCGTCTCGAGCCGGCCTATTTCGAGGAGAACCGCCCTTCGGAGATCGCGTCGCGCATCACCGCCGATACGACGATCATCGAGCAGGTCGTCGGATCGACCATCTCGGTGGCGCTACGCAACATCCTGATGGGCTTTGGCGGGCTCATCTACCTGTTCGCCCTGGCGCCGCGGCTGACCGCGATGCTGCTGATCGTGATCCCGGTCGTCGTGGTGCCGATCGTCTTCATCGGGCGCAAAGTGCGCACCGTCTCGCGCTGGAGCCAGGATCGTCTCGCCGAGGTCGGGGCGATGGTCGACGAGACATTGGGCGCGATGAAGATCGTCCAGGCATTTGGGCAGGAGGAGCGCGAGGCCGCGCGGTTCGGCAAGGCGGTCGACACGGTGTTCGCGACGGCGAGGAAGCGGATCCTGCTCCGTGCGCTGATGACCGCGGTGGTCATCGCACTGGTGTTCGGATCGATCGCATTGGTGATGTGGCAGGGCGCGCTCGACGTCGCCGCGGGGCGGATCAGCGGCGGCACCATCGCCGCCTTCGTGCTGACCGGCGGCCTCGTCGCAGGCTCGTTCGGAGCGCTGGCCGAGGTCTATGGCGAGCTTCTGCGCGGCGCCGGCGCCGCGGGGCGGCTGGCCGAGCTCCTCTCGCAGGAGCCCGCGATCCGCGCTCCGGCCAATCCGAGACAGCTCCCCGATCCGCCGCTCGGAACGCTCGCCTTCGAGGACATCACCTTCCGCTATCCGACACGGCCCGAGGTGAGTGCGCTCAGCGGGTTCAACCTCGACGTAAAGCGCGGCGAAACGCTGGCTGTGGTCGGCCCGTCGGGGGCGGGCAAGTCGACGCTCTTCCAGCTCGCCCAGCGCTTCTACGATCCGGAGGCAGGCTGCGTGCGGGTCGACGGCGTCGACGTGCGCGAGGCCGACCCGGCCGATATCCGCGCCCGAATCGCCGTGGTCCCGCAGGAAATGGTGATCTTCGCCGCGTCCGCCCGCGACAATCTTCGCTACGGCAAGTGGGAGGCGGGGGACGAGGAGCTGTGGGACGCCGCCGAGGCGGCCAATGCCGCCGACTTCCTGCGCGCCCTCCCCGACGGGCTCGACACCTATCTCGGCGAAGGCGGCGCGCGCCTGTCCGGCGGCCAGCGCCAGCGCGTCGCGATCGCCCGCGCCCTGTTGCGTGACGCGCCGCTGCTGCTGCTCGACGAGGCGACCTCCGCGCTCGACGCGGAATCGGAGCGGCTGGTCCAGCAGAGCCTGGAGCGCTTGTTCGAGAACCGCACCACCCTGGTCATCGCCCACCGCCTCGCCACCGTGCGAGCGGCCGACCGCATCGTCGTCATGGACAAGGGCGAGATCGTCGAGGAGGGCACTCACGACAGCCTGAGCGCCCAGAACGGCCTCTACGCGCGGCTGGCGCGTCTCCAATTCGAGGGCTTGGCGGCCTAAGGCCCCTCCCCCGACGGCGAAATGGACGAAAAAAGGCCCGGTGATGCCACCGGGCCTTTCTGTTTCTGCGCTGAGGAGCGCGCTTAGTCGCGGCTGCCCATCAGGTTGAGCAGGAAGGTGAACATGTTCACGAAGTCGAGATAGAGCGACAGCGCGCCCATGATCGCCGCCTTGCCGAGGAAATCGGTGCCGGCGACCTGGAAGTAGAGGCTCTTGATCCGCTGCGTGTCGTAGACGGTCAGGCCCGCGAACAGCAGCACGCCAATGACGCTGATCACGTACATCATCGCCTCGGACTGCATGAACAGGTTGACGATCATCGCCACGAGCAGGCCGACGACGCCCATCAGCAGGAAGGTGCCGAACCCGCTGAGGTCCTTCTTGGTGGTGTAGCCGTAGAGGCTGAGGCTGGCGAAGGCGGCCGCGGTCGCGAAGAAGGTCGCCGCGATCGACTCGCCGGTGAAGACGAGGAAGATCGTCGACATCGACAGGCCCATGACCGTCGCGAACGCCCAATAAAGGAGCTGCGCGGTTCCGGTCGACAGGCGGTGGATTCCGAAGCTCAACACCATCACAAACGCCAGCGGCGAGAACATGATGACATATTTGAGGATGCCCGGGCCGGCCATGATGTCGAGGGCCATGCCGCTGCTGGCGAACAGCAAGGCGACGATGCCCGTCCACAGCACGCCCGAAGCCATGTAATTGTAGACCGACAGCATGTGCTTGCGAAGGCCAGCGTCGTAACCGGCCACGTCACGGCCGGCATAGTCCGTCGCCGGGTTCAGGCCCGTCTGCGGCGGCGCGCCGAAGCGCGTGTCGAACCGATCTGCCATAATTTCCACTCTCTCCTTTGCGCGGCGCTGGATGCCGTCAGTCATTCATATCAGAGGAAGACGGTCCGATTTCAAGCGAAACACATGGTTAGCCGCAGGGCCGAATCACGCAAAATGCGCCATTTTCCAATCGTCCAGCCGCTGGCGCAATTGCTCGACGGATCCTAAATGCCTGTCATGCATAGGCTCTTCGTGGCCGTCCGACCGCCGGCCGCCGTCCGCGACGCGCTTCTCGACATCATGGGCGGAATCGGCGGGGCCCGCTGGCAGGATGACGACCAGCTCCACCTGACCTTGCGCTTCCTGGGCGAGATCGACCGCCACCAGGCCGAGGACGTGCACGCCGCGCTGGGATCGATCCACCACCCGCCTTTCGACCTGGCGGTGAGCGGCCTCGGCATGTTCGATCGCCGCGGCGTGCCGACGACGATATGGGCCGGGGTGAGGCCCCCTGAGCCGGTTCACACGCTTCACAAGAAGGTCGACCAAGCGGTGGCCCGGGTCGGCATCGAGCCGGACCGCCGCGCCTTCCATCCGCACATCACCCTGGCGCGGCTCGGCCGCGACTCCGGCCGGGCCGACGGCTTCCTCGCCCGGTCCGGCACGGTGCGGGGCGAGCCCTTCCGGGTCGACGCGTTCGGCCTGTTCGAGAGCCGCCTCACCCCGGAGGGCGCGGTCTACACGGAGCTTGAGACCTATCCCCTCGCCTGATCGGCGCGCCGCTCCCGCCGCCAGGCAATGAAGGAATAGAGGATCGGCACGCCGGCCGCGACGACGATCACCGCGATCGCCACCGTGGCCAGCAGGCCGGACGGCAGCGGCAGCATCGCCGCGGCCACCATGGCGAGCCCGCCCAACACCATCAGCTTGCCGCACAGGCGGTGAGTCTTGATCCACACTTCCTCGCTGGCCAGCGTCCATGGCGTCCTGATGCCGATCAGATACATCGAGCGGGACTTGCCGAGCTGGTTTCCGATCAGGACCAGCATCACGCCGACCGCGCCGATGATCAGGTGGTTGACCGGGATGCCCCACCCGAGGCCCGTGGACAGCAAGGCAAGCTGGATCACCGCGCCGACCATCAGCAGCGCGATCCATCCCCACAGATAGAGGCCCTGGCTCCGCGCCAACCCTTCGCGGCGGGGCTCGAGCGACGGCAGGAAGTAGAAGAGCAGCGACACGCCGGCGACGAGGCCGACCGGCATCAGCAGCGCCGTCCACTTGTCGGCGAAAGCGTCCGGCTCGCCGTTGATTCCCCAATGGGTTGGAAGCTGGATGCCGTCCGGCATCGCCATTCCCCCGACGATCGCGGCGGCGGCGAGCGTCGCCACCACCAGCAGGGAAGCAAGACCTACGCTGTTCCTGGTCATGTCGTCTCTCCCTCCGTTCGGGCGCTGACGCCCATCTTGTTCATGAAGCCGAGCAGAGCCCCTTCGAGCACGCTCATGTTGATCGAATAGAGAATGGTGTTCCCGCGCTGGTCGGCATGGATGAGCCCCGCCTCCTTCAGCTTGTGGAAGTGGCCCGACATGGTCGGCTTCGACACATCGAAGGCGTCGGCGATCTCGCCCGCGGTCCTGGATCCGCCTTTCAGCATCTCCAGGATCGCTCGCCGAGTCGGATGGGCCAGGGCTTCGAAGATGACGTTCATTGCCTAACGAACTCCACGATCGCTTCAGCCACGCCCTCTGCCAGCGGGAGCGCGGGATCGGCGTAGCTCGCCACATTGGCGGCACGATCGTCGCCCTCCACGTGCTTCAGCACGTGATTGACGCCGGCGAGAAGCACCAGGCGAGCGCGCGGGTTGGCAGAAGCGAGCCGCCGCGCATCGGCTTCCGTGGTCTGAAGGTCGCTCAGGCCATGGACGATCAGGACCGGCACCTGCACCCGGCCGGCGAGCACCGCCGGATCGTGCGAGAACATATCGATCAGATAATCCTGGATCGGCGGCGCGAAGAGCGGCATCAGCGCCGGCTCGATGGCGGCGGCGTCGACCCACTCGCCGCGTTCCAGCCGCTCGATGATGCTCATTGCCGCGTCCTGGTGCGGCGCGAACTGGGAATTCGGGAGCTGCTCGCGCAGCACGTCGCTCATGCGCCTCCCGACCCCCGACACGAGCACCAGCCCGCACACGTCGTCGGCGTTCTCGGCTGCCGTCGCGAGCGCAAGAAGGGCGCCTTCGCTATGGCCGAGCAGCCAAATGCAGTCCGCGCCGGTCTGCGCCCGAACGGCGCCGATCCAGGAACGGATGTCGCTCACATATTCGCTCACCGTGACCGCATTCGCATTGCCCGCCGCGGCGCTCCCGAACAGTCCGCGCTTGTCGATGCGCACGGTGGCAATGCCTTGCTCGGCCATCGCCTCGGCCAGCAGACGATAGGGCGCCGCGCTGACGCCCATCGGGTTGTTGCCGTCGCGATCGGTCGGGCCCGAACCCGGGATGACGAGGATCGTCGCGCGAGGCTCGCCCTGCGGCGCGAGCAACGTGCCGCGCAACGGCCCCTGCGGACCGGGAGCGCTGACGTCCGACGCAACCGGCTGAAGGCTCAGCATCGCCAACGCCGCCATGGTTGAAATGACCGGCATCTCCCGTCTCCCTCGTTAGCCTATTAGCTAGTTAGCAAAATAGCTAAATACGAGGTGCGAGTCAAGCGCCGATTGCGCTCAGCAGCCGATCGGCCAAGGGCGCGTAGCTCGCCCCGAACAGGCGCAGATGCACCAGCGCCGGAAAGAGCTGGTAGACGGCACGGCGGTGCTCCCAGCCGGCATCCAGCGGACCATAAGCGTGCCAGAAGGCCGGATCCGGTCGCCCGAACAGGCAGATCATGGCGAGATCCACCTCGGCATGGCCATGATAGCAAGCGGGGTCGATCAGCGCCGCCAGCCGCCCGTCCTTGACGAGCATGTTGCCGGTCCAGAGGTCGCCGTGGAGAAGGGAGGCGGGCGGGCGGGCAGGTAGCAGGTCGCCGATCCGCATGGCGAGCTGCTCGACCCGCTCGCGCCACGGCCGGTCCAGCAGCGCCGCGGTTTCGACCAGGCGCTGCTCGCCCCAGAAGCGGGGCCAGTCCTCGCTCGAGCCGTTGTCGAGACGCACCGAGCCGAAGGCATAGTCGACCGGCCAGCCATAGCCATGGCCGAGATGGCCGTGCAGCGCCCGGATCTGAGTGCCGATATCGGCCCAGGCGCGGGGCGTGAACGCCTCGTCGGCCTCGACATATCCGATCAGCAGGACATCGCCATATTCTGCCTCGACGGCCGGGACGGGCACGCCGGCCGCCGCCAGCTCGCGGAGCATCTGGGCCTCGGTGCCCGCGGACGGGCCGCCCTTGGCAACGACCGAATAGCCATCGTCACGCTGAAGCAGAAGCACTTCCGACAAATCGCCGCCATGGAGGCGCTGGATCCGCTCCGGCGCGATGCCGGTCAGCATCGCGACCTTGTCGCGGAAGGCGCTCAGCCGTGCCGCTCCTTGAGCTTGCGAGCGAGGGCCGCGGCGCCTTCGCCGACTTCCCGCCAGGTCGTGTCGAAATGGCTGTCCTCGCCATAATAAGGATCGGCGACGGCTTGCCCCTCACGGCCCGGGACATGGTCCATCAGCAGCGACAGCTCCGCCTTTGCACCGGCCGGCCGCATCGCCTCGAGGTTGGCGAGGTTCTGGAGGTCGAGCGCGACGATATGGTCGAATGCGTGAAAGTCTTCCGGCCGAACCTGGCGGGCGCGCAGATGCGCGATATCGACTCCGTTGCGCTCGGCGACCGCGATCGATCGGGGATCTGGCGGGTAGCCGAGGTGCCAGTCGCCGGTGCCGGCGGAATCCACTTCGAGATCGAGGCCGATCCGTTCGGCCTCGGCGCGCAGCGCGGCCTCCGCCAACGGCGAACGGCAGATGTTGCCAAGGCAGACGAACAGAACCGACGCAGCCATCGTGGCCTCATCCTCACGCATTGCCAAAAGCCGGTCCTCTGCTAGCCATTGGCAAAAGACAGAGCAATGAGAGGGTGAGGATGGGGGAGGCTGCCGCTTCACGGGAAGGCGCGCCGAAGCCGCGCGTGTCGGCTTACGCCTGGTACGCCCTGTTCGTCCTCGTCCTCGTCTACATCGTCAATTTCATCGACCGGCAGATCCTGTCGATCCTCGTCGCCGACATCCAGGCCGACCTTGGCGTGACCGAAGCCGAGATCGGCTTCCTCTACGGAACCGCTTTCGCGGTCTTCTACGCCTTGTTCGGGATCCCGCTCGGGCGGCTCGCAGACAGCTGGTATCGCGGGCGGCTGATGGCGATCGGGCTGGCTCTCTGGTCATCGATGACCGTGGCGTCCGGCTTCGCGTCGACACTCGGCCAGCTCACCGCCGCCCGGATCGGCGTCGGCATCGGCGAGGCGAGCGCGTCGCCCGCCGCCTTCTCGATGATTGCCGACAGTTTCCCGAAGGAGCGCCGCGCCACCGCTTTGTCGATCTACTCGGCCGGCCTTTATATCGGCGGCGCGCTCAGCCTGCCGATCGGCGGCGCCGTCGCGAGCGGCTGGAACCGCGCCTATCCGGCGCCGGAGCTCGCGCCGTTGGGGCTGGCCGGCTGGCAGGCGGCTTTCCTGGCCGTGGGCCTGCCCGGACTGCTGCTCGCCTTGTGGGTGCTGTCGCTGCGCGAGCCGCAGCGTGGCGCGATGGACGGCCACCCCCAGCCGGTAGTCAGGCCGAATGCGTGGCGCGAGTTCGGCCGCGAGCTGTTCGCGATCATCCCGCCATTCACCCTGTTCAACCTCGCTTCCCTGTCCGGAAAGGCGCTCCGCACCAATCTCGTCGCGCTCGCTTCGATCATCCTGGCGGCCTACGGGCTCGTCCTGCTGACCGGCAATTGGCCGCAATGGGTCGCCTACGGTCTTGGAGTCTATGCGGTCTTCTCCTGGGTCCAGTCATTGAGGTTCCGGGACCCGGCGACCCACGCGCTGATCTGGGGACACTGGGTGGTCGTGCTGCTCGTCGTTGCGTTTGGCAGCATCGCATTCGTCGCTTATGCGAGCAGCTTCTGGTTCCCGCGCTATGCCGAGGCGACCTTCTATGCCGGGCCGCTGGCGCCCGGCATGTTCTTCCCGGGAATGACGGCGAAAACCGAGGTGGGACTCATCCTCGGCACGACCAACGCGGTGACGGCGGCACTCGGCGTGATCCTTGGCGGTTATCTGTCTGACCTGTGGCGGCAGCGGGACGTGAACGGGCGAATCTACGTCAACATGCTCGCCGCAGTGCTGCCGCTGCCGATCATCACCTTCATGCTGACCACCGACAGCGCCAGCGCCTTCTACATCGCGAGCCCCATCGCCCACCTGTTCAGCTCGCTTTGGGTGGGAGCAGCCGTCGCGACGCTGCAGGACCTCGTCCTGCCGCGGATGCGCGCCACGGCGGGCGCCACCTACATCCTCGGCACCACGATGGTCGGGCTCGCGCTCGGGCCTTATTATGCGGGACAGGTGGCGGCCGCGGCCGGGAGTCTCGCGACCGGCATCTTCGCCTTGTTCGCGATGGCGCCGCTCACCTTGCTCGCTCTGTGGATCGCGTCACGCCACCTCGGCGCGCTCGAAGCAAGCAAGGAGGAGCGGGCTGCCGCGGCGGCGGCGCCGTCCTAGCCGAACACGCCGCAGCCGATGCGCGGGCCGCTGTTGCCGCTTGGATCGGTGCGATAATCGTCAGGTCCCGCGTGGACGACGATTGCAGCGCCGTCCGCGTCGAGCATTCCGCCCACCCCGCCGGAGAGGCGCGCGTCGGGAATGGTGAAAGCGATCTCGCCCTGGCCATTGGCGCCGACGATGAGGTTGGGAAGGTCGCCCCGATGCGGGCCTTGCGGATTCTGGCTGCCATGCTGGCGCATGGTCGGATTCCAGTGCGGTCCGGCGCTGGTGAAGTCGGGCGTATCGCAACGGCCGACGGCATGGACATGCAGGCCGTAGGATCCCGGACGAAGCCCGCTCGCACTCACCGAGATGCGCAAGCCGTCATTCTGCTGAACCGCGCTGGCGACGGCGAGCTGGCTGCCGGTCGGGGCGAGGATTCGCGCGCTTGCCTCGGACCATGTGGGGGCCGGCGCGCCAGCTCCGGGCGCCCCGTTGGGAACGCATGCGGCGACCGCCAGGCCGCACAGCGCCGCAACCGGCAATGTCTTCCTCACTCGCATGTCATGCTCCATCTGTCTGGGACTTGTTCAGCCGGGCAACGATTGCCCCGGGCCAAGAGTTGCGGCCCTCATGCCGAGACCGGCTCGCGCTCCGCCACCTCGATGCTTCCCGAGCGGCCGCGCATCGGCTTGCCGACGCCTTGCCACTGGAAGCCGGCCGCAATCGCCTCCTGCGGCGTATAGACGTTGCGCAGATCGACGAGCACGTCGCCGGCCATCGCCGCCTTCAGACGCTTGAGGTCGAGGGCGCGAAGCACGTCCCATTCGGTCACCAGCACCACGGCGTCGGCGCCCTCGGCCGCAGCGTAAGGCGTGTCGCAGAA
Organism: Pseudomonadota bacterium; assembly: GCA_023417515.1. Classification (GTDB taxonomy): domain Bacteria; phylum Pseudomonadota; class Alphaproteobacteria; order Sphingomonadales; family Sphingomonadaceae; genus Allosphingosinicella. The sequence goes on along the minus strand of JAEZFL010000073.1, from coordinate 82,963 downwards.
CGTCATGCCGGGCATCAGGGGCCGCGCCTGGTCGATGCTCTCGGGGTCGTAGCCGCGAACGTTCACTCCCGCATCGTCGAGCGCCTGGAAGATCGCGATCGACGGCGCGTCGCGCATGTCGTCCGTGTTCGGCTTGAAGGCGAGGCCGAGCAGTGCGACCGTCTTGCCGCGTGCATCGTCGCCCAGCGCCTTGATGACCTTGCGACCCATCGCGCGCTTGCGGGCGTCGTTCACCTTGACCACGGCTTCGACGATGCGGACGGGCGACTGATAGTCCTCGGCCGTCTTCAGCAAGGCCAGCGTGTCCTTGGGGAAGCAGGAACCGCCATAGCCGGGCCCCGCATGCAGGAACTTGGGGCCGATGCGGTTGTCGAGGCCGATGCCGCGCGACACGTCCTGGACGTCGGCGCCGACCTCCTCGCACAGATCCGCGATCTCGTTGATGAAGGTGATCTTGGTCGCCAGGAAGGCGTTGGCCGCGTACTTGATCAGCTCGGCGGTGCGGCGCGAGGTGAAAAGGAGCGGGGCGCGGTTGAGGTAGAGCGGACGATAGACGTCACGCATCACCTCCTCGGCGCGGGCGTCCTCGACGCCGATGACGATGCGGTCGGGACGCTTGAAGTCCTCGATGGCCGCACCTTCGCGCAGGAATTCCGGGTTGGAGCAGACCGACACGACCGCGTCGGGAGCGACTTCGTGGAGGATGCGCTCGACTTCATCTCCGGTGCCGACCGGAACCGTCGACTTGGTCACCACGACCGCGGGTCCGTCCAGCGCCTCGGCGATCTCGCGCGCGGCGCCGTAAACGTAGGACAGGTCGGCATGGCCGTCGCCACGCCGCGAAGGCGTGCCGACGGCGATGAAGATCGCTTCGGCGCCTTTCACGGCGTCGGCGAGCTCGGTGGTGAAGGAGAGCCGGCCCTGGCGCACGTTGCGCTCGACGAGCTGGTCGAGGCCGGGCTCGAAGATCGGCATCACGCCCTTCAGAAGCGCGTCGATCTTGCCCGCGTCCTTGTCGACGCAGACCACGTCATGGCCGAAATCGGAAAAGCAGGCGCCGGAGACCAGGCCGACATAGCCGGTCCCAATGATCGCGATCCGCATTGAGCACTCCAGTCACGGGAAATTTGGAGGCCCGTTAACAAAGGAGTGGCGCGAGGAACAGACAATTAGGTGGCACAAGCAGGGCACGAAAAAAGGGAGCCGACCCTCGACGGGCCGGCTCCCAATTTCTCTGACTTCGATTCCCGCCGCCGGAGCGGCGGGAGGGAACGTGCTTCTTAGAAGCCCGAACCCGGACCGAAGGTGATCTCCACGCGACGGTTGTCCGGCTCGCGGACGCCGTCGGCCGTGTCGACCGCCGGACGGCTCTCGCCGAACGCCTGCGTGGTCATCGCACCGGACGGAACACCACGGCTCGCGAGGTAGTCGCGGGTGTTGTTCGCGCGGCGCTGGGACAGGCCGACGTTGTAGGTCGCGCTGCCCGAACGGTCGGCGTGACCGGCGAGAACGACCTGAGCCTGACCGGTCTGCTGATAGACCTGGGCAACCTCGTCGAGGCGGGCACGGGCCGTCGCGCTCAGTTCATCCACGTCCCAATCGAAGTAGATGATGAACGGACCGACCGGGCGGGCCGCCGGACGCGGACAGGTCGACAGCTGGCTCTGGCGAACCTGGGTGGTGCCATCGCTCTGCGGCGGCGGCGGGCAGGTCACGATCGGATCGACGATCGGGCACTGGCCGTTGGCGTCACGGGCCGAGCCGTCCGGGCAGGGCGGCGGCGGAGTGACGCACACGCCATTGGCGTCGCGGTAGTTCGGCGCGATGCAGTCATCGATCACCTCGACCGGAGCGCCGAAGTTGAAGGTGATGCCGCCGAGCAGCGAGTGCGAGCGGAAGCGCGATTCGACATCCTGGCCGTTGAAGCCGACGGTGTCGACATTCTCGACGTTGAAGAAGCGATAGCGCAGCGTCACGTCGATGTTCGGCGTGATAGCGGCGCGAACGCCGGCGATGGCCTGCCACGCGAAGTTCGTGTCGGAGTCGTCGAGGAACGGCCCCTGATTGGCGAACGCGCGCAAGTTGCTGAAGTCGACGCGAGCGACACCCGCGCCGCCGCCGATAAACCCGCTGATGCCGTCATCGTCGCCGAAGTCGAGCATGGCGTTGATCATGCCGCTCAGGACATTGGTTTCACCACCGCCGGCGTCCCGGATGCCCGGAACGAAGCCCGGCGAGAAGCCCGGCAGCGAGATGGCCGAGTTGTAGGACTCGATCTCCGCGCTCTTGTAGGCGACTTCAGCTTCGAGCCGGAAGGCCCCGAAATCGTAGCCGACGAACAGCGCGCCGTCATAACCATAATCGTGATCGAGCGTCACAACGCCGTTCGCCCCACCGGGATCGAACGTGAGGTCAACGTCTTCGACGATCATCGCACCGAAATCACCGCCCACGTACCAAGCGCCATCACGCGCGAGAGCCGGGCCAGCAAGGACGGTGGTCGACAGCGCCACTGCAATGGCGAGCTTCCGCATAATCTTCCCCTTTCATCTGCGTCGGGTAACCGACGACTAAGACTCATTACGGCACCGAGGTTTCCGGCGCAAGCGCACTTCACCCCGCACCTGTTGCACAAAGGCCTCAGCTTGCGAAGAAGATGAACCCCCGATGATCAGGCGCACCCCCCAACTCGGCAGCGCCTCTCGGGTTGCATGGGAAGACGATCCAGACGTCAATCGATCAGGCCGTGTGTCTCCAGTGCAACAATGATTGCCGCGATGGCGGAGCGCGACTCGACATCAATTGTCGTTCCGCCAGAAGGACTTGAGATTCCCGGCAGGCGCGAACCGACGACCGTCTGCCCGGCGATGACCAATGCGGCCGCGGGCATGGCGCCGTCGCTCCAGGCGGAACCGTCCCAGTGGCGCCAAAGTCCCGCGGCCTTGTCCCACACGCGCGTGCCGGGGTGCGGGGCGAGAAAGCGCCACCCGCCGGAGGTCCAGCCGGCGATGCGGTCCTCCTGATCCTCCCACGCCCCGGTCGCGCCGGAAGCGACGAGCCAGCACTGGCCGATCTCCGGAGTCGCCGGCGGCGCAGCGCTCGGCGCCCCCTCGACCGCGGCTTCGAGCAACAGGTCCAGCGCGGTCAGAGCCTCGTTGTGGAAGACTTCCTTCTGCGCCTGCCCCGGCTGCAGCAGGGGCAATGCGAAGCGCGCACTCCGTTCGGTCATCAGGCTTCTCCTCGCATGTCAGGGAATGACGACCGTCGCCGGGCGCGAGGCCGCATGGGTACCGAGCTGCACGATCTCGACCGTCACAGGCGCGGGACCATCCCCGGCCCGCTCCACTGCGTCGTAGAAATAGGCGCTGCTCGCAGTCTCGATGCTGCGCTGGCCATTGAAGCTGAGGCGATAAAGCTCCCGCTCCTCCCCCATTGGCGTGTCGGCCCCGCTCGGCCACGCCCAACCCTGGCGGCTCCTGCGCACCCAGCTTATTTGCGTTCCGCCGCTTACAGGATCGGCCCGGACATGAACCGGCGCAGGCGGCCTCACCGCTTCGCCCGTCAGGGTCGCCGCGGCTTCCGCCGGCTCCTCATCGGCGATCCCGGAGGCGAGAAGCTGTACCGAAGCGCCGATCGCGACTCCGGCCGGAAGATCGATGATGCGGATGCTGTGCGGCTCGATCAGGGCGAAGCCTTCACCGATCGCGTGCCCGCTCGCCGCCCATTCCGTCCCGCGCCGCCCACGAAGCAGCCGCGACAAGCGATAGGACTGCTCGCCCACGCGTTCCACGCATCCGAATTGGACAAGCTCCTCGCCGACAAGGGCAAGGTTCGCTCCCGCGACGAGCGCATCGTCGTCCCGCGAGAGCAGTTCCATGTCCTCGTTGAGCATTTCGACGTCGATGCTACTCTCGGCATCGATCAGGGCCGATCCCGCCCCCGGTAGGACCGCCGTCACCGTCCCGAGCGCCGCCGGCGCAGCCGTCATGCCGAGATCGATCCAGCTCGCGCCGCCATCGAAACTCCCCGAAAGCACAGCGCGGCGCCACCCTGGTTGCGGGCCGGCCGCCAACACCGACAGCACCGGCCGCTCCACCGAACCATCGAGCGGCGGCAGCTCATTGAGCCGCACCATGGTCGGCCCGTGCGGCAGATCGGGCTGTTCGAGCACGCGCCCAGGACTCGCTCCTGGGGGAATCGGCATTGCGCCGGCAATCGTCCGGGCCAGTTCCAGCCGAACGGTCATCGGTCCGATCGTCGTCCGTCGGACGGCCCATAGAGCGCCATCGCCATCGAGATGGACCAGCGTGCCGGCCCGCAGGCCCGCCCGCGACCAGCCCAGTGTCACGGTGGCGCTCACTCGACCGGCCCACAGATTGTCGAGGCGCCGCTCGGCAATCGCCTTGGCGGCGACAGCGTCGAGAACGGCGGGGAGCGCTCGCTGCTCGCCACGCGCTTCGGCACCTCCGACTGCGGTCGCCCGCTGCAACCCTGTCTGATAGTCGCGCGCGGCGTCGTAATATGTGATGCTGATTTCCCGCGGCAGGCTCGCAGCCGCGAGCCGCTCCACTTTCCGTCGCGCCGCCTCTTCATGGGACGCCACCGCCTGGACCGGTCCGGACGCAGGCCCGATAACCAGTCGCACACCGTCATCGGCGAGCGACAGCGGCACCATTTCCGCCAGATCCTCGATCGCTCCACGAATGCTGTCGCCACCGGCAGCGAAACCGGCCAGAGCCGGCGTCTCGCCCGCCACCACCGCACCCCCGCTCAGCATTTCGACGATGGCGCCGATCGTCACCGGGCCGGCATCCGCCACCACCTCGAATGACAAGGACGGGATCCGATTGCCGAAATCTACCAGTTCCAGCTCCTCGAACATGGCGTAGGCGATGCCGCGGAACGCCGGCGCCTGCCCTGCGCCCTCCGCAGCAGCGATCAGCGGATCAGAAATCTGGTCCTCGCCACCGGAGTAGAGGCGAAATCCGGTCTTGGCCTTCCAGTCGCCGGCCGCCCCGCGCAGCAGCTTCCCGTCCGCCCAGATCCGCCGCACCTCGCCGATCGGCCGCGCCGACAGCGCCACGGCGAAGCTCGCCGCATAATTGTATTCGACTGTTCCCGGCCGGCCCTTGCCGCCGCCCGTCGTGGCGCGCCGCTCGATGAGGTCGGTCGACCAGATCACGGTGCCGGCGACGCGCATCGTGCCGAATATTTTCGGGATCGCCGTGCCATAGGACGACGTCTGCACCGACAGGTCGCCCAGCCGCGGCCCATGGCGAGCCTTGGGCGCGAACAGCCGCTGGTCGATGACCTGCCCCAGCACGGCGCCGACCGTCGCGCCGATCGGTCCGCCGACCATCGAGCCGACGGTTGTGAGCACGAGAGTTGCCATGATCCACAGGCTCCACTTTGATTCAGGACCGCCCGGGCCGAGCCTGGTGAGGCCCGTCTTTCTTTGTTGCTCGTGCGCCGAATGAAGAAGGACGGTGCCTCGGCGGGCTCAGAATGGGCGGGGTCCCGGGATTCGCCACACCCCGACCACCGGCCAGGGCGCCTCCCCCGGCCGCTCGACCACCCGTCGCAGGCCCGCATCGGCATGGATCAGCGCGTCACCCGTCCAGATGCCGAGATGCAGCTGTCCAGGCCCCGCCCGCATCACCAGGACGTCCCCCGCAGCCGGTCCTGTCGCGGCGCTCAGACCCGCCGCTCGCAAAGCTGCGGCAAGTGCCTCGGCGGATCCGCCGCGAAGCGCATAATCCGCCCGAACCCGCGTGAGGCCGAGCGCGACCGCGACGAGGCCGATACAATCGAGTCCGTCACGCCCCCGTCCCTGAGCCTTGAAGCGAACGCCGACGCATTCGCGGGCCCGCGCCACCACGGCGTCAGTGAGGGCGCTCATCGTCCTGCGCCGGCGGCTGCGGCGGCTCGTGCGGCCGCGGCAGCTCGCACCGGCACGGACCCACCTCGACGACCCCGTTCTGAAGATCGACCTCGACTCCGTCCGGCAGGTGCGTGCACCCGCCGAGCCCAAGCAACAGCAATCCAATGCCAGCCCGCAGCCGCATCGTTCCTCTCCTCCTGATAAATGAAGTCCCCTCCCCCAGTGGGGGAGGGGCAGCCGCGCCGGGCGGCCGGAGGGCACATACGCACCCTCGGAACCGGGAGTGGTCAGCCCCCCGGATAGCGTGTCAGCAAGTCCATCCCCGGCAAATGCGGCTCCCCGCGAAAGTTCACCGCATTGCCGAACCGCGCCGAGCAGGTCGCCAGGCTGCGGTCACACCCTTCCGTGAGCTCAACGAGGTCGCCCGTCGCCGGCTCGAATGCCGGCGCCTCGCGCAGCGTCACCTCGTCACCCGCGGACGAGCGTACCAGGCTCGTCAGCCCGCTATTCGCCCCGCCGATCCAGCGCATCCGGCCGTAGCCATAAGCATTGGCGGAGGGCTCGGCCGAATCCACGGTCACAGCAGCGCCGTCCCAGGCCACCACGCGCACCAGCCGCACCCGGCCGGCCATGTCGACCCGGCACCTCGCGTCGCCCAGGATCGCGCGGCATTCCGGCGAGGTCTGCTCCACCACCGGCCGCTCCAGCGCCGCCGTCGGCCCCTTGAGTTCCGCCTCGAACGCCTCGCCCGAGACGCTCACCTCGCCCAGCTCGCCGCGCGCGACGACGAGGATCTCCGTCCCCGGCGTCTCCCAGTCTGTCATGAAGATGGTGAGCGCCGCCCCGTCCCACCGACCCGCCCGCAGATCGTCCGCCCGGATCGCCCCGCTCGTGAGCGCGCCCTTCACATCGACGCTGTCCGCATCGAACCCGTCCGACACGCTGATCGATGACGGCAGCATCCCCGGCGCCGCCCGATAGGCCAGGCCGTCAACCAGCAGGTCGCGATCATGAGAGGTGAACCCCAACGCCACCCCATCCCGTCGCTCCAACCGCCAGCACAATGCGACGGTGACGAGGTCACGCGAAAGAAATTCGGCCATTTTCGTCTCACTTTCGTCATCCCGGCGAAAGCCGGGATCCATCTTCTTTCAGGGACGGGACACCGCTGGCGACAAACTGGAGGGAGAGAAGAGTTTGCTGCCCGTTCGCCGACCTAGTCCTCCCGCACCTCGATCAGCTTCACGCTCGCCGCCTCCCCGGCCAGGAAAGTCGCCCGGCTGACCTCCAGCCGGTCCTCCTCGAACCGCACCGGCACGTCGAAGCGGAAGCCCGCTTGCACCGCCGCGCCCGTCGCAGGCGCCTCGTCGAAGGTCACCACGCCCTTCGCGCCCAGCGTCCAGCCGGTCACCCGCTCGACTCCGTCCACCGACACCCGTACCGAGCCCGCCACCGGCCGGGTGATCCGCCGCTGCTGCCCGTCATAATCCTTGAGCAGCGCGAAATCGGTTCGCACCCCGTCTCCGGTCCCGAGCAGCTGGTCCGCTGCCCCCGGCGCCTCGGTCCCGTTCGAGCTGAAGTCGAACGGATCGCGGAACCGGAACGCCTTCGCCGCCCCTCGACGCGCCCGGAAGAAGGCGATCAGCTCGGAGAGCTCCGCCTCGCCGCGCACGCCCGGCCCCGCGTCGAAGCGCAGCCGCGCGTCGGCCCATTCCGAATTGCGCTGCTCCGCCCCGCTTGCCGTCTCGACGATCGCCGTCGAGAAAGCCGGCTCAACGCTCGCCTCCCGCCCCAGCGCGACCGGGAACAGCACGTCGTCGAACACCTCCATCTCTTCGTCTCCCGAGCCGAACCACACGAACCCGTCGCGCAGCACTTGCGGCAGCGCCCACGCGAGCACCTCGGCCGATCCGCGCGCAAACCCCCGCTCCGCCGCCTCAGCGATCGCATGCCATTGCACGGCATCCTCCGGCCGCGACACGAACCCCGCAAAATAATGCTGCTTCTCGAGCGGATAACCGAGCCGGGCCGCCGCCTCGGCAACGCCCCGGGCCGTCGCGCCATGCGCTCCGGCGCTCGCCCAATCATAATCCTCGAGCTGAAGCACATCGAAAGCCGGCGCCGCCCACGCGAGTGGCAGGTTCGCCCTCTTCACCTCCGGCGCCCCCACATCGAGCACGCTCGGCAGGTAAGCGAGCAGCAGGCACTCCGCGTCCGCCGCCGCCGCCCTCACCGCCGCGCACAAGACCGCCGTCGATTCCGCAAGCACCGCCCCGGCCGCATCCAACGTCGCGAGCTGCGCCGCATCGAGCGCCCCACGTATGTCGGGGATCGCCACCGGAGCAAATCGCGCCACCGCCGCATCATCGTACAGGCAGATGCGACCGTCGGCGGTCACCCACCACCACGGCTCCCCCACCTGGAACCGCACCTGCATACCCGCCGCCAACGCGATCGAGGCGAACGCCGCCGCCACGACCTGCAACCAGGTCATCGCCTCCACGTGCGCCGGCGACAGCAGGGCCGACGGCGGCACCCACCCGGTCAGCGCCGGCGACCCGTCCGCAGCCCGTTGCTTCCACGCTTCCGGGCAATGCTGGTCGAGCAGCTCGTAGGACAGCGACCAGATGATCCCGAACCCCAGCGCCTTGGCCCGCTCCGCAAAATCCCTGTGCCACGCCGCGCACGGCCCGTTCAGCGCCGCCCTCGCATCGACGAGGCCGTCCGTCCCGAGCCGGAAATAATGGCTCATCCCGACATAATGGTTGATCACATTGCGGTAGCCGAGATGCAGCACGTTCCGAAGCACGCGCTCCGGCGTCAGGTGGTAGAGATCGTCATAGCCGGTCGCGATGCGCAACCGATGCTCCGGCACCAAAGTCTCGCCCATCGCCAGCACCGACCCGGAGCCCTCGCAGGCAATCTCCGAAACCTCGACCCACCCTTCCGCCGGAACGGCGAGCGGCGCGTCCGTCTCGTCATAGTCCGGCGCCACCAGCGACACGAACATCCGGTCGACGTCGCCCGCGAACACCGGCTCACCGCCCGGCGCGAACCCAGCGCGCAGATCAGCAAAGTCGAGCGCCACCGCCGCATCCTCGGGCGAGCCGCTCGCATAATTCCACAGCCGCACGAGCCAGGTCCGTGCCGTCCCGGAGGCATCCCGGCCTTCGATCGTCAGCGTCGGCCCATGCAGCGCATCCAGCGCCTTGACGCCCGACGATCGCCACAGGAAGCTCAGCCGGCACCGCCGAAGGTCGCGGTTCGTCTCGTACCGCAGCAGCGGATGATCGACGCTATCCTCGGAAGCCCAGATCAGCCCCGCCAGATCGTTCCGTCGGTAGAACATACATTCGACGCGCAGCGCGTGCGGCCCGGTCGTGCAAACCGAAGCCATCATCGGCCGCGGAAAGTCGACGCTCCAGAACGGCGCCGCGAACCGCTTAACCGTCCCGAGCTGCTTCGCGGTGCCCGGAGGCGCCAGCCAGTGTCCCATGATTCACCCTCGCTTAACTGGACTGGGGCAGCTTGGCGCCATGACTCGCCATTCGTTCATCGCCTTGCTGGCCTTGGCGCTCGTTGCCGGACCGGCGATCATCGATCCGGCCGACGCTCAGCGTCGCCGCAACAGCCGCCGGGCCGCAGACTCGCAGCAATCCGCGTCGACGTCCCGTGACGCCGTCTACTATCGCAACTGCGCTGAAGCCCGCGCGGCAGGTGTTGCGCCGCTCTACAGGGGCCAGCCTGGATATCGCCCGCAGATGGACGGCGACGACGACGGAATCGCCTGCGAGCCCTATCGTCGTCGTCGCTAATCCACCCGCTGCAGCGCCGCCTTCACCGCCCGCGCCACTTGGCGGCTCGATGCCTGCAGCGCCTTCGCCTCGCCGCCGGGCGGCGCATTGACGGTGATCGCCACCTTCACCTCCTGCGTACTTCCCGCAGGCCGTAGAGTCTCCACCCGCCCGGCGGCCGTCGGCACGAACAGCTCCGGCCCGCGCTCGCCGACCAGATAGGCGCGCCCGCCAGCCACCGGCCCGCCGGTCGCCCGGCCAGGCAGACCGAGCAGCGATCCCAGAAGCGACGTCAAGACGCCGCCCAGGCCGCCGCCGGTCGCCGAACCGATCCCGCTCCGGATCGCCGCCGCGGCGATGTCCGCCATCATCGCCATCGCCGTCCGCTTCAGGTCCTCGAACCCGAACTTTCCGGTCCGCACCGCCCGGATCAGCGCGCCCTCCAGCGCCTGTCCCGCCCGCTGCAAGCCTTCTGCAAAGGGTCCGTCCAGTTCCGCCCGCATCACCGCAACGTCCTGCGCGAAGGCCCGTGTGTCGGCCCGCACGCTCACCACCAGGCGTTCGATTTCTTCGTCCATCAGGCACCTGTCTTGATGAAATCGTCACCCCGGACTTGATCCGGGGTCCACCTTCCCTTTTCGGGATCAGTCAAAAGAAGGCGGATGCCGGACCAAGCCCGGCATGACGAAGCTTTCTAATCCGGAAACATCTCGGTGAGGCGCTCCAGCTCGGCCGAATTAAACCCAACTTCCCCATCGCTCGCAAACACCCGAAGCACCGCAGCCAGCTCCGCAGGCGTCGCCCGCCAGAATTCGTCCGGCCGCCACCCCAGCACCGCGCCGGCCAACCCGGCCAGCCGCGCCGCGCTCTCGCCAAACAGACCGCTCATGGTGGGCTTGTCGAACCACCCTGCAGAATTTGCGTCAGCAGCAGCTTGAGGATCGGCGCCGTCCGCGCCAGCCCCATTTCGGTCACCGCCGCGCCCACCCGCTCCCGAGTCACCGCCTCCGGCCGCTCCGTCACGCAATGCCAGAACAAGGCCGCCGTCTCGGCCAGAGTCAGCCGCCCCTCCGCCGCCCGCTCGACCAGCGCGAACAGCGACCCCAGCTCTCCTTCAGCCGCAACCAGCGCCTCGAAGCTCGGCCGAAGCACCAGCGCCTCCCCGCCCACACGAAGCTTCGCTTCACCCCGCGCTGGGTTCGCGATCGATCCCGTCATGCCGAACCTCCAGGAAAATGGTTCACGCGAAGGCGCGAAGACGCGAAGACGCTGGCCTGAACTCAGCGTCTCTCGCCGGCACTCAAACAAAAGAGAGCGAAGCTCCCACCAAAAGGCCCGGATGCTCGCGCGCATTCGTCCATCAAGCCCGGTCTCTTCGCGTCTTCGCGCCTTCGCGTGAGACCGCCTTTGCCTTCTTAAATTGCCGTCACCTCGCCGGAGCTCTCCAGCGCCAGCGTGTAGGTCCTCTCGCCGTTATAATCGCCGGCATAATCAAGCCGAGTCACCAGGAACCGTCCGCGCATCCGTTCGCCGCTCTCGAACGACAGCTCGTAATCGTCGATAAGCCCGGCGAGCGCGTTGGTCTTCAGCCGCGCCTCCGCCGTCGATCCGGTGAAAATCCCGCTCCCCGCCACCGACACCGACCGGGTGCCAGCGCCCGACAGCAATTCTCGCCACCCGCCGCTGTCCTTGCTCGTGACGTTCACCGCCTCGCCGTTGACCGACAATTGCGTCGTCCGAAGCCCGGCGACGGTCGTGTAGACCGGCGGCGTCGCGCCGTCCCCCACCTTGAGCAGAAAGGCGCTTCCCTTTTCCGCGCTCATGTCCCAATCTCCTTTTCCTTAAGACTCTTACGGAGGGTGCTGCCATGTCCTCTGTTCTCGTCGCCCTGCTCGTTCTCGGCACAGGCAACGGCGTAGCGCTCCAGGTCAGCGATCCGTCTGCCGCGGCTCGCAACGCCTACACCCACTGTCTGCGCGAGTTCATGGACCGCAGCCTCAGCGAGCGGGTGTCGATCAACGATTTCCGAACGGCGCTGCCGCAGCAATGCGCGGAGCAGGAGCGGGCTTTTCGCGAGGCGCTGATCCGCCGTGAAGCGAGCTTCCGCACGCCCCGCGCCGAAGCCGAGGAAACGGCCACGATGGAAGTAGACGACGCGCGCGCCAACTTCATCCAGCTGTTCGAGAACAACCAGCCGAGCTGACGCCCCGCTGTCAGCTCCGCAGCATCCGCGCCCGATATTCCACCACCGCGGTCCATTCGGGTCCGGCGCCACGCAACACGCGGGAGCGCAGCAACGTCAGGCTCACCAGAGTCCACCCGACGGGGTCCGGTTCACTCTGACCGATCGCCGTCCGTATCCTCTCTGCAAACCGTCGGGCACGGCCGGGTCCCTCGCCGCCGCAGGTCACCAGGATTGCGAACCGCACTTCGGCGCCTTCGCCGCCCTTGAAGCCCCAATCGCTCTCCGGTCCGACCTCGACCACGGCCGCGGCATCGCTCGCCTGAAGCGGCACGCCGTCAGACACCTGGCTGAGACCCGGCACCTCCGCGAGCACCCTCATCAGTGCCGAGACGAGCGCGCCTGCTGCGCCTTGCTCACCGTTCATCGCGTGCCTCCGCCACCAACCAGCGCAACCGGGAATCGAGCGCGAACCGCCGGGCGAGCCCGCGCCCCGCGAGCGCGACCCGCTCCCCATCCTCGCTTACCTGCACGCCGCGCGGCGCGAGATTTTCGATCCGCGCGGCGAGCCGCTCGCGCCGGGTCGCCGCACGCCGAGCGGCCATCTGGTTCGCGCGCGCCGTCAGCCCGTCGAGCATCAGCCGAGCCGCATTCGCCGCCACGGCCGCCATAAGGCCGCGACGCAGGCCGGCGGCGGCGCGTCCGCCGTGCCGCGTGCCGAATAGAGATGAGCCGAGAGGCGCACGATCCCCTGGCGAAGCGGCTCCGGCAAGCCGTTCCAGTCCGCCGCCAGCCCCGCGATGTAGCCGACGCGCGCGCGGCACTCAGTGCTCGGCACCCGCACCCACCCGTCCCCCGCGGCGTCGATGTCGATCCGGTAGGACTCGGCGGCCATGACCGTTTCGGCCCCGTCCGCCGACACCGCGCTGACCGTTTCGATCGCCTGCACGGGAGCCGCTTCCAGCCGCCGCCACGCCCCGGGAACGACGGTTTCACGGACCTCGCGCGCCACCAGCGTCAGGCCGGTGAATGTCTCGCACGCCATGCTGGCGCTCCGCACGAAGCCCGCGATCAGAGCGTCTTCGTCGCTGGTCGCCAGCCTCAGAAAAGCCTTGACCTCGTTCAGGGCTACCGCGGCCGGCGCCGCTTCCATCGTCACCAGCCCCATCACCGGTTCTCCACGCGAATGGTGATGGATCGCTCGTCGACGCGCCCGTCCGACAGCGTCACGCGATTGGTCACGCTGTAGACATGGCCCGCGACGCCGCCGCTCAGCGTCGCCGCGGTATGCGTCAGGTCGAAGCTCGTTTCCTCGACCGCAATGCCTTCGCTCTCGGGCGGAAACACGCTCCACGCGCTTCCGGCCACCGTTTGCCCGTCGAGATACGAAGCACCCCAGTCGATGGCATAATCGACCCGCGAGCCCGGATCCTTGAGATAGAAGCTCATTTCCGCACTCCTTTTCATGGCTGCGTCGGTCGCAACCGCCGCGCATCGCTGGCCGGGCTTGCCGGTTCGGCGGCGCGAACTCCGACGATGTTGCCTTCCTCGACCGCCGCCGGCCGCGGCCCGTCCATTTCGCTCGCCAGCCGTCGCAGCCCGGCGTCCGCCAGGCTGCCGGCGCCGATCGCCCGCCCGTCCATCGCTCAGTTCCCGATCAATCCGTGCGACCGCAGGTCGTCGATCAGCGCTTTCACCCGCTCGGCGAGCTGCGTCGTCGTCACCGTCGCCGTGTCATAGGCAGTGCGTGTCGCGGTCCCGGTCATCGCGGCCCAGCCGGTCGCGCGGGCGCCGACGACCTGCGTCCCGCCGCGCTGGATCGGCACCGTGAAATTGGCGGCGATATTGTCGATGGTCATCCGGTCGCCCCCGCTGACATGGAAGCGGACGTCGGACCCGCTCACCCGCAACGGCATGGCGCCTCCGGCGGCGGTGACCGCCTGGACGGTGCCGATGCCGGCGACGTACCTGATTTCCACGCCGTCGAACGGTCGCGCCGCGACGAACCCGCCGAACATCCCGCCGGCCGCCGCGGTCACGCGCAGGCTGAAATCGGCGGGGCCGTTCAGAACCGGCACTGCATCCCCCGACGTCCCAATATTTTTCACCGCAGCCGTGCCGAGCCCGAGCGTCGAGCGCTGCGCCGCGGAGTCAGCATCGTCGACCAGTGCCCGGCCGGCGGCCGTGAATGTCGCCAACGCCGCGGTTCCGGAGCCGGTGAAGTAAGCCAGCCGATCCGCCGCCGAGGCCAGCCCGGCAATCGCGCTCAGCTCGGCATCGAGCGGCTGCGCATCGGCGATTCCGTAGCCGGCAAGCGACGTGGGCCTGTCGGTCAGCGCGGCGAAGCTGTGCGCATGCCCGGCCGGCGCGTAGGACGAGTCATGATCGTGCTCGAGCGGCGCCTTGCCGTCGACCGCCGCCTGCAGCGCCGTCAGGTCCGCAGTAGCCGCGTCCTGCTCGGCGAACCAGGCCGCCCCGACGATCAGCGCGACCGTCTTCAGCCCCGCCGAGAAGGCGACCAGCCCGCCGCCGGCCGACGATGCGATCGGCGCGCGCACCAACATTCCGCCGCTGCCGAGCTCGCCCTCCCCGGTCTCCCACTCGCCGGGATTGGTCACGCCCGCGATCGCGTAATGAAACCGCATCCCCGCCGGCACGACGTCGCCGAACCGCCGATGCCCCGGCAGCGCCCCTTCGAGCGGCAGGTCACCCGCGCCCGTGGCGCGCGAAAACTCCCGGACCAGGTCCGCAAAGAACAAGCCCATGGACGCCTCCAGAAAGAAGATATCCTCCCCTGCATTTGCAGGGGAGGGGGACCGCCGCCGGCGGTGGACGGGCGGCCGAAGCCCTTGCTTCGGCCGTGACTTACGCTGCGAACTTGAGCAGCTTGATCGCCTCGGAGTTCATCACCTGCCCGCCGACGCGGCGAGTCGCGTAGAAGTGGACGAACGGCTTGTTGGTGAACGGATCGCGCAGGATCTGCGTCTCCGCCCGCTCGGCGATCAGATAGCCGGCCTTGAAGTTGCCGAACGCGATCGAAAGCGAGTCCGCCGCCACGTCCGGCATGTCCTCGGCCTCCACCACCGGATAGCCGAGCAGCGTGTCGGGCTGGCCGCTCACCAGCCCCGGCTGCCACAGGAACGCCCCGTCGCTGGTCTTGAACTTGCGGATCCGCGCCGCGGTCGCCGAGTTCATCACGAACACCGCGCCCTGGCGGTAGGGCGACCGCAGGCTCTGGACGAGGTCGATCAGCTTGTCCTGCGGGTTGCTCGCCGGGAAGCCGCCGGCGACGCCCGTCTTGAGAAACTGCAGGGTCCCGAACGGCCGCACCCCGTCCGCCGTCTCGACCGAGTCCGCGGCGAGAAAGCCCTTCGGCCGGTTGACGCCCGATCCCGACACGAACGCCGCCCCCTCGGCCCGCGCGAACTCCGTCGCGATCTCGCCCGCGAGCCAGCTCTCGACGTCGAACGCCGCGTCGTCGAGCATCGCCTGGCTCGCCGCCGGATTGGCGTAGAGCTCGCCGAACGGCGGCGCGATCTCGTTGAACACCGGCGTGTCCGTCTCCGGCCGCGCCGCCGTCTCCGCGACCCAGCCCGACGGAGTCCCGCCGGTCGTCACCAGCTTGCGGTAGCCGGACGTGCCGACCTTCACGACCGAGGCGATCGCCCGGATCGGCGAGATCGCGGTCAGCGCCCGCTCGATCTGCGCATCGATCTCCTCGGGCACCGCATAGCCGCCGGCGGCATCGCTTGCACCCGACATCGCCTTCAATTCGACACCGTGCTCGAGCCCCTTGCGCAGATACCGCTCCACGAACGGCGAAGCCTCGCTCTTCGCGCCAGACAAAGCCGGCCGCTCCGACGCCGCCAGCCGCGCCTTCAGCTGCGCTACCTCGGCGCGCAGTCCCTCCACCTCGACATGCTCCTGCTCGAGCGCCTCGAACGAGGCCTCCAGCGCATCACCCGCAACCACGTCCACCATCACCTCTTCTCCCGCTCCAAAAGAAAAAGGGCGCCGAAGCGCCCCATCGTCCAATCCCGATGTCATCCCCGCGGAGTCGCAGACGAGCGAAGTTCACCGCGGGGATCCAGCTTCTCTATCCTTCCACGGCATGCACCCGCGCCAGCGGCTGCATCGGGAAGGTCACCAAACTCACCTCGATCAGCTCCAGATCGGTCAACTCACGGGGCTCCGCACCCTTCGCCCCGCGCACGCGGTAGCCAAAGCTGAGCCCCGTCACCGCCCGGGCCTTGAGCAGCGCCGCCGCCCGCGCGTCCACCACGCGCCCGATCACCCGCAGGCCGCGAGCATCTTCCCGGCAATATTCGACGCGTCCGATGGAGCGTCCCGCTTCATGCTGCCACAGCAGCGGTACCGGACCGCGCGTCAGGGATCCGGCGAACGCGCCCCGCCTCACCACGTCGCCGCCGCGGTCCGGTCGGTCGAACACCGCCGCATAGCCCGCGAACTTCATCCCGCCAGCCGCTCCAGCAGCCCGAGCTTCACCGCCATGCCCGCGACCAGCGCCGCGAGCCCGATCCGAACCACCCAGGTCACCACCGCCTGCCACGCGCTCTTCTTGGCGTCGCGCCACGCCTGGAGCAGCTCCCTGAGCTCGTCCATGTCCCGCCGAGCCTCCGCGCCGGTCAGGCCCAGCATCGACAGCGCCCGTTCGGCGCCGACCTCGCTCGCCTCCTCGGCCAGCGCGCGCAGAGTCACCAGTGCCGCGCCTTCCTGCTCCGCCTGCCGCATCAGCTGCGCCAGCATCGCCGCCTTGTCGCTCATCTTCGTCTCCTTCACCCTCTCCCTGCAGGGGAGAGGGAGGGGCCCACGGCGTCAGCCGTGGGCGGCGCCGCCAAGAGGCTCCGGCGATGATTGCATCGCTGGAGAGGCGGCGGAGGGGGGTGAGGGCACGCTGGCCGCAAACCCCAGCATCTCTCTCTTCTCCTCGGTGGTGAGGAAATCCGCCGCGCTCACCGCGGCCCACAGCTCGGCACGATCGCCATGCAAGGCGCTCACCTGGTCGACATCGACCGCGAGCCTCAGCCCCGGCCACCACGCCCCCAGCCCTTCGCCGAGCGCGCCCAGCACCTTGTCCGCCATCGGCAGCACCGTCAGCCGCCACAGCGACCGCACCGCCTCACGATAATTGGCATAGGTGTTGTCGCCAGGCAGCCCGAGCAGCATCGGCGGCACGCCGAAGGCCAGCGCGATCTCCCGCGCCGCCGCCTCCTTCAGCGCCACGAAATCCATGTCCGCCGGCGTCAGGCTCATCGCCTGCCACTTCAATCCGCCGTCGAGCAGCAACGGCCGCCCGGCATTGCCGGCGCCGGCGAACTGCGCCTCCATCTCCTCGCGCAGCCGCTCGAACTGGGCGGCGGACAGGACTGTGCCGTCTCCCGGCTGATAAACCAGGGCGCCGGAAGGCCGCGCCGCATTGTCGAGCAGCGCCTTGTTCCACCGCCCCGCTGCATTGTGCACCGCCACCGCGGCGGCGGCGGCGCCGAGGCATCCCAGCCCATAATGGTCGTCGAGCGGGTGCTGCGCCCTGATATGCACCACTTCCAGCCGCCCCAGCCCGTCGCGGACCGCGAACCGACGCTTCGCCTCGCCGGCTCGGTAGAGATAGCTCGCCGGCCAGCCGCTGGCGTCCGGCTCCACCTTCACCCGCTCCGGCCGAAGCGCGAACAGCCGCACCGGCATCCCCTCCCCGTCCTGAGCGACATGCACGAACGCGTTGCCGTGCAGCAGCAGATGCGTTGCGATGCTCTCGAGCAGGTCCGACGTCACCAATCCTCCCCGAGCTTGCTCCGGGAGGGGGACCATCCGCGTAGCGGATGGTGGAGGGGTACCGGCAGCGGCAGGCACCGAGCGCTGCCAATCCACCACCACCGACGCAAGCGCCTCCGCCACCACCCGCACGGCGCGCTGGGCCACGGCGTTGCCGAGATAGGCCGCCCGCACCTGCGCCTCGTAGGACCGCGGCAACGGCTCCCCGGCCTGGCCCCACAGTCCCCGCAACAAAAAAGGCCGCGCGGGCTCCCGCACGGCCTTCCGGCCAAACCATTTCATTGTCGTCACCTCTCAAACAGGTGGGTCGAAGCCGCCCGGCCTATTCGCGCTCCAGGTGCCGGAACGGTCCCCGCGCCCGACGCGTTCGCGTGCCAGGGTCAACCCGGGCACGTTCCGATGAGCTCCGACCGGCGTAATGATGAAGTCATCACCAGCGACAACCGGATCGTCGGTTGCCGCGGCCGGGTGCTCGTGGCCGTCCTCATTCTGGCCGTCCTTGCCCTGATCCTGACCGCCACTCTTTTCTACCGGCTGTTCACCTGGACGCCGCCAGTGCCTCGGCAAGCCGACGCAGGCGCCAATCCATCGATGGCCGCGCTGCTCGAGAGCAGCTCCGATGCGAATCAGCTACACTTCTTCAGCATGGGGACTTAGTGCCATACCAGCGTCACGCTGTCAAGCAAAAAGTGCCATATCGGTTCACAGCTCTGCAGCTACCGCTTTGCCGCCTCGCGCGCCGCGCTCGTTACGCAACGCGGCGGTCGCTCGACCTCGTCGACCTCGGTGCCGAACAACTGAGCGTCCAGTTCCTCGTCGAACAGGATGCCCCCCTGGCTGTCCTCGATCCACGCCATCACTCCGAAGACCGCGGCGTTGCCGCGTTGCAGGCAAACGATCATGCCGGGCATTGGCAACCTGTCCGCCGCGACCAGCGCACCGAGCGCCGACAGGTCGTGAACGCGCACCATGTAGCAGCCCAGGGCGGTCCTCAGCTGCGCCGCCATGCAGGGCGGCCGAGCCGCGCTCATCCCCCCGCCACGGCTCAGCCCCGCCATGCGGCTGCTGCCCAAGGGTAACCTCCATCAGCGTTCTTTCATCGTCCCGAATGAGCGCGCCCGCGTCCGGGTTCCGCGGAAAGGGGGTTAACGCAGCGAGGCGGCGACCCACTCGGCACGAAACACTTCGTGCGCGCCTCCGCGCTTTTGGAGCACAGGCTTGCGTCGGACGCGCTCGCCATGGCCGATTCTCGCCAATTTGAGCGGCCGACGCGGCCGATCTTGAACAGCCTGCATCGCCTCTGCCATTCATTCCCCTGCCATTCACGAACAGGGGAACCATCTCAATGCGTACGATTGCTCTCTCGCTGGGCTCGGCCGGCATCCTCGCCCTCACGGCCTGCGGCGGCGGCTCCGAAGCCAACAACACGAGCGCCAACACGCTCGGCACCGAAAGCCTGCCGCCGCTCGACGACGGCGTCGATCTCAACACCGGTACCGCCACCGATCTCAACACGTCCGCCAACACTTCGCTGGACGTCGACTCCAACACGGCGAATACGAGCGCGACCAACAGCAGCACGACCAATATTGTCGGCAACAGCCAGTAAACCGCGCCACCGGTTCACCGCTTCAAGCCTCCCTGGATAGCAGCGGTTTACCTGACCCCCGGCTTTCGGGCCGGGGGGCTTTCTTATGCGTGGAGCGCGCCGCTGCGCTCTTCCTCGCGGGTCATGAAACCGACGCGCGCCTCGTTCGCTTCTGTTCGCATGGACGAGGACGATGCCGACCTACCGCCTGCTTTTCTTCCGCGCCAACCTGCTTGAGCGCTGGGAAGAGATCGAAGCGCCCGATTATGTCGAGGCGGTGCGCGAGGCCGCCCAGCGTCCGAGCGACGACCGCGTCGAGCTCTGGAGCGAAGGACACCGCCTCGCCTCCTTCCGCCCCCATCCGACGACCAAGGTCCACTGACCCCTCGCGGCGCCTACAGCCAGGCCACCGCCGCGAAGCCGCCGATCAGCGCGATCAGCACCGCCCAGCCGATCAGGGTCAGCCGCCGCTCGATGAACGCCTGCACCGGCTCGCCGAACCGCTTCAACAGGAACGCGATCAGGTAGAAACGGAACGCCCGCGTGATCACCGCCGTGACGACGAAGATCCCGAAGCTGAACTGAGCGATCCCGCTGGCGATGGTTATCAGCTTGAACGGGATCGGAGTCAGCCCTTTGGCGAGGATGATCCAGGCGCCATAGGCTTCGAACGTCTGTTGGAACTGGGCGATGCCCTCGCCCATTCCGTAGAGCCGGATCAGCCACTGCCCGACCGTCTCGAGCAATGCATAGCCGATGAAATAGCCGAGCATTCCGCCGAGCACCGAAGCGATCGTGCAGATGCCCGCGATCGTATAGGCGCGGTCGCGGTTGGCCAGCACCACCGGCACCAGCACCACGTCCGGCGGAATCGGAAAGAAGCTGCTCTCGGCGAACGATACGGCAGCCATCGAACGCACCGCATGGCGGTGGTGCGCGAGCCGCAGCGTCCAGTCATACAGTCCCCGAAACATTGCCGGCGCTTAGGCGAACTTGCCCGCTCGGGCTAGCGGCAGCAGCGGTCCGTCGCGGAAGGGGACGGTCAGGCAGGCATTTGTGCCCGCACCTTCGCGAGGAACTGCGTCTCCTTCTCGATCACCGGCT
Source organism: Pseudomonadota bacterium (assembly GCA_023417515.1). Taxonomy (GTDB): domain Bacteria; phylum Pseudomonadota; class Alphaproteobacteria; order Sphingomonadales; family Sphingomonadaceae; genus Allosphingosinicella. The sequence goes on along the minus strand of JAEZFL010000073.1, from coordinate 62,624 downwards.
TGAAGCTCGGCCGATCGAGGATCGCCTGGATGTACCGCGTCACCCGCGGATATCTGCCCCGATCGATCGCAACGTTGAGATGGCGCGTGATGTTCGCGAACGGGCTCGCCACGGCAATGTCGGCCAGCGTGATCCGGTCCTCGACGAGGAAGCCGGACTCGGGAATGACCGGCTCGAGATAATCGAGCAGCCGCGGCAATTCCTCGCATTCGGCCGTCATCGCCGCCGCCTCGTCGCCGGGCTTGCCCATGAACAGCGGCGACACCACCCGGTTGAAGAACATCTTGCGCCCGCAATCCATCAGGATCGTATCGGCGAACTCGTCCCACCAGAAGGTTCGCGCCCGCGCCTTGGGCTCGCTCGGGATCAGGTTCGGATCGGGCGCGACCGCGTCGAGATACATGATGATCGCGGTCGAATCCGAGATGGCAAAGTCGCCGTCGCGAAAGCCGGGAATCTTGCCGAGCGGGCTCGCAGATCGGAATTCCGGGTCCTGATCGCCCAGCCCCACCGGCTTGTTCTCGAGCGCTAGGCCCTTCTCGGCTCCGAAGGCCAGCACCTTGCGCACATAAGGCGACATCGACGCGCCATAGACGATCATCGCACGGCTCCCCAAACTCAGTTGTCCGGTGCAACTGGCCTAAGCGCATGGCGCAAGCCCGACAAGCCCTCCGTCTGCGCATTGTTCCGCTTCCGCAATAAGGCTATACCCCGCGGCCTCAGGGGCAGGAGGGGACCATCATGAAGAATTTGGCATTACCGGCGCTGCTGAGCGCGACCTTGCTTTCCGCTTGTGGCGGAGAATCGACCGTGCTCGAGCCTGGTCAGTGGGACATGAACGTCGCGATCACCAAGATGGAGGCCCCCGGCCTGCCACAGGGCGCCAACATACCCCTGCCACCCCCGCAGACGGTCAGCCAGTGCCTGACTCCGGAACAGGCCCGCAATCCCGGCGCCGACTTCGCCGGCGGTGGCCAGCAGGGTTGCACGTCGGAGGATTATCGCATGGCCGACGGCCGCATCAGCGGAACGATCCAGTGCGATCAGCAGGGCACGACCATGCGCGCCACCGTCGCAGGCACCTACAGCCGCGACAGCATGGACATGACGATGAATTCCCAGACGCAGGCCGCGGGCCAGAATGTCACCACCGAGGTACGGGTCACAGGCCGCCGCACCGGCGAGTGCCGCAGCTGACCGAATGACCGGCATGGGGGCGTCCGATCACGCCTCCATGCCGCTCACCAGAAGGCGATTTCCCCGAACGAGACCAGCAGCAGCCAGGCCGCGAGGCCGAGCAGCACCAGTCCGAGGATGATCTTGCGGCGCATTCGACGCTGCTGCCACGCCAGACCTTCGGCGTCGAGAGCCGTCATTTCATGCCATAATGGTCGGCCAGCCGATCGAGCGCCAGGCACAGGACGAGCTTGCCGGCCCGTGCCGGCCAGCCCAGCGCCTGCTCGGCCTCGCGCATGCCCTCGCCGGCACATACCACCCGCCACAGGATGTCGGTCAATCCAGGCCCGACCGCTGCGACTGCGGCGTCGAAACGTCGCCGCGCGGCGACCTGCGCCTCGGTCGGATCCAGTGCCTCGCCTAGTGGGGTCCGTCCCGCCGGCGCCGCGTCCCAGCGCATCGTGACCGATGGCGCCAACTGCGCGCGCTCCCAATCGGCGCGCAGCTGCTCGCCGGCATCGAACTGCCGCCCGCTCACATGCCCGCGCGCCCTCAGCCAGCCCAGCGGCGATTCCGCCAGGTTTACCGTCACCGAGCGGCCGGCTCCCCGCGCCTGCCGCTGTCCGGCGGCCCATCTGCCGACGGCGGTCGGAGAGGCTGCGTCGGCCGCCCCTGCCACTGTCACCCTTTTCTCCTTCAGCAGCCGTCCGCCCATTGCTCCCGCTCCTCCGCCTTACGAATCGCTCATGAGCTCTTGCCATTCCGGCATATCTGTAGGAAAGTGTTTTCACCTGATTGGTTCAAGCGAGCGCGGAGGACAGCGCATGATCACCCGTATCCGAGAAGTCCGGCGTGCCCGTGGCATGACCTTGCACGACGTCGCCCGGCGCTGCGACCCGCCGACCACGCCCCAAACCGTCGGACGGCTCGAAACCGGCACGCGCACCGTCTCGGTGGGCTGGCTCAACCGAATCGCGAAGGCACTCGGTGTCGACGCCGCGGACCTTGTCGAGCTGCCGCAGCGTGAGGACCTGCCGGTCGCCGCCCTCCTCGGCGCGAACGGTGCTCATGCGCCGCGCCGCGAAGGCGTTCTGGTGCCCCCCCGCCCGGAGCCCGGCCAGGTCGCGATCCGCGTCGAGGCCGGCATTGGCGATTATCGCGCCGGGGACGAGATCTGGCTCGACCGCCTCGCACCGGACGACTTCGCCCGAGCGATGAACCGCGACATCCTCGTCCCCCGCCCCGCCGGCCGTTTCCTGTTCGGCCGCCTTATCGGTAGGGACCCCGGCAAGCTCCACCTCCTCCCCCTCGGTGCCGGCTCCCGCCAGACCGTCCTGGCCGACCCGCCATGGGCGGCAGTCGCGGTGAAGCTGGTCCGCAGTCTCTAGCCTAACGCCCGGCTTTCGGCCCATTCGGACAGTCCGCCGAACCTCCGCTGGCGATCGCGCGTTGCTCCGCCCATGTTCCTGTTCTTCTCCAATCGCGCGGGCTGCGTCGGCTCGCTCCTGATCACGGCGATCGGTACGCTCATCCTGCTGGCGGTGATGGGTTGGCTTTAGGCCGGGGCTTGCCGCACCCGATGCCGCATGGCAGGGCCGCACGCGCAAGGGCGCTTAGCTCAGTTGGTAGAGCATCTCGTTTACACCGAGAGGGTCGGCGGTTCGAGCCCGTCAGCGCCCACCATCAAATAACCGTTGGGGCGACACGCTGCACGGCGGCGAGATAATTGCCGATCGCTTTCGCCGCCGCTTCGCTCAGCTCGATATAGATACGGCGGCCGTCCTGCGGGTCGGCCTGGCGGACGAACAGGCCACGGTCGGTCAACTGCTTGATCCACCGGAGCGCCGTCGTCGCCGGCACGGCCGCGGCGATGCACAGGCTGGACACCGCGACCCGATGGCCTTCCAGCCGCGCGGCATAAAGGTCGAGCAGCATGTCGAAGGCCGGATCGGCGAAGATCTCGCCTCGGAAATATTGGTCGCGCATCCGCCGCGCGCGGATGATCGCCCGTACTTGGCCGGCGCTGACCTCCGCTTCCTCCCTCTCGCCGCTTTGTTGAGCGGCGGCGGAGACCAGCTCGCCCTCCGACAGCGAGGCGAGCGCGTCGGCAATGCGCGCTGCTTCTTCGCTGAGCTGCGCCAGAACGGCGATGCCGTTCGCCCCCCGCGGCTCGGCGACTCGACCGGGACGGGTCGCGCCGGCCAGTGCGAGCACCGCGGCCTGGCTATCCTCGCTCTCGCCGACCAGCTGGATCACATGGCTGTCGAAGGCATGCGCCGCGATCGCGTCGATCATCGCCGCGGGCGCAGCGACAACGCTGATTCGGCGTTCGCGGCATGCCATGATCTCGAGACGGTCGAGAATCCGGTCCAGGGCTGACGAAGGCTGCGTTGCCTTCACGAACACCGCGCTCGACGAGGCCTGCGCATCGAGCCGCGCTGCACCGGCCTCGATCAGCGCCGCGTCGACGACGCGATAGCCGGCGCGCTCGGCGGTGCGTCGGGCCTGCCCGAGCCCTTCCTCGCTGTCGGCGAACAGCAGGATGGCCGGATCGTCCGAATAATGGATCATCTCCAGCACCTGATGCGCGATTGCCAGCGCCACTGACGCGTCCCCCTGACCGGTCCGAAATGGAGGTTGCGTCGGTCGCGAAGCGGAGCAAATCGCGACTGAGTCCGGAACGGACCCGACCTGAACGCGCAAATGCCTATAATCAAATGCGGAATCCCGCCCGGCGGGAAGACACGGGAAGCCCGCAAGGGTGCTGGGCGAACGATCGACGCCGCCGAACGCGCGACGCGCAAGCTGTGATTAGTCCGCCGGAAGAGCTCGATCGGTCGGGGAGATGTGTCCATTCCGGATCAAACGACCTGCGGGTTTCCGCAGGTTCGCGCGTCCGCCTGGCTGGCCGGCGCAGGCTCCCGCCCGCTTCTCACCCCATCGCCTTCACGATGTCCTCCACCATCTTCTTGGCGTCGGCGAGGAGCATCATCGTGTTGTCGCGATAAAAGACCTCGTTGTCGACGCCGGCATAGCCGACGCCGCCCATGCTTCGCTTCACGAACAGCACGGTCTTGGCCTTCTCGACGTCCAACACAGGCATTCCGTAGATCGGCGAGGTCTTGTCCGTCTTGGCCGCCGGGTTGGTGACGTCGTTGGCGCCGATCACGAAGGCGACGTCCGAGCGGGCGAATTCGGAATTGATGTCCTCGAGCTCGAACACCTTGTCATAGTCGACGCTGGCTTCGGCGAGCAGGACGTTCATGTGGCCCGGCATTCGGCCGGCGACCGGGTGGATCGCATATTTGACCGTCACCCCTTCCGCCTCGAGCAGGTCGCCCATCTCGCGCAGTGCATGCTGGGCCTGGGCCACCGCCATGCCGTAGCCGGGTACGATGATGACCTGCTCGGCCTGCTTCATCAGGAAGGCGGCATCCTCCGCGGAACCGCGCTTCCACGGCCGATCGATCGCGGTGCCTCCGCCGGCCGCGGCGGCATCTCCCCCGAAGCCGCCGGCAATGACGCTGATGAAGCTGCGGTTCATGGCCCGGCACATGATGTAGCTGAGGATCGCGCCCGACGCGCCGACCAGGGCGCCGGTGATGATCATCGCCGTGTTGTGCAGGGTGAAGCCCATCGCCGCCGCCGCCCAGCCGGAATAGCTGTTCAGCATGCTGACCACGACCGGCATGTCCGCCCCGCCGATCGGAATGATCAGCAGGAAACCGATCAGGAACGAGAGCCCGGTGATGGTCCAGAACACCCACGGCTCCTGGTCCTGCGTGAAATAAGCGATGAGGCCCAGGATCGCGGCGAGCGTGCCGAGATTGATCACATGCCGAAGCGGCAGGATGATCGGCTTGCCCGACATGTTGCCGTTCAGCTTGAGGAACGCAATCACCGACCCTGAGAAGGTGATCGCGCCGATGGCAACCCCCAGCCCCAGTTCGATGCGGCTGATGGGGTTGATCACGGCCAGCGCGCCGCCGGTGATCGGCCCGCTCCCAGGCTCGGGCACGATCCCCCGCGCAAGCACGTCCGCGATCCCGAACGCCTCAGGGTTCAGATAGGCCGCCGCGCCCACGAGCACCGCCGCAAGCCCGACGAGCGAGTGGAAGGCAGCCACGAGCTGCGGCATCGCGGTCATCGCGATCCGCCTGGCGATGACGAAGCCGATGACGCCGCCGATCGCGATGGCGACGCCGATCTCCGGCAGGCTCGCTACGTCGTGGGTCACCAAAGTGGTGATCACCGCGATGGCCATGCCGATCATTCCGGCGCGGTTGCCGGTGCGGCTCGATTCAGGGCTCGAAAGCCCCCGAAGCGCGATGATGAAGCAGACGCCGGCGACGAGGTACGCCAGCATCACCCATGGACTGACCTCGACATGCTCCATCAACAGCCCCCTTCGTCAGCGACCGCGCCGGTCAGCGCCGTCACTTCCGCTCCTTTTTCTTGTACATGGCGAGCATCCGCTCGGTGACGGCGAAGCCGCCGAAGATGTTGACGCTCGCCATCACCACCGCGGCGAGGCCCAGCCACTTGGCCGAAGGCGAGCCGCCGGCAGCGGCGGCGATCAGCGCGCCGACGATGATCACCGATGAGATGGCGTTGGTCACCGCCATCAGCGGCGTGTGCAGCGCGGGCGTCACCGACCACACGACGAAATAGCCGACGAAGCAGGCCAGCACGAAGATCGACAGGATCGAGATGAAGTCCATCAGCGCCCCCTTTTGTGGCCGGCACTTTGGCGACGGAATTTCGGGCTGTCGAGACGCCTTGTTTCGCGGCCGTGACCGCCCTAGCCACGGACTTTGATCAACAGGGGATCGCCGGGTGAGGCTCGCAATCTTTGGCGCAGGCGGCATGGGTCGCGAGCTCGCCGACATCGCCCGGCGAAGCACCGACTGGCCGATCGTCTTCGTGGTCGACGCGCCCGACGCTCCGGACGTTCAGGGCGTTCCGCTGATCGCGCCCGACGCGCTCGAGCCGGACGACCGCCTCGTCATCGCGCTCGGCACCTCGCTCGGGCGGAAAGCGGTCGCGGAGCGCTTCGCCGGCCGCGGCTTCGGCTCGGTCATCGCATCCAGCGCCATCGTCTCGCCCTCCGCCCGCATCGGCGAAGGCGCCCAGATCTGCGATTTCGTCGCGATCAACAATGGCGTGACGATCGGCCGCCACTTCCAGGCCAATGTCTTCGCCCAGGTCTCGCACGACTGTGTGATCGGCGACTATGTCACCTTCTCGCCGCGCACGACCTGCAACGGCAATGTCCATATCCGCGACGGAGTCTTCGTCGGCGCAGGAGCGGTGATCCGCAACGGCAGCGCCGAGCGCCCCCTCGTCATCGGCGAAGGCGCGACGATCGGGATGGGCGCCGTGGTGGTGAAGGACATCCCGGCAGGCGCTACCGTATGGGGGGTGCCCGCACGCGAGCGCTAGCGCGGCCCGAACACCCCGCGCGCGAGAATCTGCTGGACGCCGACCGTGTTGCTTCCCCGCCCGATCTTGACCTCGATCGGAGTCGCGCTTCCCGACACCCAGATCTTGAGGTCGGCATCGAGGTCGAACGTGCCCGCCGTCTCGACGCTGTAGCGGACGATCGACTTGTACGGGATCGACTGAACGTCGACCTTGCGCCCGGTCAGCCCCTGCACGTTGGCCAGCGCGAGCCGGTAATTGGTCAGGAACACCAGGTCCCGTACCGTCTTGAACGCCGCCAGCACATTCTCGCCGGGGATCAGGATCGGCGCATAATCGCGCTGAACCTCGTCGACGCTGGTCTCGGTGGCGGAAAAGAAGCCCATGTCAGGCCCTGGCCAGCCTTTCGTTCACAACCTGCCCACCCCGAGTCAGCCGCACGCCCTGGACGATCTCGTCGTCGTCCGGCAGCACCGGCCGCTTGGTCTCGGCGTCCCAGAAGGCGCTGAGGAAGTTGTAGAGATTGCGCGAGAACAGCGCCGAGGCGTCCGCGGCCAGACGGCTCGCGACGTTGCGGTGGCCGACGATCTTGACGCCGTGGCGCACGACCACCTCGCCGGGCGCCGAGCCCTCGACATTGCCGCCCTGCTCGACCGCGAGGTCGACGATCACGCTACCAGGCCGCATCGTCTGAATCTGCGCATCGCTGATCAGCCGCGGCGCCGGCCTGCCCGGGATCAGCGCGGTGGTTATGACGATGTCCTGCTTGGCGATGTGGCTGGAGACGAGGGCGGCCTGCGCCGCCTTATACTCGTCCGACATCTCGGTCGCATAACCGCCTGCCCCCTCGCCTTCGATGCCTGCGACATTCTCGACGAAGATCGGCTTGGCGCCCAGCGACAGGATCTGCTCCTTGGTCGCGCTCCGGACGTCGGTCGCCGACACCTGCGCCCCGAGCCGCCGTGCGGTCGCGATCGCCTGCAGTCCGGCGACGCCGACGCCCATCACGAATAATTTGGCCGCCGCAACCGTTCCCGCCGCGGTCATCATCATCGGGAAGGCGCGGCCATATTCCGCCGCCGCGTCGAGCACCGCCTTGTAGCCGGCCAGGTTCGCCTGGCTCGACAAGATGTCCATGCTCTGCGCGCGGGTGATGCGCGGCATCAGCTCCATCGCCAGCGCTTCGACGCCCTTGGCGGCGTAGCCGTCGATCCGCTCGCGGTTGCGCAGCGGGTCGAGCGCGGCGACGATCAATGCGCCCGGTGCGATCCCGTTCAATTCGGCCGGGTCCGGACCCTGCACCGCCAGCACCGCCTCGGCGCCGCTCAGCACCTCGTGGCGCGGGGCGACCGTCGCGCCCGCCGCGGCATAATCCTCGTTGGAAATGGAGGCATTCGCGCCTGCCCCGGCCTCGACCGCGACGCTGGCGCCGAGGGCGATGAATTTCTTCGCGGTCTCCGGGGTGGCAGCGACGCGGCGCTCCCCGTCGGCCGTTTCCTTGAGGACCGCGATCTTCATCCCCCCGTTGCCCTCTCTTTAGCTGACGATCAGCCAGATCACGATCGCGGTGGCGACAATGGCGATGATCGTGCTGCGCGCCATCATCTTGGTGAAGAAATTATAGGTCCCTTCATGGGCCTCGAATTGCTTCTGTTGATCGAACTCGCCAGCCATTGATTTCCTCTTATGCTTCGGTGTGGGCGCCCTTCTAACAACGTCGCATCGGCGATGGAAGCTGCACGCGGGCGCCCTCGCTTAAGGCTGCTTTTACCAGTCGGGAGTAGGACGGAGCCCTCCATGGAAGGTTGATATGCGTCCAGATCCGACCCGCTGCCTGCTTCTGATCGACGACGAACCGGCGCAGCGGCGGCTGGTCAGCGCCATCGGTGCCCGCGCCGGCTGGTGGGTGCGCGGCGCGTCCGACGTCGAGACGGCGCAGAAGATGCTGGCCGATCCTCAGGAACCCGATTTCGACGCGATCCTGCTCGACCTTTGGCTGCCTGGCGAGGAAGGCGCTCAACAGATCCGCGAAATCCGCGCCCTCCGCCCCAATCTTCCCCTCCTCGTCCTGACCGCCCAGACCTCGGTCGCGACCGCGGTCGAAGCGATGCGCGCCGGCGCCAACGATTTCCTGGTGAAGCCGCTTGCGCCCGACCGGCTGCTGGTCGCGCTCGACGCCGCCACCGACCGCCGCAAGTCGTCGGGCGAGCTGCGCCCGCTGTCGGAGAAGATCAGCAAGCCGCTGGGCTTCGACGAGATCGTCGGCTCCGCGCCCTTGTTCCGCTCGGCCCTCGCCGTCGCCGCCAAGGCGGCCCGCGCCCGCGTCCCCGTCCTCATCGAAGGCGAAAGCGGCACCGGCAAGGAAATCATCGCCCAGGCGATCCACGCCGCCAGCCCGCGCGGCAAGAAGCAGCTCCACATCGTCAATTGCGGCGCGATCCCGCAGAACCTCGTCGAGTCCGTCCTGTTCGGCCACGAGAAAGGCGCTTTCACCGGCGCGTTCGACCGCCATGTCGGCCGCTTCGAGGACGCCGACGGCTCAACCATCTTCCTCGACGAGGTCGGCGAGCTTCCGCTCGACACCCAGGTCAAGCTGCTCCGGGCGATCGAGAGCGGCGAGATCCAGCGTCTCGGCAGCCGAATCACCAACACGGTCGACGTTCGCATCATCGCCGCGACCAACCGCCGCCTCAACGAAGAGGTCGCCGCCGGCAATTTCCGCGAAGACCTCTATTACCGGCTCAACGTCGTCCATGTCGCGATCCCGCCCTTGCGCGACCGCATCACCGACCTCCCCGGCCTCGCCCGCCACCTGCTGTCACGGATTGCCGAGCAGCCGGGCATGCGGCACCTGTCGATCACCGACGACGGTCTGGCCGTGCTGATGTCCTATGGCTGGCCGGGCAATGTCCGCCAGCTCCAGAACGCCCTCTTCCGAGCCGCCGTTCTGTGCGAGAGCGACGCTCTCACCGCCGCCGACTTCCCGCAGATCGCCGCCGAGGCGACCTATGGGCGCCGAGTCGACGACTATCATGCCAAGCGGCTCAACGGCGCTTCCGCGACCGCGGCGATGGCGCACGGCCCCGGCATCACCCTCTACGAACCCGACGGCCATCTCCGCAAACTGGACGACATCGAATCCGACGTCATCCGCCTCGCCATCGGCCATTATCGCGGCCGAATGACCGAAGTCGCCCGCCGCCTCGGAATCGGCCGCTCCACCCTCTACCGCAAGCTCGGCGAGCTCGGCATCGAGAACGCCGCCTAACTTCCCTCACTCCCGGTCTCCCGCTATCGCTGGGAGATGACCGACTTCTCGTCTGCCACGGTCCTCGTCACCGGCGCCGCGTCCGGCATCGGCGCGGCCACCGCGCGCCTGCTCGCGGAGCGCGGCGCCAAGCTGATCCTGATGGACCGGGACGAAGGCGGCCTGTGCGCCTTTGACGCGCCGCAGATCGTCGGCGACGTTGCCGACGAACAGCTTTGGCGCGACGCCGACCTGTCCGGCCTCACCCATGCCGTGATCAACGCCGGCATCGGCGAAGGCGGCAAGCCGATCGCCGACCTCCCCTTCGCCGAATGGCGGCGGGTGATGAGCGTCAACCTCGACGGTGCCTTTCTCAGCCTCAGCGCGGCGATGCGGGCGATTAAGGCGACGGGGCGCGGCGGCGGGATCGTGCTCACCGCCTCGGTCGCGGGCATCAAGGCCGAGCCCGGCATCGCCGCCTACGGCGCGTCCAAGGCGGCAGTCCTCCATCTCGCCCGGATCGCCGCCAAGGAAGGCGCGCCCGACAGGATCCGGGTCAACGCCATCGCGCCCGGCGGCGTCGAGACTCCGATCTGGTCGAACCTCGCCTTCTTCAAGGACCTGGTCGCCGCCCACGGCAGCGAGGAAGCGGCCTATACCGCGATGGCGAGCATGGCGACGCCGCTCGCCCGCTACGCCAAGCCCGAGGAGATCGCGGCTCAGATCGCCTTCCTCCTCTCCGACAATGCCGCCTTCAACACCGGCTCCACCCTCGTCACGGACGGCGGCTATTCGCTTTGACCCGATGGTTGGCCATTCAAACCCTGTCAGGCTGAGCTTGTCGAAGCCCTGCTCTTTCTTTCTCTCCGTCGCCGAAGGGAAGGACAACCCTTCGACAAGCTCAGGGTGAGCGGGTGAGGAAGGGCTTTGCATTGTTGATGGTGGCCGGCGCAGCCACGGCAGCCTGGCTGCTGTGGCCGCGCTCCGAGCCCGCACCGGAGCCGCGCAAGCTCGACGACCTGCTCGCGCCCGCGCAGAGCGCCTGCGAGCGGATCACCTTCGAGGGCAGCCGCTTCACCGCCTGCCGCTACCGACGCGGCGAAGACCGGATCGAGCTGTTTCTGGACCCCGGCCGCCGCCCCCTGCGCAGCCTCGCCGCGCTCGAGCGCCACCTCGGCCCACGCTCCGAAACCCTGCGCTTCGCGATGAACGCCGGCATGTACGACCGTGGCGGCCGCCCGATTGGTCTCTATATCGAGGATGGAAACGAGCGCCGCCCGCTCAACACCCGAGACGCCAGCGGCAACTTCCACCTCAAACCCAACGGCGTGTTGACGGTCGACTCCGAAGGGCGCGTCGCCGTCGCCACCAGCGAGGACTACGAACCCTCGGACACGATCCGCTGGGCCACCCAATCCGGCCCGATGCTGGTCATCGACGGCGCGCTCCACCCCCGCTTCAGCGAAAACGGCGCCTCGCTCCACGTCCGCAACGGCGTCGGAGTCGCGGACGCCGACACCGCCTGGTTCGCGATCAGCGACGAGCCGGTCTCGTTCGGCCGCTTCGCCCGCCTCTTCCGCGACCGCCTCGGCTGCCCCAACGCCCTGTTTCTCGACGGCGCCGTTTCCAGTTTATGGGATGGCCCGGCCGGACGTCGTGACGCCTATCCCTCGCTCGGCCCCCTGGTCGCCGTCTTCAGCGCGCCGTCAGCGCTGCGTCCCTGAGGCCGCGCCACACCCGCAGCGCCTGCACCGTCTCGAACACGTCGTGGACCCGGATGATCTGCGCCCCCTGCTCCGCTGCCTTCAGCGCCAGGGTCAGCGACCCGCCGAGCCTCTGGTCCGGTGGCGCCTCGTTCGACAGCGCGCCGATCGTGCGCTTGCGGCTCGCGCCGAGCAGCAATGGGCAGCCGAGGCCGTGGAACAGCGCCAGGCCGTTCATCAGTTCGAGATTGTGCTGCACGTTCTTGCCGAAGCCGATGCCCGGATCGACGACGATACGCTCCCGCGCGATCCCCGCCGCAACCGCCGCCTCGATCCGCGCCTCCAGCCAGTCATAGACTTCCAGTAGCACCGGCCCGTCATAGGTCGGGTTCTGCTGCATCGTCTCGGGAGTCCCCAAGTGGTGCATCAGCACGACCGGGCAGGTCGCACCGCGCAGCACCTCGGCCGAGCGATTGTCGAAGGTCAGCGCCGACACGTCGTTGATCATTGCCGCGCCGGCCTCGAGCGCCACCGCCATCACCACCGCCTTGCGCGTATCGACGGAAACCGCGGTCCCGGCGCCGGCGAGCGCACGCACGACCGGCGTCACGCGGTCGGATTCGTCACCCTCCCACACCGGCTGCGCACCGGGGCGGGTCGACTCCCCGCCGACATCAACGATCGCCGCGCCGGCCGCCGCCATCGCATGCCCCGCCTCGATCGCAATCGTCGGGTCAGCCAGCTGACCTGGGTCCGAGAAGCTGTCGGGCGTCACGTTCACGATGCCCATCACCTGCGGCTGATCGAGAGGCACGGTCCGCTCGCGCATCTTCAGCGCAGGGCGCGGTGCAGTCAGCCGCTGCCAGGCAAGCACCGCCGCATCGCCGATCTCAGTAAGCCGCGCTCCAATGTCGCCGACCGGCACGAATTCGCGGGTCACCGTCGCGCCGCTGCGCCGAATGACCTCGACGGCCGAGAACCAGGTCAAGCCGCCGGCGAGCCGCTGCGCCGCCTCGTCCAGCCCCACCGGGCTGTCGACGAAGGCCGTCGGCCGCAGATAGACGCGTTCCACCTTATCCTCCCGCCTTCGGGAGAAGAGTGTTCTCACTCAAGCCCCGTCAGCATCTGGTAACGCTGCCTCAGCGCATCGAGCGGCTCCAGCCTTTCACCGGCGACGTGCCAGAAGGTCCAGCCGTTGCACGACGGAGCGTCCTGCAGAGTCGCGCCGACCTTGTGGATCGAGCCCTGAACTCCGCCGCTGGCAATGGAGGCGTCGGCGAGCACCGTCGCCTGCCAGCGCCGCTTGGAGTCCGTCAGCACCGTCCCCGGAGCGATCAGTCCGGCCTCGATCAGTGCGCCGAACGGCACGCGCGGCTGGCTGCGTTTCGACGCCATCACCTTCATCGCGCTCTCGTCGAGCGGAAGCGCCGCCGCGATGCGCGCCTTGGCCACCTCGACATAGCGCTTCTCGCGCTCGACCCCGATGAAGTGCCGGCCGAGCCGCTTGGCGACCGCGCCGGTGGTGCCGGTGCCGAAGAAGGGGTCGAGCACAACGTCGCCCGGATTGGTGCAGGCGAGCAGCACCCGGTAGAGCAAAGCCTCCGGCTTCTGGGTCGGATGCGCCTTGTGCCCCCCGTCCTTGATCCGCTCCTGCCCCGCGCAGATCGGGATCACCCAGTCCGAGCGCATCTGGAGCTCGTCGTTCAATGCCTTCATCGCGCGATAGTTGAACGTGTAGCGGCTCTCTTCCGACCGCGACGCCCAGATCAGGGTCTCGTGCGCATTGGTGAAACGGGTGCCTCGGAAGTTCGGCATCGGGTTGGTCTTGCGCCAGATGATGTCGTTGAGGATCCAGAAGCCCTCGTCCTGGAGCGCCGCGCCGACCCGGAAGATATTGTGGTAGCTGCCGATCACCCAAAGCGTGCCGTTCGGCTTCAGGATCCGACGCGCCGCCGCCAGCCAGGCGCGGCTGAAATCGTCATAATGGGCGAAGGTCTCGAACTTGTCCCAATCGTCGTCGACCGCGTCGACCCGACTGCCCTCCGGCCGGAACAGGTCGCCGCCGAGCTGGAGATTGTAGGGCGGGTCGGCGAAGATCATGTCGACGCTCGCCTCGGGCAGAGCGTTCATCGCCGCGACGCAATCCGATTGAAGAATGGTGTCGAGCGGGAGATCCGGCGCCGGTGCTTTCGGCGCGTCAACCGTCTTCAATTTCAGGCGCTGAAACGCCGTCATGCCCTGCCCCCTGTTGCCGGCTCAAGAAGTCCGGTGTGGAGTCCGGCGGACTCCCGGGTCAAGCAGACTGTGGATCAATTTGGTTAACGCGCCGCTAACCGTCCGACGGAACGAAACGAGTCCCGCACCACATCTTGTAGCGGCTCAGCCGCCCGAGACTCCACTAAAGGTGGTGTGGCCGCGAAGACTCACCTCGCCCAAATCGTCCTATCTTGGCGGCCCTGACGGCGCCTGGTCAGGCTGCGGAGCGCTCGGTGCGGCCTGCGCCGGCTGAGCCTGCTGCGCCGCGGGAGCCGGCAATTGGGGAGCCGGTGCCGACGGCCCGGGCGGAGTCTTGAACAGCGTATCTCTCTGATTCTCCGCCAGGTCCTGTCCCGGCCGGAGGATCTGGGTGCAGCGCTCCGCATTGCAGGCGATGATCGAGCCGCTGTCGAGGTTGAGGCGGAAAACCTCGCCGTCCGCCGCGAAGGCTTGATAGTCCGGCGCCTCGATCGTGTCCCCACTCCAGTAGATACCGACGCCGATCAGAGCGCCGGCGAGCACGAGGGCGCCGCCGATCCGGCGCCCGAGCATGTCGAGGGCTCCCATCATGTCGAGCGGCTCGCTCGGTCGCCGGTCTTGATCGTCACTTGTACTGCGCATGGCGCGCCTTCCTCTCCCAGGATGTGATTATTCCGCCGCGATCAGCTCCAGCTGCATCTGCTCGCGCACCCGCGCGAAGCTTCGGCGATGCAGCGGCGTCGGCCCCAATGCCTTCAACGCCCGGCAATGGTCCGGCGTCGGATAGCCCTTGTTCTTTTCCCAGCCATAGCCGGGCCATTCGCGGGCGTGCTCGGCCATGATCCGATCGCGCGTGACCTTGGCGACGATCGACGCTGCCGCGATCGACCGGCTCTTCGAATCGCCCGCGACGATCGCCACCGACGGCCGTTCCCATCTCGGGCAGCGATTGCCGTCGACCAGCACCATCTCGGGATCCATGCCCAGCGCCTCGACCGCCCGGGTCATCGCCAGCATCCGCGCCCAATAGATGTTGATGCTGTCGATCTCCTCGACCGAGGCGATCCCCACCCCGACCCGCGCCACTTCGTAGAGCTTCGCGCAGATCCGCTCCCGCACCGGGGCCGGCAGCACCTTGCTGTCGTCGATCCCGCGCGGAAATCTGGCCCGATCGAGGATCACCGCCGCCGCCACCACCGGCCCGGCGAGAGGCGCGCACCCCGCCTCGTCCACTCCGGCGAGGGGCTCAGGATAAGGCTTCTCGATCTTGAAGCAGGGCGCCATGGCGCAAGGCTAGTCCAGCGCCCTTCCGTCATTCCAGCGGAATCGTAGATGACCGAAGGTCAAAGCTGGAATCTCCCTTCGCTTTCCTGTGGATATCCAGGTTTCGTCATCCTGAACTCGTTTCAGAATCCATTCCGGAGGCCGGTACGCGGATCGAGGATGGATGCTGAAACAAGTTCAGCATGACGGTTCAGGGTGTTCAGCCCTTCACCCGCCACGGCGGATAACGCCGCGCCTCGCCTGCGCGGTACAGGCACACGACGTTGCCCGACGGATCGAGCAGCCGCGCCTCGCGCCACAGCCACGGCTGGTTCATCGGCCCATGCTCGAAGCGAACGCCTATCCGGCTCAGCCGCTGGGTTTCCTCGTCGAGGTCGTCGCACTCGAAATAGATTGTCGCGCCGCTCGGCGCCTCGTCGCTCCGGCTGATCGACAGCGTCGCCCCGCCCGGCGCCTCGAAGCGCGCATAATCCGGCGCGTTCTCGACGATCAGGGTCAGGCCGAGCATTTGGTAGAAATCGCGGGTCGCCTCGAAGTCGCTGCACGGCAGGGTGACCTGGTTGAGCCGCGGGCCGTCGCCTGCATCGAGCCGCACGTTCTGCTGCCCCATCGGTCCATGTCCCTTGCCCAGCCCAGGCGCGCCGCGCAGCGCCAGCCGAACGAACAGCCGCGCCCGGTCCACCGCGACCGGCAACGACAGCCCTTGCGCGAGGTGAACCGCGATGGCGCTGGCCAGGGTGCAGCCGGTGCCGTGCGTATGCGGCGTGTTGAGCCGGCTGCCTTGCCAGCTCGTCATATTGTCTTCCTCGATCAGCGCGTCGACCAGTGCCTCGCCCTTCTCGTGCCCGCCCTTGATCAGCACGGCGCAGCGATGCTCCGAGATAAGCTTCAGCGCCGCATGGACAGGATCGTCGCCCCACGACAATTCGGCCAGTTCCGGGATGTTCGGCGTGGTGATGGTGGCGACGTCCATCAGCTTGCCGAACGCCGCGACGGTCGCCTCGTCGGCGAGCTCCGAGCCGCTGGTCGCGACCATGACCGGATCGAACACGACCGGCACGCCGTCGAGGCGGGCCAGCCGCTCGGCCACGGCCTCGGCCGTCGCGGGCGAGCCGATCATTCCGATCTTCACCGCGTCGGCCCCGATATCGTCCACCACCGCGTCGATCTGCGCGATCACGATCTCGGTCGGCACCGGGTGAACCGCTGTGACTCCGACGGTGCTCTGCGCGGTGATCGCAGTGACCGCGGTCATCGCGTGGCCGCCCATCATGGTGACGGTCTTGATGTCGGCCTGGATCCCGGCGCCGCCGCCGCTGTCCGAGCCGGCGATGATGAGGATTCGGGGAACGGTCACTGCGGGCCTTTCCGATCGGTGCCGGCCGGGAAGCGCTCCAGCAGGTGCGCCGCGCGCGTCGGGCGGGGCTGGAGGTCACCGCCGCAATTGGGGCAGACGCGGTCGAGCGGGCCGTTCACGCAGGCCGCGCAGAACGTGCATTCGAACGAGCAGATCCGCGCCTCGGCGCTGTCGTGCGGCAGGTCCACGCCGCAGCGCTCGCAATCCGGCCTCAACTCAAGCAACGGCAGCCTCCCCGGTCCCCGATCACGCTGCCTGCACCGCGGCGCAGATGCTGTCCACCACTTCGGCGACGAGCCCCTCATCCTCGCCCTCGGCCATGACCCGGATGACCGGCTCGGTGCCCGACTTGCGGATCACCAGCCGACCGCGGCCGTTGAGCCGTGCCTCGCCGTCTGCGATCGCGGCTTGAACGGCGGGCTTGTCGAGCGGCGGCCCGCCCGTGAAGCTGACGTTCTTGAGGAGCTGCGGCAGCGGCTCGAACAGGTCCAGCAATTCGCTCGCCGGCTTTCCCGCAACCACCAAGGCCGAGAGAACCTGGAGTCCGGCGAGGAGGCCGTCTCCGGTCGTGCTATAGTCGCTGAGGATGATGTGCCCCGATTGCTCGCCGCCGACATTATAGCCTTTCTGGCGCATCGTCTCGAGCACGTAGCGGTCGCCGACCTTGGTGCGGATGAGCTTGAGCCCCTGATCCT
Organism: Pseudomonadota bacterium; assembly: GCA_023417515.1. GTDB lineage: Bacteria > Pseudomonadota > Alphaproteobacteria > Sphingomonadales > Sphingomonadaceae > Allosphingosinicella. The sequence goes on along the minus strand of JAEZFL010000073.1, from coordinate 45,506 downwards.
CGAAATAACGCTCGAGTCCGAGGTTCGACATCACCGTCGCGACCACGCCGCCGCCGCGCAGGCGCCCGCTGCGCTTCCATGAGGAGCCGATCAGCGCCATCAGCTGGTCGCCGTCGATCACGCGCCCCTTCTCGTCCGCGACGATCAGCCGGTCGGCGTCGCCGTCCAGGGCAAGGCCAATATCGGCGCCGCTCTCCACCACCGTTCGGCAGAGCAGGTCCACCTCGGTGGAGCCGACACCGTCATTGATGTTGAGGCCGTTGGGGCTGACGCCGAGCGCGACCACCTCCGCGCCCAGCTCCCAGAGAGCGGACGGCGCGACTTCGTAAGCGGCGCCGTTGGCGCAATCGACGACCACCTTGAGGCCGTCGAGGCGAAGATGGTCGGGAAAGGTCGTCTTGACTGCGTGGATGTAGCGGCCGCGGGCGTCCTCGATCTTCTTGGAACGGCCGATCTCCTCGGCCGGCACCAGCTTCGGCTCCTGCTCGATCAGCGCCTCGATCGCCGCCTCGTCCTCGTCGCTCAATTTGTAGCCGGTCGGCCCGAACAGCTTGATGCCATTGTCGGCGAACTTGTTGTGGCTGGCCGAGATCATCACGCCGAGGTCGGCGCGCATCGACCGGGTCAGCATCGCCACCGCCGGCGTGGGCACCGGGCCGACCATCACCACGTCCATGCCGACGCTGGTGAAGCCGGAGATGAGGGCGGTTTCCATCATGTAGCCGGAGAGCCGCGTGTCCTTGCCGATCACGACGCGGTGGCGATGGTCGCCGCGGCGGAAATGCGCGCCCGCGGCCTGGCCGACCCGCTGCGCCATTGCCGCGGTCATCGGCGCCTCGTTGGTGCGCCCCCTGATCCCGTCCGTGCCGAAATATCTGCGGCCCAAAAACCTGCTCCTTTATGCTCTCGCCCGCCTGATAGCGCGCCGATGCCGCCCTTTCCAATCCCGCCGCCGTTAGCACAAGCTTCGTCTTTGATCGCTAGGTCGGCGCCATGGCGGGCAGCGATGCACGGATTCCTGGCTGGGCAGCGGCACCGTTCGGCCGCATCGGCCACCGGCTCGGCTGGCGCTGGATCTTCTTCTTCACCTTCCCGATCCCGTTTCACCCGCTGCTCTACCGGGCCATTCCGCTCGCCGTCCTCGGCTGGCTGGTCTGGCTGGCGGTGGGCGGCGGCGAGGTCGACTGGTACAGCCCGCTGATCCTGGCGGCCATTCTCGCGGTGCCCCTCTCAGTGCCGTTCCTGCAGTGGATCCTGTTTGCCTTCCGGATCCACCTCATCCAGGCGCTGATGCTCCCCGCCGCGCTGCTTCTGCTGGCGGTCGCAATCGCCCGGGGAGAAGAGCCGCCATGGCTCCTCGCCCCGCTCCTTCTGTTCCTCGCCGCCTACACCGCCGCGGCAATCGCCAGCCGCCGGCACTTCGCCGCCTGGGAGGCTGACAATCGCCGTGTCGAGGCGCTGGCAAGCGACAGCGGCCCGCTGCCGCCGCTCCTGCTTCGAGGCTCCGGCCGGCAGGATATCGCCGCACGCCTTCTCGACGCCCTTTCGCTGCCCGCAATCCACGCCGAAGACGCGTCCGACAGCTGGCTTCTCCAGCGGACCGACGACGCGGAGCTGATCGAATGGCTGTCGGAAGTCCGCGACATGCGGCTCCACATCTTCCAGCTGCGTCATGGCAAGGATCATCGCGTCGTCGCCATTCCTGGCGAAAGGCCCACAGATGCGTTGGTCGTGGAGCAGGCGGCCGCGCCCCCTTCCGGCTTTCGCCGAGGCCAGGTGGCTGGAGTGCGCGTGGCGCCACCGGGGCTCGCGCCGCTGACTTACTGGTACGGCAGCCCGGCGCCGCTGTCCTGGATCCCGGGCTTTTATTTCCTGATTGCGCTGCAGCTCGGCAGTCGGGCTGGCTTCGTGCCCCAAATCGGCTTCCTTCCGGGGAGGTCGCGCAAGCTCGGCAAGCGGTCCGGCGAGGAGGGCGCCCATCTCGCCCTGGCCTCGGCGCTTCGGCTGCAAGGGCCTTCGCCGGCTCCCTTCGCAGATCCCGTCGACCTCCGCCGCCGGATCACCGAGCGGCTTGACGCCCGGCTCGAACCGGAACTCTCCGCCCTCGACCGGCTGATCGCCAGCCCCGCCACCTGGATGGAGCGCAAGCTCGACACCCTGCTGCGGCTGCCCCGGCTCTACGCCCGCCGCGCCGAGGACCTTGTCGAGGCGCTGCGCGCGGCCCGCGATACCCAGCACGAGGCCGCCACTATCCTCCTCGCCAGGCTCATCGCGGCGCTACCGGAAGACGCATTCCAGCGCGTCGGCGACGCACTGCTCGCAGTCGTCAACTCCAAGCGGCTCGCCGGCCGGGTGAAAACCGAGGGCGCTGCAGGTGAGCCTCCGCACATGGAGGGCCTGCGCCTGCTCATCCACGTTCCCCAGCTCTACGTGCGCCTCGGCGACCTCGGCGAACGCGCCCGCGGCGTGATCGAGGGGTTACTGACGCTCCTTCCTCACATCGAAGCGCTCCAGCAGGCCAAGGCGAAGCTGGATGAAGCCGCCGATAAACCGTCCGATTCCTAGCGCGTCGTTCGCTGCCCTCATTCGCAGCGCATCGTCGGCCTGTACACCTGCATGGCGTTCGTCCCGGAATTTCCGCCCAGCGTGATTCCGCCGCCCGGCAGGAAGATGCGGCCGCCGATCACCGCGCTCCCCTTGAGCCCGTGAACCGCGATCGGGAGGTCGGGCAGAGTCGTCCAGCGGTCGGCGCGCGGATCATAGGCATAGGTGTTGGGCGTCAGGCCAAGCACGTGGCTCCGCTCGCCCTCGCCGCCGAACACGAACATGCAGCCGGCATGGGTCGCACCGGTGATCCCGCCGCGCGGCGCTGGAAGCGGTGAGCCTCGGGACCATCTGCGGGTCGCTGGATCGTAGATTTCGACGACGTCGGTCCGCTCGGCGCCTGCGCCCGGTCCGAAGCGGCCGCCGGCGACATAGATCTTCCCGCCGATCGCGACCATGGCGAGATGGTTGCGCTGGGTCGGCATGTCGGGAAGCCGCTCCCAGCTGTCGGTCGCCGGATCATAGACCTCGAAGGCGGCTCCGCCGGGCGGGCGGCCGCCGGCCACGTAGATCTTGCCGTCGATGACCGCCTTGCCGCCGCCGCCCCGCGCGGTCGGCATCGGCGCTCGCGCCACCCATCCGCCGACTGCCGGATCGTGCATCCACACGTTCGCCACGAATCGTTCCGGACGTCCGGTGCTCGCGCCTTCGACCTCGCCCCCGAGCACGTAGATCCTGCCGCCGACCGAAGCGACATGCGTGTGGTGAATCGGCTCGGGCAAGGGCGGGCCGAGCGTCCAGCGGCTCGTCGCCGGATCGTAGATCTGGACGAGGTTGGAGGGGAGACGTCCTGGCGGATAGCCGCCGAGCACCCAGATCCTGCCATCGAATTCCGCGACCGCATGCTCGGAGCGCGGCAGCGGCATGGCCGCGCCCATGCTCCATCCGTCAAACTCTCGCATCGCACCTACGGGCGGACCCTGGCTCACCCGATCGTTCCAGGTTTCGCGAAGCTCGCCCGCCTCGACCGGCGTGGACTTGTCGGGTGGGGGCATCGGCCCGCCTGCCGGCGGTTGCTGAGCCGTTGCGGCCGTTGCGAGCAGCAGCGTCGCCGCCGCCATCCAGTCACCCCTCATGACCTCTCTCCCGATTTACCGTCGTAATACACTGGCATAGTCGGGCGCGCCGGCTCCAGCAATATCTGGAGTCGAAAAGGAGCTCGCCGCAACCTCCTCGCTGCCTACGGTATTATTTTACCTCTCACGAAACCCGCGGCTTCATTGACTTTCCGGGCCTTCGCTGCCATTTGGCCGCTCGCAGCGCCGCTCCCGCCCGGTCTCGGGCAAGGGCGGCGCCTTTCCGTTTCTAAGAAAAGGTCCAGGGCCCATGAAGGCGCTCCTCAAGACCACCAAGTCGGCGAAGCCGGCCGAGGTGGAGAAGAAGTGGCATCTGATCGACGCCGACGGTCTCGTCGTCGGCCGTCTCGCCACGATCGTCGCGAACATCCTGCGCGGCAAGCACAAGCCGTCCTACACCCCGCACGTCGATTGCGGCGATCATGTCGTCATCATCAATGCCGACAAGGTCCGCTTCACCGGCAACAAGCTGCAGGACAAGGTCTATTACCGCCACACCGGCTATCCCGGCGGTATCAAGGGCATCACCGCGGGCAAGGTCCTCGACGGCCGCTTCCCGGAGCGCGTGCTTGAGAAGGCGATCGAGCGCATGATCCCGCGCGGCCCGCTCGGCCGTGACCAGATGCGTGCCCTGCACCTCTACAACGGCACCGAGCACCCGCACGGCGGCCAGAACCCCCAGGTCCTCGATGTCGCGGCGATGAACCGCAAGAACAAGGTGGGCGCGTAAACCATGACCGATAATCGTCAGTCCCTTTCCGATCTCGGCGCCGTCGTCGAGGGCCAGGCCGCCGCCGCCGCTCCGGAAGCGCCGGCCGGCCGCGGTCGCCGCGAGCAGCCGGTCGACGACCATGGCGCCTCGACCCAGGGCCCGCAGATTCAGGCGGTCCTTCGCGAGCAGCAGCTCGACGCTCATGGCCGCGCTTATGCGACCGGCCGCCGCAAGGACGCCGTCGCCCGCGTGTGGTTGAAGCCGGGCACCGGCAAGATCACCGTCAACGGCCGCGACCAGGAGGTCTATTTCGCCCGCCCGACGCTTCGCCTGGTGATCAACCAGCCGTTCGACGTCGCCGAGCGCCGCGAGCAATATGACGTGGTCTGCACCGTCTCCGGCGGCGGCCTTTCCGGCCAGGCCGGAGCGGTCAAGCACGGCATCGCCCAGGCGCTGTCGCGCTTCGAGCCGGCGCTCCGCACCGCGGTCAAGCAGGCCGGCTTCCTGACTCGCGACCCACGCGTCGTCGAGCGCAAGAAGTACGGCCGCGCCAAGGCGCGTCGTTCCTTCCAGTTCAGCAAGCGATAAGCGAGCGCAGCGCCGCCGACGCGAAGCGTCGCCGAAGCAGTGCGAAGACTTATCGCTGCCGGCCGACCGGCGGCATAGCCGACCGGATCGACGTCACGGGATTTACTCCCGTGACGGCTGTCGGAAGCGAAGTGAATCACCAGAGGGGCGGTCCGGCAACGGGCCGCCCTTTTGCGTTTGAGCGCAAGATTCGGCTGGCCTGATACGGCGCGGCTCCGCACAGAGCGCGCATGAGCGAAGGTGATTACGTCCTCGGAACGCAGCAGGACGAGGTCGAGCGGCTCGGCCTCCAGCATGCTGTGTGGCGCCGCCACGTCCTCGACGGCTGGACCGCCGCCGGCATTGCCCCGGGTATGACCGTGATCGACGTCGGCGCCGGCCCCGGCTTTGCGACCACCGACCTCGCCGAGATCGTCGGCCCGCAAGGCCGCGTCATCGCTCTCGAACGCTCGCCCAGCTTCCTCGACGCACTGAGGGATCGCACAGGTCGCCTCGGCCTCGCCAATATCGAGGCGCGCAGCCACGACGTCTCCGAAGAGGATTTCGGCGATCGTATCGCAGACGCGGCCTGGTGCCGCTGGCTCCTCTGCTTCGTCACCGATCCCGCCGCGACCGTCCGCCACATCGCCCAGGCGCTGAAGCCGGGGGGAGTCGCGATCTTCCACGAATATGCCGATTACGGCGCTTGGCGGACGATGCCTCCCGACCCCGACGTCGAGCGCTTCCGTGACCTCGTCATCCGCAGCTGGCGCGACAGCGGCGGCGAGCCGGACATCGCGCTTCAGCTCCCCGACATGCTCAAGGGCGCCGGCATGGAGATCGTCGCCGCGCGCCCACTGGCCGAGATCGTCCGCCCGAGCGACTTCACCTGGCGCTGGCCCGCCGCCTTCATGGCGGTCAACGCCGCCCGCCTTCACGAGCTCGGCTATGCCGATGACGACGAGGCCCGGCGCTTCGCCCGCGCGCTCGACGAGTCCGCGCAGGACAGGCTGATGATCACGCCGCTCGTCGCCGAGATCATCGCGCGCAAGCCTTGAGCCGGTCAGCTTGGGTCAATCCGCCGCGCGGCAGAAGCAACGCTGAATCGAGCGGGCTCCCATTGCGTAAACTCCTCTTCATCCTCGCTGCCGTGACCGTCACGCCTGCCGCCGCGCACGACTCGGCGGCGCCGCGCGTGCAGAGTCCGGCCGAGGCGCTCGCCCGGGACGCGACCGCTTATGCGAACCTGTTCGACGTCCCGCCGAGCGAAGCGCTGCGCCGCCTGCGCGCGCAGGAGCTCAGCGTCGCGCCGCTCGACCGCCTCCTCCGCCGCCATCGCGGCCGAATCGCCGGCGTCGCCGTCGCGCATGTTCCCGATTATCGGATCGTCGTCCGCCTGACCGGCGACCGGCCGGTGCGCGACACCGCCCTCAGGGTCGGCGGAATGGAGGTTCCGGTGAGCTTCGTCACCGGTGCCGCCGCCACCCGCGAGCAGGTCGTCGCCGCGATGCGCCGCCACCGCGAGGCGATCGTCGCCGCCACGCCGGGCAACGAAGGCATGGGCTTCGATCCGCGCACCGGCGAACTGGTCGTGCTCGGCAACCCCGCCCGCTTCCCGCCCGAGCTGGTCGCCGAGACCGACGCCCGTCTCGAAGCGCTGACCGGCGTCCCCATCCGCCTCGGCCTCGCCGCCGGCGAGAGCCGCGATGCCGGCGCCGCAGGCGGCGAGGGCCTGAATTTCGACGCCGCAGGCGGCGCGCGGGTCGAGGGGGTCAACCCGGCGAGCGGCCGCCTCACCTGGTGCACGACCGGCTTCACCGTCACCGACGGCGTCCGCACCGGCCTCGTCACCGCCGCCCACTGCCCCGACGACCTCACTCTGCTTCAGCCCGACGGGCGCAGTCAGCCGCTCACCTTCGTCGCCGGCTGGGGCGCGGGCGCCCAGGATGTCCAGGTCCATGTCAGCGACGAGGCCCTGAGCCCGCTTTTCTATGCCGACACCGACAAGCGCACGGCACGCCCCCTCACCGGCGCGCGGCGCCGCGACACCCTTCGCGCGGGTGACATAGCCTGCCATCGCGGCGAGACCAGCGGCTATGGCTGCGCCGAGATCCAGCTCACCGATTATGCCCCGCCCGGCGCCCTGTGCGGAGGTCCGTGCGAGCCGACCTGGATCACCGTCGACGGCCCGACCTGCGGCGCCGGCGACAGCGGCGGCCCGATCTTCATCGGCACCACAGCGCTGGGCCTCAACAAGGGCGGCAACTGGACCCGCTCGGGCAGCTGCAACTTCTATTATTTCATGTCGACGGACTTCCTGCCCGACGGCTGGCAGCTGCTGACCCGCGACCTAGCGGAACGTCTCGGCGTCGAAGCGCGGCTGTCTCGGCCGGCGAACGATCGCCCAGAAGGCGAGACCTCCGACCAGCCCGGCTAGCCCCACCTGCAGAGCCTCCAAGCTGGTCCCTGCGCCCAGAAGCACTCCCGGCACCATCCCGACGATGAACCCGGCCAGCGCCGCGTTCCACCACCGCACGTGCCAATGCCTGCGCATCAGCAGGTAGGCCGGCACAGCCACGACCAGGATCGCGATCAACGCAATCGGAACGCCGAACAGGAAGACGAAGATCGAGAAGCCGAGCACGCTGTCGAGGGTCATGTCGGTGCCCGCGATGCTTGCCAGCAGGACGACCTCGGCAGCCACGGCCGCAAAAGCCGCGACGAGAAAGCCGAGGATCACCCGCCCCGCCGTCGGTCGTTCGTCCTCCGGTACCGGCATGTCCCCTCCTAGGCAGCGGTTCTCAGGCTGCGGGCCGATGCTTCCTCGGGCACCGCACCGACAGGCCGGAGCCAGCCCGAATAATGGATCAGCTCGCCGATCAGCGGCATCGTGATCCGGTCGTCGAACCGGAAGCGGTCGCCCTCCTGCCACTCCCGCGCATCGACGCGCGGCGCCAGGAACAGCGGCAAGGGCACGCCCGCCGCGCTCCAGCGCATCAGCCGCATGCGCAGGGAGCTCTCGTCGCATGGCAGCGCGAAGCCGAAGCGCAGGAGCCCGAACCGCTCGTAGAGCAGCCCGTCCTTGATGCTGAACCAGCTCCAGAAACGGTGCGGCCCGAAATGGCGGATCCACCGCTCGCGATCGCCGCGTTGAAGAAACTCGACGTGGACCGGATAGGAACCGGCCGGCGGGAAGCCGACAATGGCGCCGATCAGCCGGCCGATGACGCCGCCGCCGCGCCTGACCTCGCCCTCGCCCGCCGCGCCGGAATCGCCGTGGACCTCATGCATCGCCCGCACCGCCGGGGGCAGCCTGTCGAACATCTCGCCCAGCAGTCGCCGGTAGAGCGGCCAGCCCGTCTCCAGCTCGGCCGTCTCATTCCGCACCGCGAGCCGCGCGAACCGCGGCTCGAACTGCTCCAGGCTGAGCAAGTCGGCTGCGTTGCGCGCGCCAGCGGGAACCCGTCCGGCGAGCAGGTCCTCGGCCAGCAATTCTGCCGCCAGCGTCGGTATCTCGGGTCCGTCGCCCTGCTCCGCGACGATCGTCCACCGCCTCGTCACCGGGCGCCCGCCGCGCCAGCCCTTCAGCGTCATCGCCATGGCGGAACGGTCGCTGCTCCACCGTCCGACCCAGCGCTGGAGCGGCAGCAACCACCGTCCCATCCCCGTGAGCGAGCGCAGCCAGCCCCAGCGCACCGGCCAGCTCAACAGCCACAAGGCCGCCATCTGCGCCGGGGATTCATTGCCCGCTCGGAAGGTGATCGCCGGCCGGCCGGGCAGCATCTCCGGTAGAAGCTCGAGGTCAGGCACATCGCACAAGGCGACCAGCCGGCTCAGCGGCTGCGCGCCAGTCACCGAATAACGCTCCTTCCGAAGCTCGTGCCAGGCGCTCCGCTCCTGCCACCGCCCGCCGCGCCACAGACGCACCGGCTTGCCGACATAGCTGAGGACGGCCTGAGCGACGGACCGCCCGGCGGACGAGCGGCTCGACGCGCTCAGCGCGGTCTCGACCGCCGTCACCCGGTCAAGTCCATCGGCCAGGTGCCGAGCCACGGCGCCCGACAGCGCCGGAACGCTCGACGCGCCGCTCGCCACCGCGACCCCGGCAGTCCGCGCGGCGCCGTCGAGAGCGCCGATTCCGCACACGAAATCACGCGCATCGGCGAGATCGAGATAAGGTATGCCGAGGGCGATGCAGGCCTTCGGCACCTGATAACCGCTCCCCTGGAACGGCCCGGCCGAGTCCACGACCAGCTCCGGCCTCGCATTGACCAGCACGGCGCCGACGTCGCCGTCGCGGTCGATCGCGATCGCCTCGCCCCCGTCGATGGTGGCGGCGAACGCGGCGGCCTTCCTGGCGCTGCGCCCGCCGACCAGCACGACGTGCCCCTTGAATGCCAGCCGCCGCGACAGCCGCGCGCCGAATCCGCCATAGCCACCGATGATGAGGATCCGGCTCATGACGACGGCCTTTCCCTGAAGATCGCGCGCTGGTGGACCAGTTCGCCCAGCCAGCGGTGGTGGAGACGAAGCTCGAAAATGAAGGAGCCGTCGCCACGATCGACATGGCTGACCACCATGTCGCCCGGCGAAAGCCAGCGTGGCAGCCGCAAGCGCAGCCCGCAGCAGCGCCGGAAGATGTGATCGCTCAGAAAATGCAGCGCGCCTTCGTCGGCCACGACGTTGAGCGCAACGCCAAAGCCGCGACCAAGATATTCCTCGAGCCCGGTCGGACCGGCGAAGGCCTTGCAACTGCAGATGACCTGGGGAAAGCCGCGCTCTCGCCCGTAGATCCGAAGCCAATGCTGGCCGCCGCTCACCGGATCCTCGGTAACGCTCACCGCCGCCGGCACACCGCGCGCCCGGCTCAGCGGCAGCGGCGACCCGATCAGCCGCGCCGCCTGCGCAAGGCACCGCCCCGCGCGGTTCATCCGGCACTCGAAGACCTCGCCGCTATAGAGGATGGTGCGACAGCCGGCGACGCGATGCCCGAACCGCTCCCGCACCGCGGCTGGCAGCTTCGTCCACCCCTCCTCGCCGACCAGCCGGCGAAAACGCAGGTCGCCGAGGGGACCTGGCCGAAGCTCGTCCGCGGCCTGCTCCGCCTCGAAGGCGGCGCGGCGGCGAGGCACGCTCACAGCATCCTCGACCGATGTTCGGGCTCGGGCGCCCAACAGGTCTGGCGCTTGCCGAACAGGCGGTAGCGGTTGCGAGCGATCAGCCGGTAGAGCGGATCGCGGAGGAAGCGCGGCACGATGCGCAAGGCACAGGCGGCACGCCACGGCCAGCCGAGCCCGCGCGCGATGGCGAACACCGCGTCGCTGTAGCGCGCGGCAGCGCTGCCGCTGACGACGATCAAGGTCTCGGGATCGGCCGGATCGATGCCGAAGCGGCGGTACAAAGCCGCCCCCGCCTCGCTCTGCTGCGCAGCCAGCCGGAAATGCCCGCGCCGATCATGCTTGAGCACGAACCTGGCGTTGGCGGAGCACAGCACGCACTGGGCGTCGAAGACGATGATCGGGGCCTCGCCCGCATTCATCGCTCCGTCCCGTGCGGCCATGGGTCAGCCCTTTCCCTTGCGGCCGAGCCTCAGCAGGTCGACGACCCGGGTGCCCATCTTCATCAATTGCATCAGCTTGGGCGGAGGCACGTTGAGCATCTGCCCGTACCAGCGCTCGATCTCGCCGACGAAGCGGCCCATTTCCTCGAGCCGCCGCCGAGCCACCGGGTTCACCTTGTCGTCCCCTTCGGCCTCGGCGATGCACGCGCGGATCGCGTCAGCGGCGGGGTCGAGCTCGCGCTCCTTGCGGCCCTGGGCGATTCGGGTCAGCATCTCCCACAGATCCGTCTCCGCCTCATAATGGTCGCGCCGGTCGCCCATCACCGGGATTCGGCGGATCAGCTTCCAGCCGAACAATTCCTTGAGGCTGTTGGACACGTTGGAGCGCGCCATGCCGAGCGTCTCGGCAATGTCCTCCGCCGTCAGAGGCCGCTCGGCGAGATAGAGGAGCGCATGGATCTGCGCGACCGAGCGGTTGACGCCCCAGCGCCCGCCCATGTCTCCCCAGTGAAGCACGAACCGCTCGACCGCGGGCGCCATTCTGGACTGCGACTCAGGTTCCTTTATTTCTGTCATGACAGAAATAATCGAATGCATCCTGTCCGGAGTCAAGCCCGAACCAGCGTTTCGTTCACCCACGCGCAACGCATTCCTGCTATGTTGCTGAAGATGCGCGCGCCCCTCGTCCTCGCTCTGCCGGTTGTCTTGTCCGGCTGCATCGCCAAGACGGCGCTTGACGTCGTTACGCTGCCGGTGCGCGCGGTCAGCGCCGGCGTCGATGCCGTGACCACCAGCCAGTCGGAGGCCGACCGCGCCCGCGGCCGCCAGCTTCGCGAGGAAGACGAGCGCCGCGGCCGGGAGGCGCGTCAGGCGGAAGAGCGCGCGCGCCGCGAAGCCCGCCAGCGCGGCGAGGAATATCCGGAACCGCAGCCCGACCGCTGACTCGGGGACAGTCTCCACTCCGGATTCGATCCGGGGTCGGCCCTTCGTCGCTGCTTTCCGAGGAACAATGCGGACCCCGGATCGGCTTCGACATGACGAAGCAAGGACCGAGGCAGTCTTTCGCCTGGCTCGACATTTTCGTCTCCGATCCGGTTGATTTCGACGCAGGCGCGTGCGTCGCGGCTCTTCCGCGTCTATTCTCGCCCCGCCGAGTCACCCGACTCCGGCATTAGGAAGGGAGAACATCATGCTCGAACCGAAGAAGCCGGGCGAACCGGGCGACGGCACCGATGGCGTGCAGAGCGGCACGACCCAGCAGAAGACGCTGAAGGAAGGTGGTCAGGAGGGCAGCACCTCCGAATCGACCGACAAGCAGCAGAAATAGTCATCGGGCCCCGGCCGCCGCTTGAGCCTGATCTAGGCCGCGGCGCCGGGGCTCTCCATCCAGCGGTGGACGACCTCGATCGCGCTGCCTTCACAGATCCGGATCTCGTTGAACGACGGCGGCGCCTCGCGCACCCGCTCGGACAGGGTCCCCGCGCCGATCTTGCGGATCGTCGCCCCTCCTATGACCGGCACCTCGAGGTCGAACGGCGTGTGGACATGGCCTGACAGGATCGCGTGTGCCCCGGCCGCGGCGAGCGCCTCGAGCGCCTCGCGCCCGCGGATCGTCTTGCCCGACGACTCGCCGCCTTCGCGGTCGATCAACGGATGGTGGCAGGCGACCAGCTTCATCTGGTCGGCGCCGACGCTTTCGAGCAGCGCCAACGCCTTCGCCAATGCGCTCCGCCCGACCACGCCCCACGACCAATTGCGGCGCAACTGGAAGCGCGCCGTCGTCTTCAACGGCACAACCACGACATTGGCGACGTCGAGCGGCCGCTCGATCATCCGCTCCAGGCGGCCGTAGCGACGATAGGGCCGGACGAACCGCTCGAACGGGTTGAAATAGGGCAGATCGTGGTTGCCGGGCTCGATCGTCACCGGAACCGGCAGCGATTCGAGGTAGCGGGCAGCGGCTTCGAACTCTCGGCTCCGCGCCCGCTGGGTGAGATCGCCGGTGCAGATCACCGCCGCCGGCCGCTCCTCGTGCACGGTCGCTGCGAACCAGTCGATCGCCGCCTGGTCCTGCCGGCCGAAATGGAGGTCGGAGACGTGGAACAGCCTCGTCATGGCGCATCAACGGTTGCGATGAAGGAGAGGTTGCTGACTCCCGAACTGACCAGTGCGGGCGACTTCAGCTTGACCTCCTCGCCGTCGAACAGCGCGTGGATCGCCGGCGGTCCCGTCACCGTGACATGGGCCGACCGGACATTGTCGACGCTCGGCGCGTCCTGCCAGTTGCCGGTCAGCCATTCCCAGCCGAGATTGGCCGCATCCATGAACCCGCGTGCAGTGAATGCGGAGATCTTGAGCCAGCCGTCCTCCGGGCTGATCAGCAATGCCTTGTAGGCGCCGCGCTCGCGGGTCCCGTCGAACAGGCAGACTCCCTTTGCCCAGGTGCGCGCCCACGCGACCTGAACGGCTCGCCGCAGCCGCTTGAACGCTCGGTAGCGCACCGCCTCGCGCGCCTGGGCCCATGCCGCGGCCGGCCCGATGATCAGCGAGCAGAAGGCGCGGTGCGGACCGGACTCCACGAACGGCATGGTCCGCCCCGCACCCTCCTCATGCGCCTTGTGGACGATGTCGTGCGGATCCGTATCGCCATGAAGCCGGCGCGCCAGGATGTTCATCGTTCCGCCGGGCAGGACCAGCACCTCGCCTTTCCACCGATCATATTTGCATGCCGCAGCATTGACCGTCCCGTCCCCGGCGAACAGCACCACGGTATCGACCTGCGCCTCAATCAGGGCATCGATCTCCGGCAGCCCATCCTCCGGGAAGATGGTGCGGCCGGCAAGCTCGAGCCCGCGCTCCTCGAAGATCGCCTCGAGCGCCGCGCACTTCTCCGGACTCGCGGAGCCCGACGACGGATTTGTGATCAGCCACAGCCGCCGCATGTCAGTAAGCGGCCGCGCGCAGCGGCAGGCGCATCACCTCCCGATGATCCTCGTCCTCCACCTCGATCCACGCGTCGACCACCTTATTGAAGAAGAGCTGCTGCTCGACGAGGCTGCTCGCCTGCCGCAGCGCTTCCTTGAGCGCTGCGAGATCGTCGGAACAATGCTCGCCCACCAGGTCGGTCTCCTCGAACTCTTCGGAGCAGATGTTGAAATAATAACGCGGCACGGCTCGCCCAACGCGCCGCACCCGAAACATTTCCCCTTGGAACCGGGCGATTCGGCCCCAGATCAACCGCACGCCCCGGTTCCAGGAGATCAAGATGAGCGACACCTACACCCCTCCCCGAGTATGGACCTGGGACACGGAGAGCGGCGGCAAGTTCGCCAACATCAACCGCCCGGTCGCCGGCGCCACCCACGAGCGCGAGCTGCCGGTCGGCAAGCACCCTTTCCAGCTCTATTCGCAGGGCACGCCAAACGGCGTCAAAGTCACGATCATGTTCGAGGAGCTTCTCGCCCTCGGCATCTCCGAGGCCGAATATGACGCCTGGCTGATCCGGATCACCGAAGGCGACCAGTTCTCCAGCGGCTTCGTGGCGGTGAACCCCAACTCGAAGATCCCGGCACTCGTCGACCGCAGCGGCCCCGAGCCGGTCCGAGTCTTCGAATCCGGCGCCATCCTGATGTACCTCGCGGAGAAGTTCGGCCACTTCCTGCCCGCCGATTATCCCGCCCGCGCCGAAACCCTGTCGTGGCTGTTCTGGCAGATGGGTAGCGCGCCCTTCCTCGGCGGCGGCTTCGGCCATTTCTACGCCTATGCGCCCACAAGAATCGAATATGCCATCAACCGCTACGCGATGGAGGCCAAGCGCCAGCTCGACGTCCTCGACCGCCGCCTCGCGGAAAGCGAATTCGTCGCCGGCCCCGACTACACCATCGCGGACATGGCGATCTGGCCCTGGTACGGCGCCGTCGTGCGCGGCGAAGCCTATGACGCCGCCGAGTTCCTCAGCGTCCACGAATATCCCAACGTGAAGCGCTGGGCCGACGCCATCGCCGCCCGCCCGGCGGTCCGCCGCGGCCGGATGGTCAACCGCACCACCGGCGACCCGTCCGAACAACTCCTGGAACGCCACGACGCCAGCGACTTCGACACCAACACCGAAGACAAGCGCCAGCCCGTGGTTGAGGACGTGAGCTGAGCCATCGGGAGAGTTGGAGCGGGTGAAGGGAATCGAACCCTCGTCGTAAGCTTGGGAAGCTTCTGCTCTACCATTGAGCTACACCCGCCCGGGCGGCCGACCGATTGCCATAACAGCTCATGCCCGGTCAACGGCCGCCGCTTGACATGGGAGCGGCGAGCGGCTGCGAGAAGGGCATGACCGATATCCTCACCCACTTCATCAATGGCGAGGCCGTCGCCGGCGACCCGGCCGGCGAGAGCCTCAACCCGTCCAACACCAACGACGTGGTCGCGCGCTATCCGGCCGGTGGCCGGGCCGAGGTCGACTCGGCGGTGTCGGCCGCGCGCGCCGCTTTCCCGGCCTGGGCGGATGCCTCGCCGGAAGTGCGTTCGGACCTGCTCGATAAGGTCGGCGCGACGATCATGGCGCGGGCCAAGGAGCTCGGCCACCTCCTCTCGCGCGAGGAGGGCAAGACCCTTGCCGAAGGCACCGGCGAGGTCATGCGCGCCGCGCGCATCTTCAAATATTTCGCCGGCGAGGCGCTTCGCCGCCACGGCCGGACGCTCGAGTCCACCCGCCCCGGAATCGACGCCGCCACCTATCGCGAGGCGGTCGGCGTGTTCGGACTGGTCACGCCGTGGAATTTTCCGATTGCCATTCCGGCGTGGAAGGCCGCGCCGGCCCTCGCCTTCGGCAACACCGTCGTCCTGAAGCCCGCCAGCCCGACGCCGGCGATCGCGCATGCGCTGGCCAGCATCATCCACGAATGCGGAGCGCCCGCCGGCGTGTTCAACCTGGTGATCGGCGACGGCAAGGTCGGCCAGGCGATCGTCGACCATGAAGAGGTCGACGGGGTCTCCTTCACCGGCTCCCAGGGCGTCGGCGCCCGGGTCGCCGAGAGTGCGGTCCGACGCCAGGCGCGCGTTCAGCTCGAGATGGGCGGCAAGAACCCGCTCGTGGTGCTCGACGACGCCGACCTCGACCGCGCCGTCGCCTGCGCGATCGACGGCGCCTTCTATGGCACCGGCCAGCGCTGCACCGCCTCGTCACGGGTGATCGTCACCGACGCCATCCACGATCGTTTCGTCGCGGCTTTGATCGAACGCGCCCGCGCCTTGAAGGTCGGCGACGCGCTCGACCCCACCACCCAGATCGGCCCCGCGGTGAGCGAAAGCCAGCTCGAGCAGAACATGCGCTACGTCCGCATTGCCACCGACGAGGGCGGCCGCCTCGCCGCCGGCGGCGAACTGCTCGACATGACCAATCCCGGCTACTTCATGTCGCCGGCGGTCATCGCCGACACCGCGCCCGACATGCGCATCAATTGCGAGGAAGTGTTCGGCCCGGTCGTTAGCACGGTGCGCGTCCGCGACTATGAGGAAGCGCTGGCGATCGCCAATCGTGGGCAGTTCGGCCTGTCCGCCGGAATCGTCACCAACAGCCTCAAGCACAGCCGCCATTTCCGCCGCAACGTGCGTGCCGGCATGGTGATGGTGAACCTGCCGACCGCGGGCGTCGACTATCACGTGCCGTTCGGCGGCACGCGCAAGTCCAGCTACGGCGCCCGCGAGCAGGGCTTCGCCGCGGTCGAATTCTATACCCAGACGAAGACGGTCTACGTCGCCGGTTAGGCGACGCGGCGGTTCAGCCGTTCCTGCTCCTCGGATTCCGCGAGCAATCCGACGACGCTTCGCCAGGTGAGGTGCGGCGTGAACTCGACTCCGGCGGACACGCCGAGCTGCCAGACGATCTGGATCGGATGCTCGCCGCCATTGGCGATCGCCACCCGCGCGCCGTCGCCGATCGGCAGCAGGTCACGGCAGAACAGGCGCATGCCCGAGGTCGAGATGTTGCGGACTCGCGCCTCGACGCTGCGCCCGTCGGCGAGCTTCAGCACCGCCTCGCAATGCAACTCGACCCTTTCGGCCCCGCGCTGCACGAAGCCCTGGTCCCCCTGGTCGTACATGAATGCCCCCGCCCTATGTCGGGCGGGCGCTTAACATGGATCATGCTAATAGTTTCTTGCGCGTAACGAGGTGTCAGAAGCCGAGGCTCACCGACGCCACCATGGTCGGATCGCTGTTGGCCAGGTCCAGATCGGTGTCGACATAGAACATTCCGAACCGGAAGCGGCCGCGATCGATCTCCACGCCCAGCCGCCAGTCGAGATAGTCCCCGCCGCCCGGCGCCAGGCCGCCGCTGGTATAGCCGAGACGCCCGAGCACGGTCACCGGCGTAAACGGGATTCCGGCGGTGACGTCGCCATAGAGATAGAGATTGTCGCGGCCGGCGAACGCGTCCTGCTCCGGCGCGTAGAAGGCGCCGGCCTCGGCTGTGACCGGACCCAAAGTGTGGCTGAGCGACGCATAAGCCTCGACATAATCGGGGTCCGCAAGCGCGCTGGCGTCCGGGAAGCTCGTATAGACCAAGCCGACGTCGATGTCGGTACCGCTGGCGATCTCGCGCCCGTAGCCGGCATAATATTCGACCTGGAGCTCGCCCGTCGCCGACGCATCGGTCAGCGACGATCCCCACAGCCCGGCATAGAAGCCGCTATCGTGCGAGATGGTGCCGGTCGCCTGCAGCGCCGGGTCGCCGTCCGAGCGCGAAATCCCGCGGTGGCGGAAATCGGTGGTGGCGGTGCCACGGCCGGTGATGGTGAAGCCGCCGCCGATGCCGATCTGGGCATGAGCCGGCGCGGCCGCGCCAAAACCGGCAGCGGCCGTGACGAGCAAGGTGAACAGGCGACGACGCATGATGAACTCCGCGAACTTTCTCTGTGCGGGGCAGCCATAACCGAAGCGGCCGCTTCAGCCCGAGCGAAATTTCGGGTTACAGTGAAAACCATAGGTGCTTATCGGCTCGTTAACCTTTTGCCGCCATTTCTGCCTATGTTTCAGGGGGGACGCGTAACAGCATGACGGTTGCTCAGTCGGCGACGCTTCGAGCGGGCGGCAAGAATCCGATTGCCGCTTTTCTCATCGGCGACAGCCGCGCCATCAAGGAGGTCCGCCTCCAGGTGGCGCAGGTCGCGCCGAGCGACGCGTCCGTCATCGTCACCGGTCCGTCCGGCAGCGGCAAGGAAATGGTCGCCCGCGCGATCCACGCCGCCAGCCAGCGCGCCGATGCGCCCCACGTCTCCGTCAATTGCGGCGCGATCCCGCGCGAGCTCATCGAATCGGAATTGTTCGGCCACGAGAAAGGCAGCTTCACCGGCGCCCACGCCCAGCATCGCGGGCGCTTCGAGGAAGCCGACGGCGGCACCCTGTTCCTCGACGAGATCGGCGACATGCCGCACGACATGCAGGTCAAGCTTCTGCGCGTGCTCGAGGACCGCCGGGTCCAGCGCGTCGGCGGCCGCGGAGTCATCCCGGTCGACGCCCGAATCGTGTCGGCGACCCACCGCGATCTCGACACCGCGATCGACGAGAAGCGCTTCCGCGAGGATCTCTTCTACCGCCTCGCCGTCTTCCCGATCGACCTTCCCAGCCTCGCCGAGCGCCGCGAGGACGTCGCTCCGCTGATCCGCCATTTCCTGGCGCAGGGCCGCAAGAACGGAGCCGACGTTCGCTTCAACACGGCCGCTCTGGACCGCCTCGCCCGTCATGACTGGCCGGGCAATGTCCGCGAGCTCCGCAACCTCGTCGAGCGCGCCGGAATCCTCTTTCCCGGCGAGACCATCGGCGCCGAGCAGGTCGAGCGCATGCTTCTTCGCCGCGGCCGCAACAGCGCCGCCGAACGCGCCGCTCTGTGGGCCGCCACGGCCGAGATCCCTGCGCCTGCGCCGGTCGCCGAGACGGCGCCCGCTGTGGATTCGCCGATCCTCACCCGCGACTCTCCGGTCGCGCTCAAGACCATGCTGGGCGACCTCGAGCGCCGCTACATCGAGGAGGCCCTGAACCTCGCCAACGGCGTCGTCGCCGAAGCCGCCCGCCTGCTCGGCCTCCAGCGCACCACGCTCATCGAGAAAATGCGCAAATACGGGGTCGAGGTCGCGGCGTAAGAGTTCCTCCCTGCCGTGAAGCGGTGGGGAGGGGGACCATGCGAAGCATGGTGGAGGGGTAGCGCCTCCGTCCGCACGCGCCCGCTCCAGCCTGATTACCCTCCACCATCTGCTACGCAGATGGTCCCCCTCCCCATAAGCAACGCTCATGGGGAGGAACTCCGTTCACCGATTCCCGATCTGCTCCCAGGCCTGGGCAACCTCGCCCAGCATCTCGCGGGCGCGCTCGACCAGCTTCACGTCATTCTCGCGCCCGGCGGCGATGGTGAGTCGGCGCGCCTCGCGGTAGATCTTGGCCAGGCCGATGGCGATGTCGCCCCCCTGCTCGAAATCGAGGCTCGTCTCCAGCCCGCTGATCAGCCGCAGCGCCCGCGCCTGGCGCTCGCCGCGCTGGACATAATCGACGCGCGCCATCGCCGCGGCCATGGCGTCAAGCGCCTTGAGCAGCTCGTCATAGAGGATGGTCACCAGCTGGTGCGGGTTGGCACCCTCGACCCGACTGGCGACGTCAACGCGCTGATACCGCGCCTTGGCCATCCCGAACTGCCCACGCATCGCGTACATCCACTCACTCCCGCACAAAGTTCACGTCGCCGGCGCCTCAGCTCCGGTCGTTGGTCCACATCTTGATCTGCTGGTCCAGATAGCTCTGGGTCGCCTTGAACGCGGACACCTGCCGCTCCATCGCGGTGAAGGTTCCGAGCAACTGGCTGTAGTAACGCTGCGAGCGCTCGTCGTGCAGCGCCCTCGTGTCCGCGATGTCGTCGCGCTCCTCGCTGAGCCGCTTGTTGGTTGCCGCGAACGGCCCTTCGCGGTCGCGCAGCGCGTCGCGGATCATCTTCAAGGCGCCGCCGAGGCCCGGCTCGATCGTGATGGTGACGCTCGCCGCGGCCGAATTGACGGTGACGATCAGGCCGAGTGCGGCAGAGCCGGCAGGCGCCACAAGGTTGGTGTCGACCCCGGTCATCGCGACACCGCCGATATTGCCCGACGCGGGCGTGGTGCCGTTCATCGGGACCAGATCGGTCAGCGTGTAGGTTCCAGGCTTAACGCGTCCCATCGCGCTCTGGATCGTGACGGCGCTGCTGCTCGACCATTGCGCCGGGTTGAACAGCGCCTCGACCGCGTCCGGATTGCGGGCGAGCTGCTCCTGGAGCCGGAACGTGTCGAGGCTCAGCGTGCCGTCGCGATTGGTGCGCACGCCGATCTCGGCCAGGCTGTGCGGGCCGTCGCCCTGCGAGGTCAGCGCCATGCTGGTCATCTGGCTGAGCTGGCGCACCATCTGGCGCACGCCGACATCGCCGCGCAGCGGGCCGCCATCTTCGCCGACGCCGGCCTTGGTGGCCTCGTTGATGAGGGCCATCAGCTCGTTATAGGCCGCGACGAAGTCGGCCATGCCCTGGCTGATCTCGGCGGTCGGACGCAACGCGCCCAGCGAGATGATCGTGCCCGGCTCGGCCTTCTTGAGGTCGATCTGCACGCCCGCCACCACGTCGGAGAAGCTGTTGCTCGAGCGGTTGATGGTGACGCCGTCGAGCTTGACGATCGCGTCCTGCGCCGCCTGAGCCTCGGTCATGCCACCGGTGACGGACGGACCGAAGGCGAAACGCTCGAGGCCGCCGGTCGCGGCGGTCGAAAGGGTGAAGGCGTTGGCCTGGCCGGTCGCGCCCTTCAGCATCAGCCGCGAGCCGTTGGCGTCGGTGACGATGCTGGCGACGACGCCCGCACCGGCGGCGTTGATCGCGCTGGCGAGGCCTTCGAGGCTGTCATTGGCGGCGTCCACGACGATGTCGAAGCTGCCGTTGCCGTTGCTCAGGGTCAGCGTCCCCTGCCCGACCGGATCGGTGCGGGCGGTGAACGTCGTGGATTGCAGGGTCTGCGCCTTGGCGAGCTGAACGACCTCGAGCTCGGCCGACAGGCCGCCGAGCCGCGCGCCCGCAACCGCCTTGGCGCTGAGCAGGCTCGGCTCCGAGACGGTCGGTTGGGTGAACAGCGACCCGCCCGAGATCAGGGAGGTCAAGGCGTTCGAGAAATTGTCGATGGCGTTGCTGACCTCGGCCAGCGTCGAGATGCGTGCCGCGTTCAGCGTTTCGCGCTTGGCGATCTGCGCGTCCTTGGGCGCACGCTGCGCATCGGACAGCTGCTTGACCAGGGCCTGGATGTCCAGCCCCGAGCCGATCCCGAGCGATGCAGCGATTGACGAATCCATTGAGCGTCCCCTCTCAGGGATAGGAACGGCACGAAGAGCGGCTTCTTTAGGGCTGCCCCTCCCTGAAAAGGAGGGGACGGGGGTGGTTACGCGCGCCAGTGCGTGCACCCTTTCAGGGAAGGGAACTCAGCCCCTGATCACCCGCACCGTGTCGGCCCGAAGCCGTGCCTGGGCGGCGAGGGAAAGGCGGGGATCCGCCAGGATCTGCTCGGCGATCGCGGCGGCCCCGGCCGAGTCCATTTCGGGCAGGACGTCGCGCAGCTCCGCGGCGAGCTCGCGCAGCCACGGGTCGAGCGCGATCCCGGCGCTGTCAGCATCGCTGAGCAGCCGCTCGATCTCGCCCAGCGCCCGACGCGCCTGCGCTTCGCTCTTGATCCCGTGGAACATCTGCCGCCCTGCCTCCCCGAGCAGATAACGGCAGCGGCGCGCGAAGGCTTAGCGCGCAACCTCTCTGCGCTGGTCAGCATGAGCGGTTCAGCGGAATTACCGAACCCGCCGCCCGTCGGTGTCGAACCGTGCTTCAGGCGGCACGTCGACCGACGGCTGCATGTGGCCGGCCGCTCCTGCGGCGTCGAGGTTGAACACGAAGGCGAGCACCGTCGCCACCGCGAGATAGAGGTCCTCGCGAACGAACTGGCCGGCTCGGGTCGTGTAGTAGATGGCGCGGGTGAGCTCCGGATAGCTCAGCATCGGCACGTCCTTCTCGGCGGCGAGCTCGCGGATCGCCTCGGCGGTGACTCCGCGACCGCGGGCGAGCAGGATCGGCGCCGGGTCGCTGCCCTGCTTGTAGCGAAGTGCCACCGCGAAATGGGTCGGGTTGGTGAGCACCACCGTCGCCTCGCCCATCGCCTTCTGCACCGACCGCCGGGCGACCTCGCGCTGCTTGGCGCGCTGCTGGCCCTTGACCTCGGGCGAGCCTTCCTGCTGCTTGTGCTCGTCCTTGATCTCCTGCTTGCTCATCTTCAGGCGCCGGGTGCGCTGAAGCATCTGCATCGGCACGTCGACCATAGCGATGAAGACGAGCGCGCCCGCCATCAGCAGCACCGCGAAGGTGAACGTGCCGCCAAGGCTGTAGATCGCAGAGCGGGTGTCGCGCGTGCCGAGGCCGATCAGGCCCGGCAGCTCGCCCATCAGCAGCCATATGGCCAGCGATCCGATCAGA
Source organism: Pseudomonadota bacterium (assembly GCA_023417515.1). Lineage (GTDB taxonomy): Bacteria > Pseudomonadota > Alphaproteobacteria > Sphingomonadales > Sphingomonadaceae > Allosphingosinicella. Next base: position 23,484 of record JAEZFL010000073.1, on the reverse strand, counting down.
AGCACTTTGAGGATCGACTTGCCGAGTTCCATCAGCCCCTGGAGGCCGAAGATGCGCTTGAGCCCCGAGGCCGGATTGAGCTTGCTCGCCTTGAAGCCGAGCGCCTTGCCGCGGAAGCCCAGAGAGCCGAGCAGGGCCGGCGCGCCGATCGCGGCGATCATGGTGAGCGCGAACAGGCCGACGATTGGAACCGCGATGATCGCGAGCAGGCGCAGCGCCGCTCCCGCCGGATCGAAGATGCGCACGTCCTGGAAATCCAGCGACAGGCCGTCGCGGACCATCGTTTCCAGGGCGCCGATCATCGCCGGCCCGGCGAAGGCGATCCAGGCGGCGCCGATCGTCACCACCAATGCCGTGCCGAGCTCGCGGGAGGCGAGGACGTCGCCTTTCTCGGCGGCGTCGCGCAGCTTCTTCGGCGTCGGAAGCTCGGTTTTCTGGCTCTTGTCCTGGTCCGACATGTCAGTTCCCGAGCGCGATCCGGCGCGATTCCTCGAGGCCCGCCTGCATCGCCGCGACCAGGCCGTCGCCAATGATCGGCGCGGCGATGGCGAGAAGCACCATTCCGGCCAGGAGGGCCGCGGGGAATCCGACCGCGAACAGGTTGAGCGCCGGCGCGGTGCGCGACAGCATGCCCATGATGATCTGGACGAGCACGATCGAGAAGCCGACCGGCAGCGCCACCGAGACTCCTGCCGCGAACAGCACCGACCCGAAATAAGCGAGCTGGCGGACGCTCTCCGCCGACAGCCAGGCGTCCCCCGGCGGAAGCGCCCGGTAGCTCTCGACGACGATCGCCGCGAGCATCAGGTGGCCGCCCATGGACAGGAACAGGAAGGTGCCGACGATCGACAGGAGCTGTGACAATGCCGGGTTCTGGGCGCCCGTCGCCGGGTCCATCATCGCCGAGAAGCCGAGGCCCATGGCATTGCCGATAATCTCGCCGGCGATGCTCGCCGCGGCGAAACCGATCTGGACAGCGAAGCCGAGGGCGAGGCCGACCAGCACCTCGCTCGCCACCAGCATCACTCCGGCGAATGAGACGAGACCGTCCTCCGGGAGAACGAAGCTGGTGGTGCCAAGGCCCGGAATGCCGATCGCCAGAGCGACGATCAGGCGAAGCTGGACCGGCACGAAATTGGCGCCGTAGATCGGCGCGGCGAGGAAGCAGGCGCCGGGCCGGATCATCGCGACCATCCACAGCCACAGCTGCGCCTCGACGCCCGCGAAGCCCGTCGGGATCATCGTGTGATCTCTGGGATCCTGGCGAACAGCTCCTGGGTGAAGTCGACCAGGAGCATGAGGATGGCGCTACCGAAAATGGCGAGGGACAGGCCGACCACGATCAGCTTCGGCACGAAGGTCAAGGTCTGCTCGTTGATCGACGTCGCCGCCTGAACCATGCCGAGGATCAGGCCAGCAGCCAGCGCCGGGATCAGGATCGGCGCGGAGGCCAGGCTGACGATCCACAGCGCCTGCTGAGCGATTCCGATGAAATAATCGGGATTGTCGGAGATCATTGCTAGCCTACCCCGAAGGAGGCGGCGAGCGAGCCCATCGTGAGGGCCCAGCCGTCGACCAGCACGAACAACAGCAATTTGAACGGCATCGACACGATCGGCGGGCTGAGCATCATCATGCCCAGGGCCATCAGGGTCGATGACACGACGATGTCGATGATCAGGAACGGCAGGAATATCAGGAATCCGATCTGGAACGCGGTCTTCAGCTCGGACGTGACGAAGGCCGGCAGAAGGATCGAGAAAGGCACGTCCTGAGGGCTCGCGAAGCCGCGCACGTTGGCGAGGTCGGAGAACAGCCTGAGATCGTTCTCGCGGGTCTGGGTCATCATGAAGCCGTGAAGGACACGCCCCGACCGGGTGACGGCTTCCTCGATCGAGATCTGGCCGTTGCCGTAGGGCGTGTAGGCGGTCGCGTTGATCTCCTCGATCGCCGGCCGCATCACGAAGATCGACAGGAACAGGGCAAGACCGATCAGCACCTGGTTGGGCGGCGTGTTCTGGAGCCCGATCGCCTGGCGAAGGATCGACAGGACGATGATGATCCGGGTGAAGCTGGTCATCATCAGGATGATCGACGGAAGCACCGTCAGAAGGCTCATCAGGACGAGGATCTGCAGGCTCAGCGAGAGCGGGCGGCCGTCGTCTGCAATCGTCTCCATCGCCCGGTCGAGCGCGCCCGGCTGGCCCCCGGCGGCTGCCGGCGGATTCTGCGGCGCGGCCTGGGCGGCGGGCGCCTCTTGAGCCTGGGCGAAAGCGAGGTCGCCGGAGAAGCCGAGCAGCACGACGAAAGCCATGAAGCCGACGAGGATCGCCGCGGCTTTGAGGAGGGTCCGCTTCGAGAGCGGAAGCGCAACCTCAGCCATCGAGGAGGCCCATCGCCGAGCGGCCGTCGTCGTCGAGTCGGCTGATTCCGGTGCGCGACACGGCGAGGAGGATTCGCTTGCCGTCGAACTCCACCACCGCGAGCCGGCCGGTGGTGCCCATCGGCACCGCGTCGACGACCTTCACGAGCCGCTCGCGCTGACCCACCGCCATGCCCGGCTGGGCCTTGCGCCACAGCCACAGCGCCCCGAAAGCGAGGCCGCCGACGAGCGGGATCAGAAACAGAAGGCGGAGAAAATATTCGGTCACCGCCGCCGCTCCAGGCCGGCGCCGGCGAGGCGCGCGTCGGCCGCGACGACCTCCAGCACGCGAATTCCGAAGCGGCCGTTGACGGTCACCACCTCGCCCTTGGCGATGAGGGTGCCGTTGGCCATGATGTCGAGCAGCTCGTGGCTCTGCCGGTCGAGCTCGACGATGCTGCCCTCGGCAAGGTCCATCAGCTCGGACAGCTTGATCGCGGTCGAGCCGACCTCCACCGACAGCCGCACCGGGATGTCGGCGAGCAGCCGATAATTGCGGCCGGCCATCGGCGCCTCGGCGCCGTCGCCATCGTCGGCCGGAAGGATTTCCCCCATGTCGCTCACGAACCCATTCTCCTCGTAATCTTGTCGACCTTCAGCGCGGCCTTGCCGTCCTGCTCGCCGATCGAGCCCAGTGCGACGGTGCGCCCCTCGACCAGCAGCGGCACCATCGCCGGGATGCTGACCGGGATGACGTCGCCGACCTTCAGTTGGACCAGCTCGCCGACGCTGAGCTCGGGCCGTGCAAGCACGGTGCGTGCCTCGATTCGGATATCGGCCAGCGCGGCACTGAGCTTGCCGCGCCATTCCTCGCCGCGGCCGCCGTCGTCGCCGACCTTGGCCGCGAGCGCCCCTTCGACCGATCGCAGGGCTGCGGCCGGGAACAGGATGTCGATGCTGGCCGGCCGCGCCTGCGGCGGCGTGACGATGAAGCGGCAGATCACCGCGGTCTCGTCGGGACCGCCGACGCCGGTCAGCGCCGGGCTGGTTTCGCGGCCGCGCAACGCCGGCTCGATCGGCGCGATCTCGCGCCATGAGTCGGCGACGAGGCCGACCAGGTTTTCGGACAGGCGGCTGAGGAGGCGCTCCTCGGTCGCGGTGAATTCGCGCGCTTCGTGCTCGGGATCGGCGCCGACGCCGCCATAATAAGCGTCGACCAGGCGGCTGACGAACTCGCTCGGCACGCACACCGCCAGAGTCCCCTTCAGCGGCTTCATGGTGAACAGGCTGAGGCCGACGAACTGGCGCTGCTCGGCCTGCCAGTCCCTGAGCGGCCGGAGCACCGCCGGATCGGCGATCACCCGCGGCTTGGCGCGGATATAGGGCTCGATCAGGTCGCGGATTCGCCGCGCCAGCCGCTCGTTGATGCGATCGAGCGCGGGCAGGGCAGCGCTTGGCTGCGCCGAGCCGCTGCCGAAGCTGAACGGCCGCGGCTCCCGCGACGGCCCATCCTGCCGCGCAGAGGGGTCCTCGCGCCCCATCAGGGCCGCGATTTCGTCTCCAGACAGGATGGGTTGATCGGTCATTGGGTCACGAAGCTGGTGAAGTGGACTTCGTCTATGCCCCCGAACCCTTCCTTATTGGTTAACACGCGATTCACCGCATTCTTTAGCTGTTGGCGAAGCGCCTCCTTGCCCTCCGCGGTGGCGATCGCGATCGGGTCCTGCTCGGACAGCACCATCAGGATGGCGGAGCGGATCGCCATCTCGTGCTTGTCGAGATTCGCGATCACGTCCTCGTCATAATAGGTCGAAACGCCGATCCCGATCTGAACGAAAGACTGGCCGCCGCGCAGGTTCGAGGTGAAGTTGTCGGCGAGCGTGTGATAGGTCGCCTGGAACACGTGCGGGTCGACCTGCCCCTGGCGCGCCCGCTCCATCGCCTCGGCGACCTCGCTGCTGCTCGCTTCGGCGCGCGGTACTAGTTGCGGCCGATGTGCGTCGTGGCCGGCATTGGTCGGCACCAGCACGCCGCTCGCATAGAGCGCCGCGCCGCCGCCGCCGCCGAGCAGCACGACGATTCCGAGCATCAGGAACAGCTTGCCCTTTTTCTTCTTGGGCGGGGCTGAATCTTCAGCCGCCTCCTTCTTCGCATTACGGCTCATGTCATTGTCTCCTTAAGCGTAGCGTTCGGCCGGGCGGCTGGCCGCCCCCGGTACCGAGGTTCCGGTTGAAGTCTGGCCAGCGGCGCGAAAGCCGCGGAGCGGCTGGTCGCCCGACGCCTGCTGGCGCGCCGATTCGCGGCCCTGCTGGTGCTGCTGAGCCTGGTTGCCGGCGAGGTCGACCTGGGTTTCGGCGAGCCGAACGCCCTGCGCCCGCGCCTCGGCGGCAAGCCGCGGCTGGGCGTCGGCGAGCGCCGCCTGGGCGGCCTCCGTCGCGACCGTCATGCGCACGATGGCGCCGCGGTCGCTCTGGCTGATCTCGACCTTGAGCTCGCCGAGGCTCTCCGGGGTCAGCCGGAAGCGCAGCGGCCCGGAGCCGTCCGTCGCCCGGCCGATTTCCGCGCTGAGCTGGTCGAGCCATTCGCTTCCGCCGGCCAGGTCGAGCACCTGAGCGGCCAGCGCTTGACCGAGCTGCTGGGCGGGGCCGGCCTGCGACGCACCGGCGGCTCCGGCAATTCCGGTGCCGGTGAGCGATGCGATCAGCGAACGAACGTCGGTCACCGATGTCGTCGGCTGCTGAGCCTGGACCTCCATGGTCGCGACCGGCGTCTCGGCCTGCTGGCGGCGGCTTCCCGGCTGCTGGTCGTTCGTAGGTGCCTGGGTTGGGGTAGCGATGGCCGCGGAGGTGGCCGACTGCGCCGGCTGGCTACCGGCCTTGTCGGTCGCCTTCGCGCTCTCCGCGGTCGCCACGACCGCCTTGCCATCGACCGCGAGCTCAACCGCTTTCGGAAGCTCCGCACCCTCGGTTCGGCCAGAGCGAAGAGGGGCGTCCGCGAGGGCTTGGTCCAGGACGGCCGTTATCGCCGCCGTTGCCGCAGCCGGGTTCGGACTCGAACTTCCGTCCAGGCGCCCCTCGACCTCGCTCGGAACGAGCGGCGAGATGGGGGCCGATCCGGCAATCGCGCTCGTGGCGGGATTCCCGTCGGCTGGCCCCGCATCGCCCGCAACAATTGGAACGGTCACGGTCGGGACGACCTGCTGCTGCGCGAGCAGCGGCGCGAGGATGTCGAGATTGGGCTGAGCCTCGGCCGTAACCTCGGCCGTGACAGCCTCTTCGCCGGTCACGCCGTCGGCCGGCGCGCTCTCCGTCCCGCTCAGCAGAGCGGCGAAGATCTCGCCGCCCGGAGCCGCCGGCGCGGCAGGCGCTGCGTCGCTGGTCGTCGTCGCCTTCAGGATGTTGGTCGCGGCTGGCATCACGATGTCACCTCATTGTGGTTTGGACGCACCCGGCGGCGCGTGATCTTGTTCATTCGGCGCTCGAGCAGTTCCTCGGCCGCGCTCGCGGCCGCCTGTTCGAGCCGCTCGGCGCTTTCCTGGCTCTGGCGCGCGACGACTCGCACCTGTTCCTTGGCCCGCGCGGTCGAGCGCGCTGCGTCGATGGTAGGGGCAAGTCCGATGCGCGCATTATCGAGCCGCATCGCCAGCTCGCCGGCCGACGACAGCCAGGCGCCGCTGGTCATGCCCTCCTCGGGATCGAGATCGCCGCGCATCTCGGCGAGGCGCGAGGCGCTCCCTTCCAGGTTGCGCACCTGCGCCGCCGCCGCCGCCGCGCTGGACGCAGCGAGGCCGTGCTGGAGCCGGCGCACGCGCGCGATCCGCGCCCGCTGCTTCACCGCCGCCTTCATGACGCCATCATCCCGGTAAGCTGAAGCACGCTATCCTCGAGAGGCACGCTTTCGCCGGGCGCCTGGCGCAGGAAGCCCAAGAGCTCCTGCCGCCGAGCGATCGCCTCGTCGATCAGCGAGTCTGAGCCAACCGCATAGGCGCCCATCAGGATGAGGTCGCGATTGTCCTCATAAGCCGACCACAAGCGGCGGAATGCGGCGGCGGCCATCGCATGTTCGGGGCTGGCGATGTCGCTCATCACGCGCGACAGCGACTTGCCGACGTCGATCGCCGGATAGACGCCCTGCTCGGCGAGGCCGCGCGACAGGATGATGTGGCCATCGACGATGGCGCGCGCCGCGTCGACGATCGGATCGTCGGTGTCGTCGCCGTCGGCGAGAACGGTGTAGAGCGCGGTGATCGAGCCGCCGGTCCGGCGATCGGCGCCAGCCCGCTCGCACAGGCGCGGGATCAGGCCGAGCGCCGAAGGCGGATAGCCTTTGACGGTCGGCGGCTCGCCCAGAGAAAGGCCGATCTCGCGCTGCGCATGGGCGACTCGCGTCAGGCTGTCGATGAGCAAGAGGACCTTGAGTCCGCGGGCCCGGAAATCTTCGGCGATGGCGGTGGCGCGCATCGCGGCGCGCAGGCGAAGCAGCGGCGCGTGGTCCGCCGGGACCGCGACCACGACCGACTTCTCCCGCACCGGGCCGCTCAATTTTGTCGCCAGGAAGTCCGAGACCTCGCGGCTGCGCTCGCCGATCAGGCCGACGACGATCACGTCCGCCTCGGCGCCGTTGAGCATCTGGCCCATCAGCACCGACTTGCCGACGCCGGAACCGGCGACGATCGCGATGCGCTGGCCGATCCCGGCGGTGAGCATGGCGTTGACGCCGCGAACGCCGAGGTCGAACCCCTCGGTGACCCGGGCGCGGTCGAGCGGATTTCCCTGCTTGCCGGCGAGCGGCCATTTGTCGGTCGCAGCGACCGGCCCGAGGCCATCGAGCGGCTGGCCGAGCGCGTCGATGACCCGGCCGAGCAGTCCAGGGCCGACTTCGACCATGGTCGAGGAGGCGTCAGGCTCGACGCGGGCGCCCGAGGCGTGGGCCGCGTCGGCGCCGAGCGCCATCAGCAACGTGCGCTTGCCGCGGAAGCCGACCACCTCGGCGCGGGCGACATGTCCGTCGGCATCGACGATTCGCGCGCCCGAGCCGACCGGCTTGTCGAGCCCGGTCGCCTCAAGCATGAGCCCGTCATAGGAAAGCAGCCGGCCGACCCGGCGAGGCCCCTCCCCCACCGCGACTCCTTCGAGCAGCGTCCGCGCCTGTTCCGCCAGAATGTTCATCGCGTCGCAGCCACCTTGTCGAGCTCGGCGCGCAGGCGATCGAGACGAACGCCGGGTCCGTCCTCGATCCAGCCGTCCGCGGTCTCGAGCAGCACGGTGCCGCGCGGAAGCGCAGCGTCGGATTCGATCTCGACGTCGAGCTGGGCCTCGGCGAGGAGCGCGGCGTCGTCGGGATTGACCTTGAGGCGGGCCGGCTGGGTGGCCTCACCGATCAGCGCCGCAGCGGCCTTGGCGCGCGCGAGCAGTCGGATTCCGTCGACCTCCACCTCGCCGATCACCTCGCGAACCAGGCGGTCCACCGTCTCGGCGAGAAGCATGGCGAGCGGCAGCGTCGGCTCGGGCCTCAGCACCTGAAGCGCCTCGGCGAGCTGGGCGATGGCGTTACGCTCGGCCGCGACCTCGGCCTCGACCGTCCGGCGGCCGTCGGCGAGGCCGCGCAGATAGGCCTCCTCCTCGCGCTGCACGGCAGGGTCCTCGGCCGTGAACGCGCCGTCGTTGCTGGCCGGCGCCTTGTTCTCGGCGTCGCTCACCCACGGCCGGAAGCTGTTGCCGCTCGGCCGGATGACGAAGCTGCCGACGCTCGCGGCCTCCTGGGCCCGTTCCTCGCGCCACAACCTAGACATAGTCCTCGCCTCCGCGGCCAGCGAGCTGGATGGTGCCGGCGTCGGCCAGCTTGCGGGCGATGACGAGCACCTGCTTCTGCGCCTCGAGCACTTCGGCGAGACGCATCGGACCGCGCTCCTCGATCTCGTCGCGCACGGTGTCCGCGGCGCGGCTCGACATCGACGCCAGCATCTTGTCGCGCAGGCCCGGATCGGCCCCCTTCAGCGCCGGTGCGAGCAGGTCGCCGTCGATCGCCTGCATCAGGGCGGCGAGGTTCTTGGCGCTGAGCTTGGCGAGATCGTCGAACACGAACATCTCGTCCTCGATCTTCTGGGCGAGCGCCTTGTCGACCTTGCTGAGCGAGCGGATGATGCGCTGGTCGGTGCCGCCCTTGGTGTTGGTCATGATCTTGGCGGCTTCGGTGGCGCCGCCGCGAACGGTGGCCGGCGCGGCCGCCGCAACCTTGGTCGATTCGCGGGCGAGAATCTCCTCGAGCTCCTCGATCGCCTCGGCCGTGACCGTCTCGAGCCGAGCGACCCGGTAGATGATGTCGGGCTGCTTTTCCTGCGGGAGCAGCTGGAGCACGTCGGCGGCAGCCGGCGGCTCGAGATGGGCGAGGACCAGGGCGGCAATCTGCGGATGCTCGGCCTCGCAGATGGCGGCGATGGTGCGCGCGTCCATCCAGCGCAAGGCGTCGAGAGCGCGGCTGCGGGTCGCTGGAGTGATTCGGGCGAGCACCGTCTCGGCGCGCTCCTGGCCGAGCGCATGCTCCATCACCGCACGGATGCGCGGCGTTGCGCCGAAGCCGATCGTGGTGCGCGCCCGCACCTTGGTCATGAACAGGTCGAACACGCTGTCGACGTCGTTTGCGGAGACGTCGACTACGTCGAACATGGCCGAGCCCAGCTGCTGGACCTCGTGCGGGTCGAGATGGCTGAGAATCTCCGCGGCCTCGGCGTCGCCCAGGGTCATCAGGAAGATGGCGGCGGCGGCGCTCCCGACCGGACCGGTCGGAGTCGGATCCAGGGCTTCGAGGTCTTCAAGGCTGGCGGCTTCGGCCATTTCAGGCTCCCTGGGTGTCGGCGCGGATCAGGTCGCGCACGACGAGCGCGGCGCGAGCGGGATCCTGGCGGACGAAATTGCGGATCAGTTCGGCGCGGGCCTCGTAGCTCGGCGCGGCCTCGATCATGTCGATGGTGACGTGGGAGCCGCCGGTCTTGGCATGCTCCTCGACCGCCGCGGCGATCTCCTCGCGGACCTGGCTGCGGGTCTCTGCGCGGCGGGCGGCAGCGGCGGTGAGGCGCTTCATCAACGGCCGGGCAATGACAAGCAGGAAGGCGAGAGCGAGGATCAGACCGCCGACGCTGCGGACGATCGGCGAGAGCCACGCTTCCTGCCACCAGCTCACCGTGGTCGCTTCCTCGGAAGCGAAGCTACGCGCGGTGAGCGCGACCATGTCGCCGCGCTGCTGGCTGAAGCCGACGGCGCCGCGGACCAGGTTCTCGAGCGACTGGATCTCGTCGCGGGTGAGCGGGCGGCCGCCTTCCGGGTTGCGCACCGCGACCGCCACCGACAGGCGCTTGACCGTGCCGGTCTGCTCGCGGGTGACCGAGATCTCGCGGCCGACCGCATAGTTGCGGGCATATTGCTCGTTGCGGCGGGTCTCGTTGGTCGCCGCCGGGGCACCGGGGACGGCGTTGGGGTTGTTGGGATCGGCCGTCGTCGTCGCGGGCGGCGGCGCCTCGTTGGCGAGCGTGCCGGGAATGCCGCCGGCGGCGGGCTGCGCATTGCTTTCCTGAGTGACCGTGCCCTGTTCCGAGCGCAGCGCGCGCGACGCCTCCGGGAAGGCCTCCCGGCTCGCCTCGGTCTGGCTGAAGTCCATCTCCGCGCTGACCTCGGCGGTGAAGTTCCCCGCCCCCAGGATCGGCGTCAGCAGGCTCGCAATGGCTTCGCGATAGCGGGCCTCGGTGGCCTGCTGAACGGCGAGCTGGCGCTCGGCCGCTCCGCTCGCGCCGTCCGTACCGCCGACGCGGGAGAGCAGCCGGCCGTTCTGATCGACGACCGACACCTGCTCCGGGTTGAGATTGGGGACCGACGAGGCGACGAGGTGGATGATCGCCTGGACCTGGCCGTCGCTGAGGCTTCGGCCGGATTCGAGGGTGAGCATGACCGAGGCGCCGGGCGCGGCGCGGTCGCGGACGAACACGCTCTGGCCGTTGTCGGCGATATGGACCCGGGCGGTGCGCACAGCGTCGATCGCCTCGATGGTGCGGGCAAGGTCCATCTGGCGGGCAGCGCGGATGCGCTCGCCCTCGACCGCGCGGCTGGCGCCGAGCGGCAGATTCTCCATCACCTGGCCGCCGTCGGGCGCGCCGCGCGGCAGGCCCTGGGCGGCGGCGACCATGCGCGCCCGGTGATAATCGTCTTCCGACACGGTGATCGCGCCGGTCGAATTGTCGAGATTGTGGGCAATGCCGGCACCCTGCAGCGCCTCGACCACCGCCGCCTTGTCGGCGTCGGCAAGGCCGGAGAACAAAGTTCGGCCCGGCGCCTGGCTGAAGGTCATCCACAGCAAGGCGGCTATGCCGATCAGGGCGACGAATGCGATCGCCGGGATGGCCTTGAGCACGGCCGGCTGGGACATGAAGTCCCGGGCCTTGCCCATCATGCCGGTCCCGCCCGCCATCGGCAGCGGCCGCGCGGTGGGGGTAAGGTCGTTCGGAGTGGCTGCGAGTTCGCTCATCTCTTACACCGGCATGTTCATGATGTCTTTGTAGGCGGAGAGCAGGCGGTTCCTGACCTGCAGCGTCGCCTCGAAACCGATCGACGCCTGCTGGCGGGCCAGCATCACGGCGGCGATGTCGGTGGTCTGGCCGCGCTCATAGGCTTCGCTGATCGCGCTGCTCTGCGCCTGCATCTCGTTGACCTGGCGAAGCGCGCCCTGGAGCGCGTCGCCGAAGGTGGCCGGACCCGTCGCGCCCGGGCCGGTCGCGCCGCCCACCTGGCCGTCGAGGCCGAGGCCGGCGGCCCGCTGAAGCGCGTCGTTGCGCTCCAGGATCTGCGCCCGCATCGCCATGATGCGGCTGGGATCGATCGCGGTCATCTACTGAGCCTCCTCAGGCCGCCGCCGCCCGCATTTCTGCGAGCCGGTAGCGAAGGGTGCGTTCGGAAATGCCGAGCTTCTCGGCGGCGCGGATGCGGTGGCCCCCGGTCGCGTCGAGCGCGGCGCGGATGATCCGAGCCTCGGCGGCCTTTGCGGCCTCCTCGAGGCTGGTGGCGGCCTCGGCCTCGACCGCCGGAACGGCTTCGATCGCGAGGTCGGACGCGTCCACCCGAGCGCCGGTGCGCAGCAAGAGGGCGCGCAGAAGCACATTATCGAGCTCGCGGGCGTTGCCGGGCCAGTCATGGGCGCACAGATGTTCGACCGCCGCGGCGGTGGGGAACGGGAAGGCTTCCGCCGGATCGCTATGGCGAAGCATCAGGGCGGCGGCGATCGCCGGGATGTCACGGCGGCGGGCGCGCAGCGGCGCCAGGTGGATCGGCACCACGTTCAGCCGCCAGTAGAGGTCGGCGCGGAAACGACCCTCGGCCACTTCGGCGGCGAGGTCGCGGTTGGCGCAGGCGATGACCCGGACGTCGACCGGCTCGGCCCGCGTGGCGCCGACCGGAAGGACTTCCTTCTCCTGCAGGGTGCGCAGAAGCTTGGCCTGGAGCGCGAGCGGCAGCTCGGCGACCTCGTCGAGCAGCAAGGTGCCGCCGGCCGCGGCCCGGAACAGCCCCTCGCCTTCGCTCATCGCGCCGGTGAAGCTGCCACGGCGATGACCGAACAGGATCGCCTCGAGCATGGTTTCGGGAAGCGCCGCGCAATTGACGGCGATGAAGCCCCCGTTCGCGCGCGGCGAGGAGGCATGGATGAAGCGGGCAAGGCCTTCCTTGCCGGTGCCGGTCTCGCCGAGCACCAGCACCGACGCGTCGCTTGCGGCGATCCGGCGGGCAAGGCCGAGCAGGCGGGCGCTGGCCGGATCGGCGGCAGCGGGACGGGCGGCGGGACGGACGAGTTCGACCGCGAGCGCGTAGCCGAACGCCTGGTCGGCGGCGCCGAAGCTGAGCCGCGCCGGCTGGCCGGCCTCGCGCACCAGCGACGGTTCGCCGTCGCCGACGATGACGTCGCCGGCACGGGCGCTGTCGGCCTCGGCGGGCGCGAGGATGGCGGGGAAGTCACGATCGGCACCGGCCTCGATGGGAGCGGCCTCGAGCCCCGCCCCATCGAGCCAGCTGATCAGTCCCGGGTGAGCGGACACGATCGTCCGGCTCAATCCAATCATTTCAATCCCCCCACGATGCGGCGGAAAAATCCCAGTGCCGCGTGGCTAAGCCGCTGTACGCAAAGGCCGTGCCAATATCGTTAACGCGCGGGATTCCTTTCGCGGGCGCGCGCGCCCGCATGACGAGCGTCAAGCCGCCGTCGCGAGGGGTGCGAAAGGGCGCGTCGGAAAGCCGACGCTGAACGCCAAATTAAACCTGTCGGAAAAGCCGCCGTTACTGGCTTCGTGGCAGGGCACGGACGGTGCTGGGCTGCCAGAATGAGCGGGAAAGGAACTTTCGAATGAGCGTGATCAACACCAACACCTCTGCGCTTCGTGCGCAGAATGGCAGCCGGGTCGCCAACAACGCCCTCCAGACTGCCATGGAGCGCCTGTCGAGCGGCAAGCGCATCAACACCGCCAAGGACGACGCCGCCGGCCTCGCCATCGCGAGCAAGATGACGTCGCAGATCCGCGGCATGAACCAGGCGATCCGCAACAGCAATGACGGCATCTCCTACGCCCAGACCGCCGAAGGCGCTCTCGGCGAGGTCACCAACATGCTGCAGCGCATCCGCGAGCTGGCCGTGCAGTCCGCTTCGGGCACCTATGGCACGTCCGACCGCACCAACCTCAACACCGAGGTCACCGAGCTCAAGTCGCAGATCACCAACATCCTCGCGACCACCGAGTTCAACGGCACGCGTATCTTCAACAGCAACGCGTCGGGCGGCACCTACGCCGCCGCTTCGGGCAGCGTCGCGATCCAGACCGGCGTCAACAGCGGCGACACCGTCTCGATCAGCTTCGCTTCCCTGGCCGACCTGGCCGCGGCCACCGCGGTCGACAGCGCTGCCAACGCCTCCACGGCGCTGGGCAACGTCGACACCGCGCTGACCAACGTCAACGCGACCCGCGCGAAGCTGGGCGCCGCCCAGAGCCGCCTGGAGTCGACCGTCAACAACCTGTCGAGCAACGTCACCAACCTCAGCGATGCGCGTTCGCGGATCGAGGATGCGGACTTCTCGCAGGAAACCACGAACCTCGCCAAGGCCCAGATCCTGAGCCAGGCGTCGACTGCGATGCTTGCCCAGGCCAATCAGAGCCAGCAGGGCGTGCTCAGCCTGCTTCGCTAAACGCAGGCACCGTCCGCTCGTTGAGCCCCGGGGTGGCAACACCCCGGGGCTTTTCGATTCAGAACGAGATTCCTGACAGGCGCCAGGCGACTGCGATGACGATGATCGCGGCGAACACGATCAGTGGCAGCCAGCCCCTGAGCCCTTGCGGAAAGTCGCGCGGATGCGCTCTGCGGAACGCCGTGAAGCGCCGCTCCATTCCCTGCATGTGGGTGACCTGCGCGACCTCCTCGGGCACGCCCTTGGTGAGGAACTCCAGCAGCTGCAGCCGATCCGCATCGGAGATTTCCGGAAAGGCCCGCAACAGGTCGGCCATTCGGCCGAGACGTGCGGACGTGGGGCCGGCGGGCGCCGGCGCGGCGAGATTGTCCCGGTCTTCGACCGAGACGACATTGGCGATCTTCATGATGTTCATGCTCCATGGCGCGGCAGCCGCCCGGCACCGGACGACGCCGATCGTGACTGGGAAAGAGCTTCGCTTACGAAGCGCGGCAGTCACGCCGCTGGAGGAGCGCGCGCCCGGTTGGCGGCGGGCCGGCGCCCGGCCGGCTCGCTGGCGGAAACGGAAGCGAAGACCGCTTCTGTGGGAAGATGCGGCGCCCGGCCGTTCGAATGATCGAGCAGGATCGGCGGATCGCCGGCGGCATTGCCGTCATCCCAGAGGAAGCTGCCATTCGCCGACGCCGCCTTGACGGGCAGCGCGCGAAGCGTGTCGGCGAGACTGATCTCGATGGTCGGCCGTGCCGGAGAGGCGAGCGCGGCCGCGACCGGTTCGAGCACCGGCTGCCCGAGCAACGCGGCGAGCAGCATCGACAGGAGCATGGATGCTCGCGTCATTGCTGTCGAAATCCCGTTCACGTCGCCTCGCCTTCAAAGATCCGTTCTTGGAAGATAGGGACCCCGAAGAGAGAGGCCAAGCCGCCTGCGACGCGTGCGCCTCGAAGGAGATCGATCGGCGCGGAATCTGGGCCTCAGGCGGCGCGGCGGTCCTGGAACTCCAGCACCGTCAGGTAATTGACCAGCCGGTTCTGCTCGAGCCGGCGCAGAAGCGCATTGTCATGATAGGGCAGCACGATCTCCGCCACCGCGGCCGTCCACGGCGCGTCCATCGCGAACAGCACGCCGAGGCCGAACACCGCCGGCACCTCGGCGAAGGCATATTCCTCGCCTTCCGCCAGCGCGTCCGCCAGGAAATCCTCGACCGCGGTCAGCACGCCGTTGCGCGGGCCGCCTTCGTGGGTCGCCCAGGCGAAATGGCCCATGCCGCGAAAGCCGCGGCCCGCCACCAACTGCGAATGGCCCGGAAAGGCGCCGGCGTCGAAGCTGTGCGCGTGGCGATATTCGTCCGGGATCTGGTCGGGCGCATAATACATGTCGCGCCGCCCTGACGGCCAGTTCACGTCGTGAAGGAAGGCGAGCAGCGGCTTGCCCGCCTCGCGGCAGCGGGTGCGGATCGCCTTGAGCTCATGATAGACGGTGTACCAATTATGGTCGCCGTCGATCACCCAGGCGTCCGCGCAAGTCACCTCGCCCAGAACGTCGAGGCTCGGTCTGGCGACATGGTCCACCTCCGGCCGGCCCGCGGCCCACTGGACGAACTCCGTCTTGGGCGACGGATCGATGCTGGTCAGCCGCCCGCCTCGCGCGGCGCAATGGTCGGCGAGCAGGGCCGACATGCCGCCGAATTCGGCGCCGATCTCGACGATGTTCGCCGCCTCCGCCGCGTCCAGCGCCGGCATGATGAGGCTGGAGAATTCGGACATGGAATGGATGAGCAGGTCGGACATCAGGCGGCTTCCTTCATGGAAATTCGGGGCGCGCGGCGGACGACCGGACGGAAGACGAGGCTGAGCACCATCGTCTCCTTGGTCTTGCCGGCCGGCGGCGGGACGAGGAGCAAGGCGTCCTCGCGGCAATTGTAGAAGCCGCTCGATACCTCCTCCATGCCTTCGCACAGGATCTGCGCGGGCATTGCGGGCGTGATCGCGGCGGCGATCGGGTCGTGGAGGCCGGCGGCGCTGTGGAAGGCCGCCTCCTCGATCTGCACCCATTCGGCGAAGGCGCCGAGCTGGACGCCGACCGCATATTCGCCGGCGCCGACGGGCATAGTCGCCTGGTAATAGCCGTCATGGGTCGAATGCGCCTCGACCGGCAGCAAGGTCTGGCTCGTCGCGCTGGCGATGAAGCCCTGGAGCTCGATCGTGTCGGCGTGGAAGTCGGCGGGCCTCAGGTCGAACTGGTGGCGGGACGCCGCGAACATCGCCAGCAGATGCGGCAGGCCGTGCTGCTGAAGCTCGCCCGGCAGGTACATGCGGTTCGACTGGTTGACGTAGAACAGGCCGCGGCGCCTGAGGCCGGTTCCGGCAAGCTCCGGATCGACCAGCTTCACCATATCGTCCGAACCGAGGTTCACGTCATGGTCGAACGTCTCGAGCACCTCGACCTCGCCCGCCGTCGGCATGAACAGGAAGCGCCCGAGCACCGAGACCGCCATTGCGCGCCGGCAATCGGCATCGTCCGACGCCGCCGGCCGAACCACCGCTTCGGCGGCGTGGCGGGCGAACGCGACGCAGGCCGCCTGGATGCGGTCGCGCACCGCATTCTGCAGGCCCTTCTGGCCGGCATCCTTGCGGATCGGCGTGCCGTCGGGACCGTAGTCGATCACCGAGCCCTGCGCGACGGTGGAGAGCTGCTCGACCACCGCCACCGGCATGCACAGGGCATGGATAGCGGCGAGGTCGTAATGGCGCCCGTCGATCAGGCCCTTCTTGTCGAAGCCGGTCTGTTCCGGGTCGCGCAGCAGCAAATAGCGGCCGGCCACATCGATCCCGAACCGCTCACGAAGCACCGGCTCGATCAGGTTCTGGACGGTGCCGGCATAGCCGAGATCGACGAACATCACGGCGTCGCCGCGCTCCACTCCGGCACGGCGCAGATGGCCCATCACCTTGTCGGCGAACTTGGCCGAGCGCTCGGCGATGGCTCGCAGCATCTGCGGCGCCTGGACGCCCTTGTTGAATTTCTCCTGGGCCTCGAAGCCGAGCTGGTTGCGGCACAGCTTGGCGACTTCGTCCCGGTGGAGCCCGAGCTGCTTGCTGAGCACGTCGGTACGGCCGTGGCGACCCTCATCGGCGAGATAAGTGCGGATCGCCTGCGCGTCGGTGAAGCTCGCGCGGCGCGCGGTGAAGCGGCTGAGCTCGACCGGCGCGCCCTCGCCTTCACCGAACAGTGTGCGGTAGACCTGCATCGGCAAATGGCCGTCGCGCATCAGGAACAGCAACTTGACCGGCTTGCCGGTGCGCTCCGCCATCTCCTTGCGCTCCGCCTCCACCCAGGTCGCGAAGGCATGCATGACCGGGCCAAGCACATCGTGGCCGAGCGCGACGACCGGATCGTCGCTGCCGTGGAGCGACAGGACCGGCCGATGCGGCGCAACCGCCGGGCACGAATTGCGGACATCCCCATCGATCATCGCAGCCGCCGACGCTTCGAAGCGCAGGCGCCGGGCGCATTCGCCGGTGAACTGGCGCAGATGCACCGTGTGGACGCCGAGCAGCGTCGGCGCGTCCTGGTCGGCAACCTTGTTGTCGCCGACATGGAAAATCGTCTCGGGGCCGGCGCCGAGATCCTCGAGCACCGGCTTGAACAGGCCCTCGGCCTTGCCGATGCCGTAGGCGGACGACACGAAGATGCGGTCGATGAGGCCGGCGACCTCCTCGCCCGCGGCGCGCGCGATCAGCTCGCGCAACTGCGTCTCCGACAGGTAGGTGTCGGAGACGATGATGACCTGAAGGCCGCGCGCCTTGGCGTCCTTCATCAGCGCGACGGTCGGCGCGAAGCCGTAGCAATGCCGCGCCTCGGCATCGAGCTCGGCCTGCACCGCCGCTTCGATCTCGGCGTCGTCGGCATAGGGCATGAGGCTGCGATAGATCGCCTCGATCGAAACCTCGCCCTTGCCTGTCGCGAAATGCTGGCGCTGGCGGGCGCGGGCCTCGGCCTTGGCGCGCGGCCAGATGCCGCCGCCGTTGATCGGCAGGTCGGCGAAGACATCGCGCGGCGCCACCGTGTTGCGCCACAGCAGCGTGTCGAAACAGTCGAGCGACAGATAGCGCACGCTCGCGGGCCCGCGCTCCAGCAAGGTCGGCAGCTCGGCAGCGGCCACGGAAAGTTGCAACGTCATCCTCGTCTCCTCTTCCCCTCCCGCCCTTGCGGGAGGGGTCAGGGTGGGGCGGAGGCGTCGGCGACCAGCCGGCGGCTCCGCTCTTGTCTCGTCTCGGAGGAAGAAGCTCGCTGCGCTCGCCCCACCCCCAGCCCCTCCCGCAAGAGCGGGAGGGGAGCTAAGCCCAGCCGGCCAGGTTCTTGCGCACCTTGTCCAGCGCGGCTTTCTTGATCTGGCAGATGCGAGCGGCGCCGACGCCGAGAGTCTGGCCGATCTCGTCGAGGTTCATCTCCTCGACGAAATAGAGCTGGAGCACCGTCGCATCGCGCTCGGGCAGGGTGCGGATCGCGTCGGCGATCGCGGTCTTCAGCCCCTCGCGCTCCAGCGCCGCGTCGGCGCGGTCCTCGACATCGGCGAACCACATAGAATGGTCCGAATAGATTTCCTCGATGGACTCGTGGTGCACCGACTGCACCTCATCGACCAGGGCGCGATAGGAGGCCGCGTCGAGGCCCATCTGCTCGGCCATTTCCGCGTCGGTCGCGCCGCGGCCGAGCCGTCCTTCGAGAGTCTCGCGCGCTGCGTTCAACTCGCGCCGCCGCACCATCGCCGACCGGCAGATCGTCGCGGATTTGCGCAGATGGTCGATCATCGCGCCGCGGATGCGCATGGTTGCGTAAGTGGCGAAGGCGTGGCCGCGGTCCTCGAAGGCGTTGGCCGCCTCGACCAAAGCGATCATGCCGATCTGCGCGAGATCCTCGATCTCGATCGCCGAGGCGACTCGGGCGTGGACGTGCCAGGCGATCTTGCGGACGAGCGCCATGTGCCCGCGAACGAGCTGCTCGGGCTCGGGCCGCGGCTTGCGCGTATAGACGGGAATCGTCGGCTGCGGGTCAATGAGCGCCATGCGCGGCCTCCAGTCCGAAGAAGCGATGGCCGCCCGGCATCATCGGCATGTCGAGGCCGGCGATTCGCTCGGCGAGGCGGCCGAAGGCGCGGCTCGCCGGCGACGAAGGAAACGCCTCGACGCAGCAACGCTTGGCGTAGACCGCGTCGCGCAGATAGGGGTCGTCGGGGATCGCGCCGAGATAGTCGAGATTGGCCGGAAGGAAGCGCCCGACCACGCCGCTGAACCGGTCGAATAGGGCCCGCCCCTCGGCGGCGCTCACTCGGTTGGCGACGACCGCGAAATCGGTGCAGCCGTGGCGCAGCGCCAGGCCCTTGACGAGCGCATAGGCGTCCATGAACGCGGTCGGCTCGCTCGCCAGCACGACCAGGATGAGGTCGGACGAGGCGACCAGGCTCAGCCCCTCCCCAGCCATTCCGCCGCCGGTGTCGACGAGGACATGGTCGTAATCGTCGACGTGCGGGCGGAACGCGTCGGCGAGCACGGCTCGCGCGCTGTCGCCGAGGCCGCCGCCGAGCCCGGTGCCGCTATGGCCGGGAAGAAGCATCATTCCGGCCGGCCCCTTGCGGGTCACCTCGCCGATGCGCCGCTCGCGGGTGGTGAGATCGGCGATGGTGAGGTCGCTGTCGACGCCCAACAGGATGTTGGCGTTGGCGAGGCCCACGTCGCAGTCGACCAGCATCGTCCGCCGCCCGAGCCGCGCCAGGGCGACTCCGAGGTTGACGCTCACATTGGTCTTGCCGGTGCCGCCCTTGCCGCTCGTCACGGCAATCACGCGGGCAGTCCTGGTACCGATCACGCTCACGCATCCACCTCTTGATTGATCATGGTTTGGGGGATCTCGCCCCCGACGATGGCGATGACTTCGACCGCCTTGCCGTCGGGGATTTCGAGGAAAGAAAAGACCGGCACGTCCGGCAGATGCGGCCCGAGCAACCGCGACAGCGCGCGGCGGGCGAGCGGCGACGTGACCAAAGCGAAGCGGCGGCCCTCGCCGAGCAAAGGCCCGGCGATCGAGCTGATCGCTCCGACCAATTTCTGGCCGAGACCGGGCTCGATCGGATGGGTCGCGTCGCGGCCGGTGCGCACCGCCTGGGTGAGCAGGCTCTCGAGGCTCGCATCGAGGGTGATGACCGGCAGCGGCATGCGCACCGGAACCAAAGTCTGGACGATCAGGGCGCCGATCCGCTGGCGGACCTTCTCGACCATCTGGGCGGGGTCCGGCTCGTCGCGGGCGACATCGGCCATCGCCTCGGCGATCCGGCGGAAGTCCTTCAGCGGCACGCCCTCGGCCAGCAGAGCACGGCACATGGCGGCGATCGCGGTCAGGCTGAGCGGCTGCGGCGTGAGGTTGGCGACGAGCTGTGGCGCGCTGTCCTTCAGGGCGTCGAGCAGCTTCTGCGCCTCGTCCATTCCGAACAGGTCGGCGGCCGCGGTCTGGATGATCTGGTTGAGGTGGGTCGCGGCGACCGTGGCGGCGTCGACGACGGTATAGCCGGCGACGATCGCCTCTGCGCGCTGGGCGGGCGCGATCCACACCGCATCGAGGCCGAAAGTCGGATCCTTGGCGGCCCGGCCCTCGACCCGGTTGAGCAGGTCGCCGCTGTCGAGCGCGAGCAGCTCGTCGGGATAAATCTCGTCCTCGCCGACGATCACTCCGCCGACGCTGATCCGGTAGGAATTGGGGGCGAGCGCCATGTTGTCGCGCACGCGCACCAGCGGAACCACGAAGCCGAGCTCGCGCGACAGCTGGCGGCGGATTCCGGTGATCCGGGCCATCAGCGGCGCGCCCTTGCGCTCGTCGACCAGGCCGACGAGGCCGTAGCCGAGCTCGAGGCCGAGGGCGGCGTCGTCGCTGACCTCGTCCCAGCCGATCGCGGCGGGATTGGCGGCCGGCGGCGCCGGCGGCGGAACCGCGGCCCTGGCGTCTGCGGCCTTCTTGAGCTTCCACGCGACATAGCCGGCAAGCGCCGCGGCCGGCAGCACGATGAGGTGAGGCATTCCGGGGAGCACGCCGAGGATGGCGAGGATCACCGCGACCGGGATCCAGGCGCGATGCGAGCCGAACTGGCTGGTGATCTGGCCGTTGAGGTCCTGCGGCGAGCTGACCCGGGTCACGATCGCGGCGGCGCCGATCGACAGCAGCAGCGCCGGCACCTGCGCCACGAGCGCGTCGCCGATCGCCAGCAGCACGTAGATTTCCGCCGCATCGCTCATGCTGAGGCCGTGGCTGACCGTGCCGAGGATGAGGCCGCCGATAATGTTGATGACGAGGATGAGAACGCCGGCGACCGCGTCGCCCTTCACGAACTTCGAGGCGCCGTCCATCGAGCCGTAGAAGTCCGCCTCGGTGGCGACTTCCTGGCGCCGTTCCTTGGCTTCCTCGGGAGTCAGAAGGCCGGCATTGAGGTCGGCGTCGATCGCCATCTGCTTGCCCGGCAAGGCATCGAGGGTGAAGCGCGCCGACACTTCCGACACGCGGCCGGCGCCCTTGGTGATGACCACCAGGTTGATGATCATCAGGATCATGAACACGAAGATGCCGACGGCGTAGTCGCCGCCGATCAGGAAGTGGCCAAACGCCTCGATGACGTGGCCGGCCGCGGCGGTGCCTTCGTGGCCGTTGACCAGGACCACGCGGGTCGAGGCGACGTTGAGCGCGAGCCTCAGCAGGGTCGCGAACAGGAGGACGGTCGGGAAGCTCGAGAAATCGAGCGGCTTGGCGACGTTGATCGCCACCATCAGCACCGCGAGGCTGATCATGATGTTGACGATGAAGCCGACATCCAGAAGCGTCGCGGGAATCGGCACCACCATCAGCATGACCAGCATCAAGATGGCGAACGGCAGCACCGCGCCCCTGCCGGCGCCGATCCAGGCCTGGCGAGTCATCGCGGCGCGGCTCATGCCAGGCCTCCGATGTCACCGCTCATGTCGGCGAGGAGCATGTAGGCAAGGCGGGCGTGACGCGGCGACACGGCGGCAGCGCCGGTCTCGGTTTCCGCCTGCAGGGCTGCAAGCCGCTCGGCCGGATTTTCATTGGCCGCGATGCTGACCGGGCGCGGGGTCGCCGCGGGCATCGGCCCGCTGGTGCCGAGCCGGGCGGCCATCATGTTGCGGATCTCGTTGAAGCTGCGCGCCGATCCGTCGCGCTTGAAGAAGACCGAGCGGTTGGCGCGGGCGGCGTCCGGGAAGCGCGCGGCCGCGGCCGCGTTCGGGCTCGCCTCGTGCGCGCGCAGGAAACGGGTGGCCCCACCGGCGCCGAGGAAATGGGCGAGGTACAGGTCGACCGGCTCCATCTCGCGGCCGAGCCGGCGCTCGAGATGGGCGCGATTGTCGTTGGCGAACTCGGCGGCCATCGCCGATGCGGCCTCGGGATTGCGGCGCAACTCCATGATCTGCCGGCGCAGCGTCGGATCGCTGACATGATAGCGGCCGTTCGATCCGCGCTGCACGGCGTTGGCCGCCCAGGCGAGGCCGTTGGCGGCGCCGTGCCGGTCGATCGTGGCGAGCCAGGTCTGGTCGACGAACTGGAACAGGCCGGTCGCCGACGAGGTCCGCGCCCGCGCGTTCGGGTTCAGGCTGCTTTCCAGCCGCGCCTGATTGTAGAGATAGGAAAAGTCGACGCCGCTCCGCGCCGCCGCCTGCCTGATGGCGGCGTCGACCCGGCCCATAGAGCCGGCCGCGGCAGCAACGTAAGCAGACGTCGAATTCATGACACCCCCGGTGGTACGGGGAGGTATATGCAAGGCATGTGCCAGCTTGTTCCTCCCCATGATGCGCAGCTTCATGGGGAGGGGAACCATGCGCAGCATGGTGGAGGGGTAATTATGAAACGGGGTGAGGCTGAAACCCTAGGAGCAGCTCGACCGAGCTACCCCACCACCATCCGCTGCGCGGATGGTCGCGCTCCGCGCGCAGGGAGGAATTAGGACTTGGAGTAGGTCGGCGCCCTGCCGCGCGCGATGGCCAGCGCATCCGCGCGGCGCCGCGCCTGGTCGGCGAGCACGTTGAGGCGCATCGCGGCGGCGTCGGCAAGGCTGCCGATGCGCTCGGCGGCGGCCTTCAGCTCGGGCGTGGCAACCCACGCCTGGACGCTCGACAGCGACGTCAGCGTCTGGTCGAGCCCGGTGCAGGCCTCGCCGATCGCCTCGATGTCGTTGGAATCGAGCGCCGCGATCAGCGCTTCGTGGCGCGCCTGCAGCTGCGCCAGCGGCTGCAGGTTCATTCCGGCAGGTCGAGCGCCAGCATCGCCTCGGCGATGCGCTCGGCATCCACGGGATAGCGGCCCTCCGCGATCGCCTGCTTGATCGCCGCGACCTTGGCGCCGTCGATGGGAGCGCCCGACGAAGCGATCTCGGACACGAGGCTGCCGGCGGTGATATGACCGAGCTTGCGGGCGTCGTTGCGCGCATGGACTTCGGCCGAGACGCCCTGTCCCGGGGCGCTCCGGTTGGCCTCGATGCGGCCGCTGCCGCCCTTGCCGATCCCGTTGATCATCGCCTTCATGTCCCTTCCACGCGGTGCCGCGCACTTCTCAACAAACCATTACGGCAGAATCTACGATCAATTAAATCCGCTCATCAGAACACGGCCGTCGGCCAGCACCTGGCCGAGGATCGGAGCCGCGCGCGGCTCGGTGCGCACGCGGATCCGGTCGCCCGGCGCGCCGTCCTGGTCGGCCACCGCCTGGCGGCTCACCGTGAAGCTGCCCGACATCACCACCAGCACGACGGGATCGCCCCGCCGCACCACCGGCGCGGCGCGCATGTTACGGACGGCCGCCGGAGACGACCCCCAGTTCGTCTCTCCGGCGGCCTGGGCGGCAGCGTCGCGCACCACCGG
>JAEZFL010000040.1 GCA_023417515.1 Pseudomonadota bacterium | reverse complement strand
CCGCGATCATCGCGGCGAGGGGGAGGAAGGTGCGCATGGCGGCACCCTAAACGGGCTGGCGGCAAAGAAAAGGGCGGGAAGGACCAGTGTCCCCCCCGCCTCATTCGTCATGCCAGCCCTTCGACTGCCTGCAAGGCAGGCGCTCAGGATAAACTTCAGCCTTTGGCTGAAGGCTGGCATCCATGCTGAGTCCGTATGATCCCAGCTTTCGCTGGGGTGACGGAAGGACTTAGCCCTCGGCGGCCTCGGTCGCCTGCGCCGCAGGGCGCTGATCGCGGCGCTCGGCGATGCGGGCGGCCTTGCCGGTGCGGCCGCGCAGATAATAGAGCTTGGCGCGGCGGACGGCGCCGCGGCGGACGACCTCGATCGAATCGACGTTCGGCGAATAAAGCGGGAAGACGCGCTCGACGCCCTCGCCGAAGCTGATCTTGCGGACGGTGAAGGAGCTGCCCAGGCCGCGATTGGCGCGGGCGATGCAGACGCCTTCGAAATTCTGGATTCGGGTGCGGTCGCCCTCGACCACCTTCACGCCGACGCGCAGCGTATCGCCGGGGCGGAATTCGGGAATGGACTTGGTCGCGGTGAACTGCTCGATCGCCTCGGCCTCGAGCTGCTGGATGATGTTCATTTGCGTTCGCTCTCTTCTTCGCGCTGCGCGCCAGAGGGCGGTGGCCTTCGCGCGTCCCCGTGACGCTCGATCAGGTCCGGCCGCCTTAGCCGTGTCTCCTCTTCCGCCTTCGCTCTGCGCCAGGCGGCGATCTTCGCATGATCCCCCGATCGCAGCACTTCGGGGATCGTGCGCCCTTCCCACTCAACAGGACGGGTGTAATGCGGATATTCGAGCAGGCCGCTTTCGAAGCTCTCCTCATCCCCGCTGGAAGGCGCGCCCATTACGCCGGGAAGCAGCCGAATGCAAGCATCGAGGAGGACGAACGCGCCGGTCTCGCCGCCCGACAAAACATAGTCGCCGATCGACACCGGGACCACCGGCCGAGTCTCGAACAAGCGCTCGTCGAACCCCTCGAAACGCCCGCACAGGACCGACACGCCCGGCCCCGCCGCGAGCTCGCGAACCAGCGCCTGCTCGAGCGGCCGTCCGCGCGGGCTCATTGCCAGCATCGGGACCGCGGGGTTTCGCTCCAGCACATGGTCCACTGCGGCGGCGAGCACGTCGACCTTGAGCACCATCCCGGCACCGCCGCCCGCCGGGGTGTCGTCGACCGAACGATGCCTGTCGGTGGCGAAGTCGCGGATCTGGACCGTGTCGAGCGACCAGGTCCCCTCCGCCAGCGCGCGGCCGGCCAGGCTATGACCGAGCGGCCCCGGAAACATCTCCGGGTAGAGGGTGAGGATGGTGGCGGCCCAGGTCATGCCCTGGCCCAATTCTCGACCTTCAGTCCGGGAACGTCGGCGAAGTCGCTTTCATTGTTCGTGATGACGATGGCTCCAATGCTGAGCGCGTGCGCCGCGAGCAACCGATCGAAGCGTGCGCGCTTGAAGGGGAGCTGCGCATAAGCCCGCGCCGCGGCTTCATCGAAGGCAACCAACGGAATGACCGCGATGAAAGCTTCGAGCACCTCAGACGGCGGTGGCTTGCCGACATAGGTGCCATAGGCCACCTCGGCGAAGCTGATGGTCGAGATGGCAATTTCTCCGGGACTACAAGCCGAGATTCGCCGGGTAAGGACCTCGTGTCCCTCGTCCATGGCGTATACGGCTGCATCCGCGTCGATGAGATAGCGGATCACGCCTCCTCAGCGGCCTTACGGGCGGCGATCGTGCTAGGTCGCTCATCAAAATCGCGCCGGGGCGCCAGCTTGATCCCGGGCGCCTTGCCCGCGAACCCGCTGACGTCGATCGTCCGCCTCGGCGGCGCCTTGGCGCGAATGTGCAATTCGCCCTGCTCCTCGGTCACCGTCCACTCGCGGTCCGGCTCGATCCCCAGCGCGGCCGGCATCCGGATCGCGACCGAATTGCCCGACTTGAAGCTCTTGGCGGTATATTCCTTGCTCATGCGAGCCTCCGTATATACGGCGCGTATATACAGAGCCTTACCCCGGGCTTCAACGCGCGACGAAATTCAGGGCGTGTTCGGCATCGGGCGGAAGCGAAGCGCCTGGATGGTGGGCGGGCTGGTCGGGGCGAGCAGCACCTGGCCGCCGAGGCGGCCACGTTCGCAGGTCCATTCGAAATAGCCGTTGAGCGCGCCGCTGGGGCTGATCGGGGCGTCCGTCCGGCACGCGCCGACCTGCTGCCGGATCTCGGCGAGGACGCGGCCCCAATTTTCCGGCGAGCGGTCCATGAGGAAGTTCATCGCCAGCCGCCCGCGGATCGGCTCGATCGTGCCGGCCTGGTAGGCGGCGCCCGCTGCGCGATAGCTGGCGGCAAGAGGCTCGCTGACCGGCTCTGCGCGGGTCGGCAGCAGTCCGGCCCGGAGCAGCTCCTGCGCCGCCTCCATCACCTGGCGCGACGGCGCCGTATAGGTGCGGCTGGAGAAAGCGAACAGGCCAGTATTGTGCTCCGGCAGGAGCAGCATGAACGAGCCGTAGCCGGGATAGCCGCCGCTATGCGACAGCATCTGGCGGAAATTGCAGTCCTGCATGGCGATCAGGCCCATGCCGTAGGCGGTGACCATCGGGCATTGGGCGCCGCCGCTCGACGGACGGGTGGCGATGGCCGGGAAATTGAGTCCCTGCCCCATCTCGCGCACGGTCGAACGTCGCACCGGCCCCGTCTCGGGATCGTCGCGAGCCGGCCAGGCGGAGAGCAGAAAGGCGATCCAGCGCGCATAATCATTGGCGCTGGTCTGGACTCCGCCCATCGCTCCGAACGTGCCGTGGCGCATGTCGGGCTCGCGCAGCCAGGCCTCGTTCTCCCAGCGATAACCGATCGCCCGCCGCTCGATCGGCGATTCCGAAATGTCGTAGCCGCTCGACGCCATTCCGAGCGGGCGCATGATCGTCTGCTCGATATAGTCCTTGTACGGGCGGCCGGAGACGTTGGTGATGATCCGGCCCAGCAGCGCGTAACCGAAATTGGAATATTCCATCTGCAGTTGCGGCGCGCGGGTGAAAGGAACGCCGTCTCGAAGCATGCGGGTGAAATCGGCCTCGCTCAGCACCTGCTGACGGTCGCCCCACGGATCGTCGGTGACGAAACCCGACGCATGGGCGAGCAGGTCGCGGATGCGGATGCGGGGGGAATCGGCCGTCGGGTAGCGCCAGCCTCGCATCTCCGGCACATGTTGCTCGGCGAGGTCGTCGAGCCGGAGCCGCCCTTCGTCGCGCAGCTTCAATATTGCAAGGCCGGTGAAGGCCTTCGACATCGAGGCGATGCGGAACAGGCTGTCGGCGGTGACCGGCCGGGCCGAATTCGGCTCGTGGGTGCCGAACCCCTGGACATGGACCAGCCGTCCGTCCTGAACGACGCCCCACACCAGGCCGGGCGCATGCTGCCCGCGCTGGTAGGCGGCGAATTGCGCATCGAGCGCGGCGAAGACCTGCTCGCGGGTGCGCGGCGCCTCGGGGACGGGCTGAACGGCGGGGGCTTGAGCAGCGGCCGGCGGAGCGAGGGCCAGCGCCGTGCCGAGCAATGCCAGATATTTCCTCATGACGTCCCCTCCCGATCGTGAACCTGCAGGGGCTTAGCGCGCCGGTCCAGGCCGCGCCAGCAGGTGACTTAGGAGAGCCACTCACCGAACCGGCGGAACCCCGTCTCGCTTCCCGCGCTGTGAGGCGGATGAGCGACTTCGACTATGACTGCCTGGTGATCGGCGGCGGGCCGGCGGGCCTGACCGCGGCGATCTACCTCACGCGCTTCCATCTCTCGCTGAAGGTCATCGACGCCGGCAAGAGCCGCGCCGGCTGGATCCCCTGCACCCACAACCACGCCGGCTTTCCCGACGGGATCAGCGGCAAGGAGCTGCTCCGGCTGATGCGCGAGCAGGCGCAGAAATATGGCGCGTCGATCGAGACCGGGCGCGTGTCGCGTCTCGACCGGACCGACGGCGGCTTCCAGGCGACCTGGGGATCAGGCTGCGTCAGCGCCCGCAAGGTCCTGCTCGCAACCGGGGTCACCAACCGGCGCCCACCGATGGACGAGGACCTGCACGACGCCGCGCTCGCCAGGGGCCTGATCCGCTACTGTCCGATCTGCGACGGTTTCGAAGTGACCGACAAGAAAGTCGGCGTGATCGGCAGCGGCAGCAAGGGCGTCGCGGAGGCCGTGTTCCTGCGCGGCTATACCGAGGACATCACCCTGATCGCGCCGGACCGCGCCCACGATCTCAGCGGCGAAGACCGGGAGAAGCTGGAGCGTTTCGGCATCGCAAGCGTCGACGGTCCCTGCCAGGCCGTCGCCGCAGCGGACGACACCATCACCATCGCCACGCCTTATGGCGAGCATTGCTTCGACAGCGTCTATCCGGCGCTCGGTTCCGACACTCACACCGAGCTTGCCGAGCAGGTCGGCGCGGCGCTGAGCAGCGACACGGGCTGCATCGTCGTCGACACCCACCAGCGCACCAGCGTCACCGGCCTCTACGCGGCCGGCGACGTCGTCCTCGGCCTCGACCAGATCAGCCACGCCATGGGCGAAGGCGGAGTCGCCGCGACGACCATCCGCAACGACCTCGCCCAGGAGCGCCCGATCCTGCGCGAGAGGCTGCGCGGCAACTCCATTCGCTGAGCGGCCGGCGCGCAGGCGCCGGCCAACTCCTTAGAAGCGCCAGCCCAGGCCGACCATCACCTGGCCGCGGCCGAGTTCGGCAAGCGTGTCGGTGTTGAACTCGAACTCGCCATAATCGGTGTGGACATATTCGAGGCGGCCGTAGAGGCCTGCCACGACCGCCACTTCGCCGCCGACGCCGAGATGATAGCCATCGAAGCTGTCCGACAGGTCGAAGCCGCCCGCGCCGCCGCCGTCATAGCTGACATCGACGCTGCCGTTGGAATAGCCGCCCTTGGCATAGAGCAGCACGCGAGGAGCCGGGCTGAAGCCGGCGCGGACGCCGGCATAGAGATTGCGGCCCTGATCGATGCAGCCTTCGTCGCCGCCGAACACTTCCTGACAGGTGCGCAGGTTGGAGCCTTCGGCACCGGCATAGGCGCCGACGACGAGCGGACCGAGTTCGAGATCATAGCCGGCTTCCCCGCCATAGCTGATCGCGCTTTCGCTATCCTCGGTCGCAAGCGGATCCCCGGTCTCGATCGCCGCCTCGACGGATTCGTAGGCGAGGCGCGCCTCAACGCGGGGACCGCTGAACTGCGCATGAGCGGGGGCCGCAGCCAGGAACGGGGCAACGGCAAGAGCAACAAATCCAAGCTTCACGATACATTCCCTTCACAGGCCGGACGTGTTCGCCGCGGCGCGGTGGACCTAGCAAAGGGAATGAGGCCAAAGCGCGACCGATTGCGCGAGGTCAGGCGAGGAATGTCGGATCCACGACGACCCGTTCTGTCCCCAGGTCGGCGATGCCCGGCCTGAACGGCACGAGACCGCGCTTGCCGTCCGCTGCCTCGATATCGATCAGGTCGCCGGCCCCGAAATTCTCGACGGCCACGACGATGCCGAGGGCGTTCCCGTCGAGATCCACGCACGGCATCCCGATCAGGTCGGAATGATAATATTCCCCCTCCTCGAGCGGCGGCAGCGCCGAGCGGGGGATGGTGAGAAGCTGGCCGCGCAGCGCCTCGGCGGCAGTGCGGTCGCCGATTTCCGCAAAGCGCGCGACCGGCTGGCCGCCGCCGCGGATCGACTTCAGGGTGAGCGGCCGACCTCCCACCGAAACCTGCTTGTGACGCTTGAGGCTGTCCACGCTCTCGGCAAACAGCTTCAGCCGAACCTCGCCGCCGACGCCATGGGCTCCGGCGACGGCGGCGAGGGTGACCTGCGCTTCGGTCATGAACGCGCCACAGGGAGAAGCGGCGACAATTCCGCTTTACTCCGCCTTTTCGGCGCCTTCCTCGGGGATATTCTCGTCGGCACCCTCGGCCGGCTCGGACGTGGACTCGCCCTCGTTGGTGGCGTCTTCCTGAGCGTCGGCGGCAGGAGCTTCGGCCTCAGCGGCAGGGGCTTCGGCTTCGGCGGCCTCGGGAGCGGCCTCGGCGGCCGGCGCCTCAGCCTCGGCAGCCTCGGGAGCGGCCTCAGCGACAGGAGCCTCGGCGTCGGCAGCGGGGGTCTCGATCTCTGCCTCTTCGGCCGGGGCGGCGGCAGCCGCGGCGGCGGCCTCAGCGGCGTCGGCCTCGCGGGTGGCGCGCTCCTCGGCGCGCTCCTTGGCCTTCTCGCCCGGCTCGCCCTTCTTGAGGTTGCTGCGGGCAGCGCGCTCGCGGACTCCGGCGGCGTCGAGGAAGCGGGCGACGCGGTCGCTGGGCTGGGCACCAACGCTCAGCCAGTGGCGGGCGCGGTCGGCGTCGAGCTTCACGCGCTCCGGCGAATCCTTCGGAAGCATCGGATTGTAGCTGCCGATGCGTTCGATGAACTTGCCGTCACGGGCGGTGCGGGAGTCCGCCACGACGATCTTGTAATAAGGGCGCTTCTTCGCGCCGCCCCGAGAAAGACGAATTGCAACAGCCATTTAGATGTCCTTTCTAACTTCAACTCTGATCACTTGAACCTCTTGGGGAGGTTGAACGGAGCACCGCCTCCTCCCAATCCGGGAAGACCGCCGGGCGGAAGCGCGGCGCCGGGGCCGCCGGGGCCGCCTAGGCCGCCTGCCCCGCCAAGGCCTCCGAGCCCGCCGCCGCCGAACATCGCGGCGAGCTTGCCTAAGCCCCCCATCTTGCGAATCTTCTTCATCGCGTTGGCCATCTCCTGATGCATCTTGAGGAGACGGTTGACGTCCTGGACCGTGGTGCCGGAGCCCTTCGCCACGCGGATCTTGCGCTTGGCGTTCAACAGCTCGGGCTTGGCGCGCTCCTTCGGGGTCATCGAGCCGACGATCGCGTCGAGCCGGGACAGCATCTTGCCCTGGCCGTCGATCGCATCGACCTGGCCCTTCAATTTGCCCATGCCCGGCATCATCCCGGCGAGCGCCCCGAGGCCGCCCATCCGTTGCATCTGCTGGAGCTGCATCCTGAGATCGTTCAAGTCGAACTGGCCCTTGGCCATCTTCTTGGCGAGCGCGTCGGCCTCGTCGGCCTGGATCGTCTCCTGAGCCTTCTCGACCAGACTGACGATGTCGCCCATGCCGAGGATCCGGCCGGCGACGCGGCCGGGGCTGAACACCTCCAGCGCGTCCATGCCCTCCCCGACGCCGGCGAACTTGATCGGCCGGCCGGTGACCGCCCGCATCGACAGTGCGGCGCCCCCGCGGGCGTCGCCGTCCATCCGGGTCAGGACGACGCCGGTCAGCGCCACTTCCTCGGAGAAGATCTTCGCCGTGTTGACCGCGTCCTGGCCGGTCATCGAGTCGGCGACGAGGAGGATCTCGGTCGGGCTGGCAGCCGCCGCGACCGCCTTCATCTCGTCCATCAGCGCCTGGTCGACCGCGAGCCGGCCGGCGGTGTCGAGCATGAGGACGTCATAGCCCTGGAGCTTGGCGGCCTGGAGCGCCCGGCGGGCGATCTCGACCGGCTGCTGGCCGGGCACGATCGGCAGGGTCGCGACGTCCGTCTGGCGGCCGAGCACGGCGAGCTGCTCCTGAGCGGCCGGACGCTGGACGTCGAGCGATGCCATCAGGACCTTCTTGCGGTCCTTCTCGGTCAGCCGCTTGGCAAGCTTGGCGGTGCTGGTCGTCTTGCCCGAGCCCTGGAGACCGACCATCATCACGACGGCGGGCGGCGCGACGGCGAGGTCGAGCCCGGCTTCCTCGGCGCCGAGCATCTCGACGAGCGCGTCGTTGACGATCTTGACGACCTGCTGGCCCGGGGTGACCGAGCGCAGCACCTGCTGGCCGACCGCCTGCTCGGTCGCCTTGTCGACGAACTCGCGAACCACCGGAAGCGCCACGTCCGCCTCGAGCAGGGCGATGCGGACCTCGCGCATCGCCGCGCGCACGTCGGCCTCGGTCAGCGCGCCGCGGCCGCGGAGACGGTCGAACACGCCGCTCAGACGGTCGCTCAGGCTCTCGAACATGAGTCGCAAACTCCAAACGAAAAACGCCGGCGGGCGAAAACTCGCCGGCCAGCGCGCACCCCCCGGAGGGCGCATTTCCATCCCCAACAAGAGAATGTGGCCGGGCGCATATCGTATCGGCCCCACCAGCGTCAAGCGAAGCGGCGCCTTTACGCCTTGTTCACCTCGTTCTGCCTAGTGCTTGTGGTCAACTGAAGCAGGCAACGAGTAGATGACTCGTGGAAGTTCAGCCAAGGGTAACGGCCACCGCCCGTCGGTGATGCGGGACCTCGCCATCCTGCTTCTCGCGCTTTCACTGCTCGCGCTCTATCTCAGCCTCAGCCGCAATCATGAAGCGATCGGCCACACGCTGGCGCGGATCGGCGCGGACAACAGCAGCATCGTCGTCGGCCTGCTCCTGCTCAACATCGCCCTCACCCTCTACGGCTGGCGGCGCTACCGCGACGCTGCGCGCGAGCTGCTCGAGCACAGCCGAACCAAGCAGATAAGCCTGACGGGGAGCGCCATCGACCCCCTGACCGGCTTCCTCGACCGCCGCGGCTTCGTCCAGGCAGCCGCCGCGATGGTCGCGGCGGTGTCGCGCAAGGGCGATACCGTCGCCTTGCTGATCGTCGACCTCGACGGCTTCAAGCATGTCAATGAAGTTCACGGTCATCTCACCGGCGACAACCTTCTGCGTTGCGCCGCCGAGGTCATCCAGCACACCCTGCCCCGCTCGACCCTGACCGCACGGCTCGGCGCCGACGAGTTCGCCGCCGCCTTCCCGGTCGGCGAGGACGGCCCGGCGGAAGTCGGCCGGCTCGCCGACTGCATCGTCGAGCGGCTCGGGTCGCCATTCAATCTCGGCGGAGTCCACACCCATGTCAGCGCCTCCATCGGCGTCGCCCAGTCGGGGCCGGACGGCCGCAGCGTCGAGGCGCTCCTGCGCCGCGCCGGAATCGCGCTCAGCACTGCCAAGAAACTGGGCCGAAGCCGATTCGTCTGGTTCGACGCGACGATGGAGCGCGAGCTGGAAGCCCGCAACGCCACCGAGGAAGGGCTTCGCGCCGGCATCCCCAAGGGCGAGATCATCCCCTATTTCGAGCCGCAGGTGGACCTCCAGACCCAGAGCCTCCACGGCTTCGAGATGCTGGCGCGCTGGGAGCATCCCGAGCGCGGCCTGGTCAGCCCCGACGAGTTCATCTCCGTCGCCGAGGAAGCCGGGCTGATCGGCGACCTCTCGCTCGCGGTGATGAAGCAGGCGTTCATCGACGCGCGCGAATGGGACCCGCGCCTCAGCCTCTCGGTCAACATCTCGCCGGTGCAATTGAAGGATCCGTGGCTCGCGCAGAAGATCACCAAGCTTCTGGTCGAGACAGGATTCCCTCCGGAGCGGCTCGAAATCGAGATCACCGAAAGCTCGCTGTTCGAGAATCTCGGCCTCGCCCAGGCGATCGTCTCCAGCCTCAAGAACCAGGGCATCCGACTCGCCCTCGACGATTTCGGCACCGGCTATTCGTCGCTGGCGCACCTTCGCGCCCTGCCGTTCGAGCGGATCAAGATCGACCGAAGCTTCATCTGCTCGATCAATGACAATGCCGACAGCGTCGCCATCGTCACCGCCATCACCCGCCTCGCCGAGAGCCTCAAGCTTGCGGTGACGGCGGAGGGCATCGAGGACGAGGCGATCGAGGGGCGGTTGCGGCGCATCGGCCGCTACCAGGGCCAGGGCTGGCTGTTCGGCAAGCCGATGCCCGCCGCCGAGGCGCGCACTTTGCTCAAAAGCCGTGGCCTGCTGGTTCACGCCGGCGCCGCCGGGCCTCACGAGGCTCCGCCCTCCGCCGCGAGGCGCGCGACGCAGAACCACTGACCGCGCCAGTGGACTTGGAGCCACCCGCCACCTAGATCGCGCGAGCGATGGCAACCCGCTTTCACAAGATGCACGGTCTCGGCAACGACTTCGTCGTGTTCGACGCGCGCGAGGCTCCGGTCACGCTCGATGCCGACCGGGTGCGGGCGATTGCCGACCGCCGCACCGGTGTCGGCTGCGACCAGCTCATCGTCCTCGAACATTCCGACAGCGCCGACCTGCGCATGCGCATCTTCAACGCCGACGGCGGCGAGGTCCAATCGTGCGGCAACGCGTCGCGCTGCGTCGCCCTGCTGGAAGGCGGCACAGTAACGATCGAGACGGAAGGCGGAATCATCCGTGCGTCGGCGAACGGCGGCGGCGCCACCGTCGACATGGGCAAGCCGCGGTTCGGCTGGGACGAAATCCCGCTCGCCTACGCGATGGACACGGCGCCGATGCCGGTCGGCTGGGAGGATCTGCAGGACCCCATCGCCGTCAACGTCGGCAATCCGCATGTCGTCTTCCTGCTGGAGGACGCCTCAAGCATCGACCTCGCGCGCCTCGGCCCACTCATCGAGAAGGACCCGCTGTTTCCTGAAGGGGTCAACGTCAACGTCGCCCAGACCCGCATCGGCGGGATGAACGTGGGAGGCGTGCGCCGTGGCGGCCTTGATCTTCGCGTTTGGGAACGCGGGGCCGGTTTGACCCAGGCCTGCGGCACCGGCGCCTGCGCGACCGCTGTCGCCGCCATCAAATATGACCACATGACCTCGCCTGTCGGGGTGCAGCTCCCCGGCGGAATGCTGGTCATCGAGTGGGCTGAGGGCGACAGCATCCGCATGACCGGCCCTGCCGCCCACGTCTTCACCGGCGAGATCGACCTGTGAGCGTCGAGATCGTCACCCTCGGCTGCCGCCTCAACGCCGCCGAGAGCGAGGCGATGCGCGCGCTCGCCGCGGACGCGGACGATCTCGTCATCGTCAACAGCTGCGCCGTCACCAACGAGGCGGTGCGCCAGACCCGCCAGGCCATCCGCAAGGCCAAGCGCGCCAACCCGGACGCCCGGGTCATCGTCACCGGCTGCGCGGCGCAGATCGAGCCCGAAACCTTCGCCGCAATGCCCGAGGTGAGCCGGGTGCTGGGGAACAGGGAGAAGTTCAATCCCGCGTCATTCCAGCGAAAGCTGGAATCTCCCTTCTCTTCCGGCGCCGAAGGCAGCGAGATCCCAGCTTTCGCTGGGATGACGGGTCAGGCGGACGTCCAGGTCTCCGACATTATGGCCGTCACCGAGACCGCCCCTCACCTCCTCTCCGGCTTCGCCGAGCGCGCCCGCGCCTTCGTCGAGGTGCAGAATGGCTGCGACCATCGCTGCACCTTTTGCATCATCCCCTACGGCCGCGGGAACAGCCGCTCGGTGCCCGCCGGACTGGTCATCGACCGGGTCAAGGCGCTGGTCGACGAGGGCTTCCGCGAGATCGTCCTGACCGGAGTCGACGTGACCAGCTACGGCCCGGACCTGCCCGGAGCGCCGTCCCTCGGCCTGCTCGTCGAGCGCATCCTCCGCCGCGTGCCCGCGCTCGAGCGGCTTCGCCTGTCCTCGCTCGACTGCATCGAGATGGACGACCGCCTGTTCGACCTCGTCACCGGCGAGACCCGCGTGATGCCGCACCTCCATCTGTCGCTCCAGGCCGGCGACGACATGATCCTGAAGCGCATGAAGCGCCGCCACAGCCGAGCGGAGGCGGTCGCCCTGGTCGAGCGGCTGAAGGCCCACCGCCCGGAGATCGCAATCGGCGCCGACATCATCGCCGGCTTCCCGACCGAGAGTGACGAGATGGCCGCCAACAGCCTCGCGCTGGTCGACGATTGCGACATCGTCATGGGCCACATCTTCCCCTATTCGCCCAAGCGCGGCACGCCTGCGGCCCGCATGCCGCAGGTCGCGGCGGCGGCGATCAAGGAGCGGGCGCGGCGATTGCGTGAAGCAAGCACGCGGCGCAAGGCGGGGTGGCTGCGAGGCCTGGTCGGGAGCACGCAGCGCGTGCTTGTTGAGAAGGATAATCGTGGCCACGCCGAGAATTTCGCACCAACCCTCGTGCGTCATCCCAGCGAAAGCTGGGATCTCCCTGCTCCTGAGAACAAGAGAGATTCCAGCTTTCGCTCGAATGACGGGGAGATTGTGACGGTCGTGATCGAGTCAGTGGAAGGCGAAACGCTCGTCGGGGTGTCGGCATGACCGACACGTCATGGGCGGAGAAGATGCGGGCAGGGTTCCGGCGCACGTCGGACCGGTTCGGCGACAACCTCACCGGCCTTTTCAACAAGGCGGCGCTCGACGAGCAGTCGCTCGACGAGCTCGAGGAGGCGCTGATCGCCTCCGACCTCGGCCCCTCGACCGCCGCCAAGATCCGCGACCGCCTCGCCGCCGAGCGGTTCGAACGCGGGGTCACCGAGGCAGAGGTCCGCCGGGTCGTCGCCCAGGAGCTGGAAAAGATCCTGGCGCCGGTCGCCGAGCCGCTCGAGATCGACGCCTTCCCGCGGCCGCAGGTCATCCTCGTCGTCGGGGTCAACGGCTCGGGCAAGACGACGACGATCGCCAAGCTCGCCAACCAGTTCCTCGACCAGGATTATTCGGTGCTGCTCGCCGCCGGCGACACGTTCCGGGCGGCCGCGATCGAGCAGTTGAAAATCTGGGCCGACCGCATCGGCGTTCCGATCATCTCCGGACCGGAGGGCGGCGACAGCTCGGCGATCGTCTTCGACGGCGTGAAGAAGGCCACGGAAGAGGGCATCGACGTATTGATCGTGGATACCGCCGGACGTCTCCAGAACAAGCGCCACCTGATGGACGAGCTCGCCAAGATCCGGAAGGTGCTCGGGCGCCTCAACCCCGCCGCGCCGCACGACGTCGTGCTCGTGCTCGACGCGACCACCGGCCAGAATGCGCTGGCGCAGATCGACGTGTTCCGCGAAGTGGCGGGCGTGACCGGGCTCGTCATGACCAAGCTGGACGGGACCGCCCGCGGCGGAGTCATGGTCGCCGCGGCGGACAAATATGGAATGCCGATCCACGCCATCGGGATCGGCGAGGGCATGAACGACCTGCGCCCGTTCGACCCCAAGGAGGTCGCGGGCGCGATCGCAGGAATCGAGGGACCAGCTTGACCGACGCCACCGCCACCAAGCCCGCCGGCCCCAGCGCCGGCGCGAAGCTGCTCATCGACCTCGGACCTTTGCTGGTCTTCTTCATCGCCAACGGCTTCGCGCCGGTGGCGAAGGAATTGAAGATCTTCTACGCGACCGGCGCCTTCATGGTGGCGATGTTCGCCGCGATGATCTTCTCGCAGATCCGCTACAAGCACATCTCGCCGCTGCTGCTCTTCTCCGGAGCGATGGTGCTCGTTCTCGGCGGCATCACCATCTGGCTCCACGACGAGACCTTCATCAAGATCAAGCCGACCATCTATTATCTGTTGGTCGCCGGGCTGCTCGGCTTCGGACTCGTCACCGGCCGAAACCTGCTCAAGCTGGTTCTGGAGTCGGTCTATCCGGGCCTGTCCGAGCGCGGCTGGAAGCTGCTCACTCGCAACTGGGTCGGCTATTTCCTGGTCATGGCGGTCGTCAACGAAGCGGTGTGGCGGACCCAGAGCACCGACTTCTGGGTTGGCTTCAAGCTCTGGTTCTTCCTGCCAGCGACCTTTATCTTCGCCCTCGCCAACGTGCCGATGCTGATGCGCCACGGGCTCGAGGCCGGCGAGGTCAAGGAAGACCCGCCCGTCCCGCCGACCCAATGAGGCCGGCCGGCATGGACTACGTCCTTTCCATCCGCGGCCTCACCAAGACCTACAAGTCGGGCACGGCCGCCCTGAAGCCGGTCGATCTCGATATCCGCCGCGGCGAGATATTCGCCCTGCTCGGCCCCAACGGCGCCGGCAAGACGACCCTCATCAGCATCGTCTGCGGCCTGGTGAACCCGTCCGGCGGCACTGTCACCATCGACGGCCACGACATCGTCCGCGACTATCGCTCGGCGCGCACCAAGATCGGCCTGGTGCCGCAGGAGCTGCACACCGACGCGTTCGAGCCGGTCTGGTCGACGGTGTCGTTCAGCCGCGGCCTGTTCGGGCGGCCGCGCGACGATGCCCATGTCGAGAAGGTGCTCCGCGACCTGTCGCTGTGGGACAAGCGCAAGACGATCATGAAGGAGCTGTCGGGCGGCATGAAGCGCCGAGTGATGATCGCGAAGGCGCTCGCCCACGAGCCCGAGATCCTGTTCCTCGACGAGCCGACCGCCGGCGTCGACGTCGAGCTTCGCCGCGACATGTGGAACCTGGTCCGCCGGCTTCGGGAGAGCGGCGTCACCATCATCCTCACCACCCATTATATCGAGGAGGCCGAGGAGATGGCCGACCGCGTCGGAGTCATCAATCATGGCGAGCTGATCCTGGTCGACGAGAAGGACGCGCTGATGCGCAAGCTCGGCAAGAAGGAACTGACGTTGCAGCTCGCCGAGCCGCTCGCGGCGGTGCCGGCGGAACTCGAGGAATGGGACCTGACGTTGAACGGCGACGGCACCGAGCTTCATTATGTCTTCGATCCGAAGGGCGAGCGGACCGGCATTCCGTCGCTCCTGACCGCGATGCGGGACGCCGGAATCCAGTTCAAGGACCTCAACACCCACCAGAGCTCGCTCGAGGAGATCTTCGTCAGCCTGGTGACCGAGCGGAGAGCCTGATGAGCGTCGGCGCGTTCAACCATCGCGGCGTGCTGGCGGTCTACCGCTTCGAGATGCACCGCTTCGCCCGAACCTTGTGGACCGGCCTCGCAGTGCCGGTGATCACCACCTCGCTCTATTTCATCGTGTTCGGAGCCGCGATCGGCAGCCGGATGACCGAGATCGGCGGCGTGCCTTACGGCAGCTTCATCGTCCCCGGCCTGATGATGCTGTCGCTGTTCACCGAGAGCATCTTCAACGCGAGCTTCGGCATTCACATGCCGCGCTTCACCGGGACGATCTACGAACTCTTGTCGGCGCCGATGTCGGCGTTCGAAACGGTGCTCGGCTATGTCGGCGCGGCCGCGACCAAGGCGACGATCGTGGCCCTGGTGATCCTTGCGACCGCCAACCTGTTCGTCGACGTCCACATCGAGCATCCGGTCCTGATGCTCGGCTACCTGTTGCTGGTCGCCGCGACCTTCTGCCTGTTCGGCTTCATCGTCGGCATCTGGGCCAAGGGGTTCGAGCAGCTGCAGGTCATCCCGCTTCTGGTGGTGACTCCCCTCACCTTCCTCGGCGGCGCCTTCTACTCGATCGACATGCTCGCCGAGCCGTGGCGGACGATCACCCTGTTCAATCCGGTAGTCTATCTGATCAACGGCTTTCGCTGGACCTTCTTCGGCACCGCCGATGTCCCGGTCGGCTACGCGCTAGGTGCGACCTTCGCCTTCTTCCTCGTCTGCCTCGCGGTGATCTGGTGGATCTTCCGCACCGGCTACCGGCTGAAGGCCTGAGTCGCCAAGTTCCTCCCTGTGCGCGCAGCGCATGGGGAGGGGGACCATGCGAAGCATGGTGGAGGGGTAGCACCGCCGCCGCTCTCGGTGCGGCCGATTAAACCAGTTACCCCTCCACCATCCGCTACGCGGATGGTCCCCCTCCCCGAGCAAGCTCGGGGAGGAACTAGGAAACCTCAGCCTTCCTGGTCGGCTCGGCTGATGCCGTTGCCGTCGAGATTCTGCGCGACGAAGTCCCAGTTGACGATGTTGCCGAGCACCTTCTCCGCGAAGTCCGCGCGGACGTTGCGATAGTCAATGTAATAAGCGTGCTCCCACACGTCGAGCGTGAGAAGCGGCTTCATGCCCTCATAGGCGACCGGGCTGTCGGCGTCGTGGAGCGAGGTGACCTTGAGCGCGTCGCCGTCGAGGACGAGCCACGCCCAGCCGTTGGAGAAGTGGCCGACCGCCTCCTTCTTCAGCTCCGCGAGCAGGTTGTCGGTCGAGCCATAGGCCTGGTCGATCAGCTCGGCGAGCTTGCCGGTCGGGCGCTGGCCCTGCGCCGGCGCGAGGCATTGCCAGTAGAAGCTGTGGTTCCAGATCTGCGCGGACTGGTTGAACAGGGTCTTGTCGCCTTGGCTCTTGGCCTGGGTAATCAGGCGGCTGAGCGGAAGCGAGCCGAGGCCCTTTTCCTCGACCAGGGTGTTGGTCTTGTCGACATAGGCCTTGTGATGCTTGCCGTGGTGATATTCGAGGGTCTCGGCCGACATGAATTGGCCGAGCGAGTCCTTTGCGTAAGGGAGTTCGGGCAAGGTGTAGGGCATCATGTCCTCCTGAGGCTGGGGTTTGCGGTCTCGCTACCCCACCCTCGAAGGAACGGCACCCCCTTTTTTAGGCTCAGCTGACCTGGGTCTGGCCGGCGGGCACGACTCGGAAGCGCTGCAGGTCCTCACGCGGCGCCCGCCAGTCCGGGTCGATCTCGCTCGCGCGGCGATAGTCGTTATAGGCCGCGCGGACGTTGCCGAGCAGCTCATAGGCCATCGCCCGGCCGTAATGGGCAAGCGCCGGCCGGCGCGTGTTGTGCTGCAGCGCCTGACTGTACATCGCCACGGCTTCGTCCGTCCGCTCGCGCCTCAGCAGCGCCGAACCGCGGTTCAGATAGGCTTCCGGCTCGCTCGGGTCGCGGCGCAACGCTTCATCGAAGTCGCCCATGGCGCCCTCGATATTGCCGCGGCGCAGGCGCAGGATACCGCGATTGACATAGGTGGCGATGACATCGCGCGGAACCGTTGCGACCTCGTCGAGCGCCGCGTCGCAGCGGCGCAGGTCTTGCGGTCGCGGCATCAGGGGCGATTCCGCGGCGAGATAGCACAGGCGCGCCGAACTGGCGCCGAGGACGGTAACGCCGGCAATCGCTGGGAATGGGAGGGCGGCGAAGGCGGCGGCGATGAGCAGGTGATGCTTGGCCATGATCGTTCTCCTTTCTCGAAGGAGCCCACCGCCCGCGACCATAGCACTTTTCCAGCCTCTTCCCAACCGAGTCGCCGAACCGAACGGCCCGCTTGATGCGCCTTCATTGCTCCCGCATAGGCCGGCTCGCGCAGCGGCAGGAGGCAGGGTTTGACGGAGATTGTCCCAGGGCTTGATGTCGACCCGATCCTTCTCGCTTTCGTGGATGACGAGGCGCTGCCCGGCAGCGGAGTCGCACGCGATGCGTTCTGGAGCGGCGCCGCGGATATGCTCCGCGCACTCACGCCGGAGAACAAGCGTCTGCTGGAGCGCAGGGACGTGTTGCAGGCACGGATCGACGCGCGCAACGAAGGTCTTGAGGGACGCGTGCCGACGCCGGTCGAGGAAGAGGGCTTCCTGCGCGAGATCGGCTACCTTCTCGACCCCCCGGCGCCGTTCGCGATCGCGACCACGAACGTCGATCCGGAAATCGCCGACATCGCCGGGCCGCAGCTGGTCGTGCCGGCGAGCAACGCCCGCTACGCGCTCAACGCGCTCAACGCCCGCTGGGGCAGCCTGTACGACGCGCTCTACGGCACCGACGCGCTCGGCGATCTTCCGCCGCGCGGCGGCTATGATGCCGGACGCGGCCAGCGCGTGATGGCGATGGGCCGCGCCTTGCTCGACGAGATCGCGCCGCTTGCCGGCGGGAGCCATGCCGACGTGTTCGCCTATCGGATCGAAGGCGGCGCCCTGGTCAGCGATCTCGGCCCGCTCCGGGAACCGTCGCTCCTCGCAGGCTGGCGCGGCCGGGACGATGCGCCGTCGGCTCTGCTGCTGCGTCACAACGGCCTCCACCTGGAGATCGTCATCGATCGCGAAGGCCGGATCGGCAGCCACGACAAGGCCGGCGTCGCCGACATCCTGCTCGAAGGCGCCATCACCACGATCATGGACTGCGAGGACAGCGTCGCGGCGGTGGATGCCGCGGACAAGGTCGGCGTCTATCGCAACCTGCTCGGCCTTTTCGACGGCACACTTACCGCCCGCTTCACCAAGGGTGACGGCACCGTTGAGCGCTCGGCGGCCGCGGACCGCACCTACCAGAAGCCCGGCGGCGGCACCGTGACGGTCAAGGGCCGCGCTCTCATGTTCATCCGCAATGTCGGCCATCTCATGACCAATCCGATGATCCGGATCGACGGCGAGGAGGCCCATGAGGGGCTTTGCGACGCCCTGTTCACGTCGTTGATCGCGCTTCACGACCTGCGCGGGGCACGCGCGAACAGCGCCGCCGGATCGATCTACATCGTCAAACCGAAGGTGCACGGGCCCGAGGAATCGGCGTTCGCCAACACCCTGTTTGACCGGGTCGAGGACCTGCTCGGCCTGACGCGCCACACGATCAAGATCGGGGTGATGGACGAGGAACGGCGCACCTCGCTCAACCTCGCCGCCTGCATCCACGCGGTGAAGGACCGGATCGTGTTCATCAACACCGGCTTCCTCGATCGCACCGGCGACGAGATCCACACGTCGATGCGGCTGGGCCCGATGATCCGCAAGGGCGAGATGAAGGGAAGCGCCTGGCTCGCCGCCTATGAAAACAACAATGTCGATATCGGCCTTGCCTGCGGCTTCGAAGGACGCGCACAGATCGGCAAGGGCATGTGGGCGATGCCGGACCGGATGGCGGAGATGATGGCGACCAAGATCGCCCATCCCCAGGCCGGCGCGAACACCGCCTGGGTCCCCTCGCCGACCGCTGCGACTCTGCACGCCATCCACTATCACCGGGTCAACGTCACGGAGCGGCAACGCGAGATAGCGGGATGCGCGCGCGCCAGGACGCGCGACATGCTGGCCATCCCCGTCGCGGAAGGGCGGAAATGGACCGACGCGGAGGTGCGCGAGGAACTGGACAACAACGTGCAAGGCATCCTCGGATATGTGGTGCGCTGGATCGACCAGGGCGTCGGCTGCTCGAAAGTGCCGGACATCCACGATGTCGGGCTGATGGAGGACCGCGCCACCTGCCGCATCTCGAGCCAGCACATCGCCAACTGGTTGCGCCATGGCATCGTCTCGGCGGAGCAGGTCGACGAGGCGCTGCTGCGCATGGCCGCGGTGGTCGACCGGCAGAATGAAGGCGATCGGGCCTATCGGTCCATGGCGGACGACCCGACTGCCAGCCTCGCATTCCAGGCCGCGCGGGCGCTGATCATCAACGGCGAGGTGCAGCCGTCCGGCTATACCGAGCCCTTGCTCCACGCCCACCGGCTGCGCCTCAAGGCAGGGATCGGACAATGAAAAAAGAAGGGGCGGCCTGCGCCGCCCCCGAGTAGGACCTCAGGACAGAGGTCTTGACTCCTCCACCGCTTGGCAGCGCGCCGAGGCGCAGCCGCGAGGGTCGTGGACACCCTCTTCAAACCGCTTAGTCTCAGCGCCGCGTAAAACCTGTCGCTGCCAACGAAAAAAGTTTCGCGACCGCGCTGATCCTATCCGGCAAGCTCCGGCCGGTCTTCGATCCAGCTCTTCGCCGCCTGGAGCCGCTCCGCTTCACGAGCCGCGCTTTTGCCTACCAGGCCTGCGCTGCGCCCGGCCGCTTCCTCGAACAAGGCGATGCGCCCGTCCAGGTCGGGCAGCAGCGATGCCTTGGCCTGCAAGGCCGCGAAGCGGGTGCGTCCGCTCGGGTGGCTCCGGGCGCAATGCTCGACCAGATCGATCCCGTTGGCGCCGCCGCAATGGGCGGCGACCCGGATCAGCGTCTCCATCGCCGAGTGGTTGATGATCGACGCCACCTCGGAGCGCTCCAGGTCGAAGCTGTACTGGTCGCGAAAATCCGCCGTCGGCGATACCGCGACGATGTTGAGCGAAACCGACAGCGAGTCGGGCGGTAACTGGCAGTGGACGTCGAGATGCTTGCGGTA
The DNA here is from genome assembly GCA_023417515.1 of Pseudomonadota bacterium. Classification (GTDB taxonomy): domain Bacteria; phylum Pseudomonadota; class Alphaproteobacteria; order Sphingomonadales; family Sphingomonadaceae; genus Allosphingosinicella. The sequence continues at coordinate 29,246 of JAEZFL010000040.1, read as the reverse complement.
GAGCATCACCTTGCCTTCCTCGAGCCGGGAACGCTCGATGAAGCGCAGGTCAACCTTCTCGCCGGGATAGCCGGTCACCCGGTCATATTCATATTCGTAATAGTCGCTCCAATAGCCCGGGCCGTGATAGCCGACCGTGACGAAGCTGAAATTGTGGTCATGCGGCAGGTCGTAGAAGAAGGGCTCGCGGCCGCTATTGGCGAGCGCGCTGTCGCCCTCCGCGGGCCAGAAATTGGCACGGAGCGCGAATGTGCGCTCCTTGTGGAGCAGCACCACCTGGGCACTATATTGGTTGTTCTCGATTTGCCCGGCGCACCGCTGTTTCAGCTCCTCGATGACGAGGTCGCCGAGAAAGCGCCGGTTGTTGGCGAGGCGCTTCAGGGCTGGGCCCCAGGCGGCGATGCAATCCTCGTCCTCGGGATCGAACGGGCCGCTGTTCAACATCTCGACGAGATCGCCGAGCTCGATGGATTCCTTGGCGTCGGTGTCGATCAGGCGAGGCATAACGGCTCCTCCGTTCCGCCGGCCTGATCGTCCGGCAAGACGATTGCCAGCGTCTGGATCGCCGCGGCACGCACCTCGGGATGGTCGTCGGCCTCGGCCATCCTCCGAAGGTGCGGGAGCGCGAGTTCGGCGTCGAGGGCGAGAAAGTCCCTCATCGCCGCCCAGCGCGTGTAGAAATGCGGGCTCGCCAGCATCCCCTCGAACACCGGCGCGGCATCGCGGCGGTCCATGCTGCGCAGCAATGTCAGCATCATCTGCGCGCGCGAGCTCGCCTCGTCGGTGCTGCTTGCGCCGACATATTCATGACTGTCGCAATCATATTCCACGGTCAGCGGCGCAGCGCCCAGCGGGGTCGTCGCCTGGAGATAGACCATGTCCGATTCCGCACGATCGACGACGAAGCTCTGGCATCGGCCGTCGAGAACGAACATTTCGCCGTCGCGCAGCCGACGCTGGTCGACGCGGCGGCATTTCCCGCTGCCCTCCGCGCTGAAGCCCGGTGCGATCTCAGGCGCTTCCCAGAGCGATAAGGTCGCGCCGCCGGTCCTGATGAACTTGTACAGCGACACCGTGCCCGGGAAGACGATCGAGGCTCCGCCGGTGCGCGACAGGCGCTTGGCCGCGACCGCCTCGGCCGAGGCGACGGAAATGAAGATGCTGAGCCGCGGCCGGTCGATCAGGAGCAGCCCGCGATGGATTGCGCTCGATCCATTTCGCAACGGCGGCCGAATGAACGGGTCGGCGCGCGCCGCCGCGATGAGAGGCGCAAGGCATGAGTCGAGCGCCTGCTCGTCCTCGAAGAACGTCCGCGCCAGGTCGAGCACGTCCCCGGCCCCTGCCCCTTCGAGGGACTCGAGGCGTTCCTCAAGCGCGACGATCGCCGGCTGCCCGCGAAAGCGTCGACTGGCTTCAGCGGCGCTCGCCACGGATTGTGCCTGCGCCGCCTCGTCGCCCAGCCAGACGGCCAATTCTTTGTCTGGAATCATCGATGCCCCCTGGCACGCATGTGGGAGGGGCCGGGCCCCTCCCAGACCCATCAGGCGGTGACGATGATCACGATCACGCCAAAGCAGGCCGCTCCGCCTACTTCCTTCTGCTTGGCGGAGCCGTGAAGCCCGACGCGGGTCTTGAGCTCCGGGAGCTTGGAGATGTCGATCTTGGTCATTGTCTTTCCTCCTGCAGGTGCAACTGGAGGAGCTCGGCCGCCGACTGATGCCAACGGCCCGCCACCCCGTGGCAACAGTCTCGCAAGAGGACAAAGCCTGTCTGGCGTTATGAACTTTTCTGTGGACGCAACTGGGGAAACCTTGGGGATAACCCTTTACAAGTCGGCCTGCGCGTCTCTTCGCGCTTCGTCCTCATATGCGTGCTGAAGCTCTTGCAGCCCGCTCAGTTCCGCACGGTGGCGGCGCCGCGCCCGGACGAGAAATGCCATGATCAGGAAGACCGCTGTCAACGTGATCAGGCCGCGCAGAGACACGGCCCAGGCGAACAGACCCATGACGATCTCACCTGGGTCTGCCGTTCTGGTCCCGAGCTTCACGAGGAGCGCGAGCGGCGCGATGAACGGGAAGACGACGAGCGTGACCGCGTTCCGACGCAAGTTCGACCGGACATTGCGGATGCTGGTCTCGACATAGCCCGAGCGATCGCTCGCGCTCAGGCTCTGCGCCATTTGACGGATCGCGCGACGTTTCAGTGTCAGCCAGACCGAAGCGATGATGAGAAGGACCGCGGCGACCAGAAGCAGGGGATTTTGCGCGGCAAAAGCGGCCACGATGCTGACGACGACCAGTACGGCGACAAGCGCCAAGTCGACGATATCCGCCAGCTTTCCCTTTCGCCGCGCCTGATCGGCCAGCCGTTCGAGCTCTTCCCGCTCGGCGGGTTCCGGCTCGACGCGCCACAGCGCGGTCAGGTCGTCGAGGTCGCCCGTGCTCATGAGCGAGACTCCATGATGGCCTTGAGGGCAGCCCTTGCACGCTGGCAGCGAAGCATGGCCGCATTGCTGGAGATGCCGAGCACATCCCCGATCTCGCTATAGCTGAATTCCTCGAGCGTGAGCACGATCGCCTCGCGTTGCGGAATCGGCAGCTTCTGGATCGACTCGACGAGACGCTTCTTCATGTCGTTCTGCACCGCGATTTCGTCCGGCCGCGGCCCCGAGGAAGGCAGGTCGGCCGTGAGCTCCTCCTGTCTCGGCTCGCGGGCGCGGCGCGTCACGTGCGAGATGCACCGTTTCTGCGCGATCGACGCCACGAAGGTCTTGAGCGAGGAGTCACCGCGAAAGCTGGCGAGCGCCACCCAGGTGGCTAGAAGAATGTCCTGCACCAGCTCGCGGCGCAGCGCCGGATCGGCCTCGTATGACAAGGCGATGCGGTTGATCAGGCCGACATGATGGGCGCTTGCCTCGTCGAACAAGCTCTTCCTGTCTCCCGGCGATCCGGCCGACGGGAGATCAGGCGGCATTTCGCTCACCGCTGCCACTCGGGCCGAAGAGGAGACCGGAACAAAGCGGCATCATGATAGACGAGGTGCGGGTTCCCGCAAGTCGTGCCCCGGCCCTGCGCCAAAGCGGAGCAAGTTGGCGGTCGCCGGCGAGCGAGATTGGGGCCTGTTCTTCTCCCTCGTCGCAGTCTAGCCTCGGGCGGGGAGATCGGGAGGGGAAGGATGGCCGACGGGGGCAGCCGGGTTGCGGACCAGGAACAGCGCCGCGGTCTGATCGGCGTCCGCCGAACGCTCCGCCAGGTCGGCATCGCGCGCCTGATCCTCACCCTGCTGCTCCTCGGCGCCGCGCTCGCCGTTGCGCGTTACAGTTGGACGATGCCGCTCGTCAGCGACGCAGAGCGGGGGCTATACGATCTGCGCTTCTACTGGGCCGCGGACCGGCTCGGCCAGGACGATCGAATCACGCTCGTCACCTATACCGACCAGACGCTCGAGCAGCTCGGCAAGCGCTCGCCGCTCGACCGGCGGATGATGGCCCAGGCGCTGCGCGCGATCGACAGCATGAACCCGCGGGCGATCGGCATCGACATCCTCATCGACCAGGCCCAGCCGGAGGATGCCGAGCTCATAGCGACGATGCGCGCGATGCGGACGCCGACCTTTCTCGCGTTCACGACCAACGAAGCCAATTCCGAGCAGATGCAATTCTGGCAGGAGCAGTTCCTGCGCAATTTCCTCGGCCAGGTCCGGTCCGGTCCCGTGCGCCCGGCAAGCATCCGCTTCCTGCCCGACCCCGCCGACGGGGTCATGCGCCGATGGCCGGAACCGGCGCCAGGCCTGCCTCCCTTCCTCGCCAACGCCATGGCCCCCGAGCACCCCATGTTCGTGGGATATGGTGGCGCCATCGACTACCGGCTCACGGACAGCCCGGAAATCCAGCCCTTCACCGAGCTCCCGGTCGAGATGCTGGCGTCGCTCGCAAGCGGCGAGATGCCGCCCGAGGAAAGCGCTGCAATTGCCGCCAGCCTGAGGCCGACCATCGAGGGCCGCTACATCCTGCTCGGCGGCAACATCCAGCTGCTCGACGATTTCGAAACGCCGATGTCCCGTGCCGCCCAGGAGAGCCAGACCTTCACCAAGGGGATGATCATCCACGCCCACATGTTGTCGCAACTGCTCGACGACCGCATGCCGTGGCCGATCCCGAACTGGCTGCTGTGGGCATCAGCGATCCTGGTCGTTGCGGGCGGCGTGCTGACCGCAGTGCTCGAGGGCCGAGGCTGGATCCTCGGCGTCGCGGTCATCATTCAGGTGGGGTTGATCGCCGTCTTGCCGTTCCTGCTCGAAGCCCGCGACGTCGAGACGATCTACCTGCCGGCGGCTGGTTGGGGCGCGGGCTGGTTGCTTGCGGTGCTCGGCGCCGGAATCGCGGCGCGCGCGGTCGGGTCGGAGCAGCGCAAGTTCGCCTCGTCCGCGCTCGGCAAATATCTCCCCGCCGACGTCGCCGCGCAGATCATGCGCGATCCCGACCGCCTGGCGCTGAAGGGCGAGAAGAAGCAGATCTACGCCCTGTTCACGGATCTCGAGGGCTTCACCAAGCTCAGCCACGGAATCCAGCCGGAGCAATTGTCGAACCTGCTCAACCATTATCTCGACACCCTGAGCGACATCGTCCTCAGCCATGGCGGCACCATCGACAAGTTCGTCGGCGACGCCGTCATCGCCTTCTGGGGCGCGCCGATCAGCCGGCCGGACGACGCCGATCGCGCGGTGCAGGCGGCCGTCGCCATGTTCGAGGCGGGGGAGGAATTCCGCCGCACCGCCGATCTCGACGGCCCCATCATCGGCCGAACCCGAGTCGGCCTTCATCGCGGCCCCGCCGTGGTCGGCAATTTCGGCGGACAAAAGCGCATCCAGTACACCGCGCTCGGCGACGGCATGAACACGGCGGCACGGCTCGAATCCGCCAACAAGGCGCTCCAGACCAGCATCCTCGTCAGCACCGCGGTCAAGAACGAGACCGACGCCGGCCTCTATCGGCCGATGGGACGAGTCGTTCTGAGCGGCCGTCCCACGCCGATCGAGATCTGGGAGCCGGTCCCGCACATGGACGCGGACGTCCGCGGCCGCCTGCGCGATCTGTGGCAGCGCTACGACGGTGGCGACCGCGACGCGCTGGCCGACATCGAGCGGATCGCGGCGGACCACCCCGACGACGCGGCTCTGCACAATTTCGTGTTCCGCATTCGCGAGGCGGGGCCCGGCGGCGCCTTCGTGCTGGAGTCGAAATAGCCTCGCAGCCGCCGCGCGCGAAATTCGACGAAGACGACTTTTGTCGCGTCGAACCTGACGCCGCCGGAATTCTGCGGTTCAGCTTCGCGGCGTATAAGCGGCATCGAGACAGGCCCTGGGAGGCGACATGTCGAGGACATCCACAAAGCGCCTGATGCAATTCGCACTGCTCGTCGTGGCGACGGGGGAAGTTTCAAGTGCCGCCGCCGAGGTCCTCATCCTGCGCACGGACGGACCGAGCGCTCGCCGCCAGCTCCGAATCGGCGCGCACGTCCCTGACACCCACGTCTTCAACCTGCGCACCGGCGACCGCATCATCGTGCTCGCGCGCGGCGGCACGCGCACCTTCCGGGGGCCGGGCGCGTTCAGCGTCGTCGCGCGACCGCAGGGTTTCCGCACCGAGAATGGCGTAACGGTGCGCGTCCAGACCGGGGGCGTGCGCACCGAGCCTGCAATTCCAGGCGTCGACCCGACCGATATCTGGCATTTCGATTCCCGCCGCAGCGGCAATGTCTGCGTCCCGGCCGGCGCCCTGCCGATCCTGTGGCGGCCGGCCGACCACCGCGGCACGCGCCTCACCATCCGCACCCTGGCGGGCGATGCGCAGTCGTTCGACTGGCCGGCCGGGCAGACCAGCTTCGCCTGGCCTGCGAGCCTCCCGATTGCCAGCGGGGCCACGTTCACCTTGAGCTGGAACAGCGACGCGCGGCCTTCGCGCATTCGCACGATCGTGCTCGGCGCAAGCGAGGCCGACAATCTCGACACGCTGGCGAGCACTTTCATCACAAATGAGTGCACCAGCCAGCTCGACACGTTCATCGCGACGCGGACCGATCCCGAGGCGCCGGTGGGCGATGGCGATGCACGCGCTTCGCCATCTGGACAGGCAATGGCGTCCCGCGGGTGACGCAAGGAGAAGTGACCCGGGTGCGGGCTGCCGCGCCACAGGATTTTGTGTATAGTATCTGCAAGGCAGGTCGGAGGGAGGTCAGATTGATTTGGAGTCCACGCAAGCGGCGGCTCGTCCAGTTCGCCGTTCTCGCTATCGCGGCAGGTGAAATTTCGGCCGCGGCTGCGGAAGTCCTCATCCTGCGCTCGGCAGGGCCGTCGGCCCGCAACTATCCGGCGGGCCGCCGCGTCGCCGACAACACCAGCTTCACGCTGCGGCCGGGCGACGTCGTCGTGATCCTGGCCAACGGCGCGACCCGGACGTTCCGCGGCCCCGGCTCCTATAGCGCCGCCGGTCCGGTGCGCCGCGGCCCGCAGATGGCCGGCGGCGGCAACGTCCGCCGCCAGACCGGAGCCGTGCGCGGCAACGAGCCGGTCGCCGCTGTCGCCCGGCCCGCCGATATCTGGCAGTTCGACGTGAGCCAGAGCGGCCGCGCCTGCGTGCTCGCCGGCCAGCGCCCGGTCCTTTGGCGTCCGCAGAGCGACCGCGCCGTCCGCCTCACCATCACGCCGCAGAATGGCGCTGCGCAGACGGTGAACTGGAATGCCGGCCAGGCAACGCTCGAATGGCCCGCCAACGTGCCCGTCGCGGACGGTGCCAGCTACCAGCTCAGCTGGACCGGTGCGGTGAATCCGGTGCGCGTGACGACGCAGACGCTGACCGGCGTGCAGATCGGGAATGTCGACGCGGTGGCCACCGCGTTCCTCGACAACAATTGCCGCTCGCAGCTCGACGTCCTGATCGCGACGCGGGCGGCGTCCGACGAGCCTGCCTAGGCGCGCTGCAGCGCCGCCACGGATTGGGATCCGCGAAGAGTAGCGGACCTTCAGCCGGGTCCGGCGGTTCGTTCATCCGCCAGACAGCAAGGCGCCGACATGCTGCTTTCGCGACGATATGGAAGGGGTGTCCATGCGTGCCATTCTCCTGATCGCCTTGCTCGGCTCGTCGTCCGCGGCTCTTTCGCAGCAATCCGAAGCCACTCCTACGGCGTCCGGCCAGATCGTCGTGACCGGGGAGCGCATTCGCGACCTCGAAGCGGCCTTGCGGGCCTGCATCGCCCGCCATTGCCCGCCCAACGAGGACGTCGATGCTTCGCTGGCGCTGGCCGAGGGGCATTTCCTCAACGGCGATTATGACGACGCCGAAGATGCGATCGGCAGCTCGATCGGTCGCAACCGCCGCCATGTTCGGCAATATCCGGAGCCGGTCGCCGACCTCTATCGCTCGCAGGCGCGGGTGCAGTCGCATCGCGGCCGCGACACGCAGGCCGCTTCGTCCACCTATGACATCTTGCGCTCGCTGCGCGCCGGCATCCCGCAAGAGGATCACCGCCACTTCACGGCGCGCCTGGAGATCATCCAGATGGAGATGCGCGCCGGCAATCGGAACGGCGTGCGCCGCGAGCTGAACGAACTGATCGAGGCCGCGCAACGCGCCGGTCGCAACGACGTCGCCCGGCTGGCGCAGATGCGCGCGCTGCAGTTCGAATATCTGCTCACGTCGGAGACGGATCCGAACGGACCGGCGTTCCGCCGGCTCGAGGCGTTGGCCCGGTCGGCAGATCCGGACGCTCAGTTCGAAGCGGTTTCCGCTCGCCTGTTCCTGGCTCGAATCTATCGCCAGCGCGGCGACACGGCTCGCAGCGACGCGATGCTCGCCGCCATCCCGCCGAGCGATGCCGACCGACGCGCCTTGCTCTACGCCCCGCCCTATCGGCTGACCGAAGGAGAGAATTGGGGTTATAGCGAGGCCGGCGGCTCCACGACCCGCCGCCTGCCCGACAATTATCACAACAAATGGATCGACGTCGGTTACTGGATCGAAGCCGACGGCCGAGTCAGCGGGCTCGAAATCCTGCGCGAAGGCGCCAGCAGCGACTGGGCGGAGCCAGTCCTGCAGTCGATATCCGGGCGCATCTATGCGGCCAGCGCCGATCGCACGCCCAGCTACCGGCTGGAGCGCTACACCTATACGGCGCCGTTCGAGACAGTGACCGGCAGCCGACTGCCGCAGCGCAGCCGGCGCGCACGCGTCGAATATATGGACCTGACCAACCCGGGCGAGCCGGGACGAGCGCCGGACACCAGCGTCACGCCCGGCCAGGCAGGCTGATCGGACGGCGGGCTGACCGCCGCCTCACTCGCCCATTTGTGTCTTGGACGGGCCTTCCTCGCGGCGGCGGATGACGAGGTTGCGGATCTCGGTCATGTCCTCCATCGCGAAGCGAACGCCTTCGCGGCCGAGGCCTGAATCCTTGACGCCGCCATAAGGCATGTTGTCGACCCGGTAGCTGGGCACGTCGTTGATGACCACGCCGCCGACGTCCAGCCGGTCCCAGGCGTCGAACATCTTGAACAGATCGCGCGTGAAGATGCCGGCCTGGAGGCCGAACTTGCTGTCGTTCACCACTTCGAGCGCATGGTTGAAGTCGCTGAACCGGATCAGGAAGGCGACCGGCCCGAACGCTTCCTCGATGTTGATCTTGGTGTCGCGATCGACATTTTCGAGCAGGGTCGCCTCCAGCATCGCGCCGTCACGCGTGCCGCCGCACAACAGCCTGGCCCCCTTCCCCACCGCTTCCTGGATCCAGGAGTCGAGCCGCTTCGCTTCGCCCTCGGAGATCATCGGGCCGATGAAGACATCGCGGTCCTTCGGGTCGCCGGCAACGAGCGTCTTGGTCTTGGCGACCAGCATGTCGCGGAAACGATCATAGACCGAGTCATGGATCAGGATGCGCTGCACGCCGATGCAGGACTGGCCCGACTGGTAGAAGGCGCCGAAGATCACCCGCTCCAGAGCGTCGTCGAGGTCGGCGTCGTGATCGACGATCACCGCCGCGTTGCCGCCGAGCTCCAGCACCACCTTCTTCTTGCCGGCCTTGGCTTTCAAATCCCAGCCGACCCCCGGCGAGCCGGTGAAGCTCAGCAGCTTCAACCGGTCGTCCGTCGTGAACAGGTCCGCCCCGTCGCGGTGCGCGGGCAGGATCGAGAAGGCGCCTTTCGGAAGGTCGGTCTCCGCCAGCACCTCGCCGATGATGATCGTGCCGAGCGGAGTCCGGCTCGCCGGCTTGACGATGAACGGGCAGCCGACGGCGAGCGCCGGCGCGATCTTGTGAGCGGCGAGGTTCAAGGGGAAGTTGAACGGCGAGATGAAGCTGCACGGACCGATCGGCACGCGCTTCCAGATGCCCTGATAGCCCTTTGCGCGGGGACTGATGTCGAGTGGCTGGACCTCGCCGGTCATCCGCACCGATTCCTCGGCCGCGATCCGGAAGGTGTCGATCAGCCGGGTGACCTCGCCTTCCGAGTCCTTGATCGGCTTCCCCGCCTCGACGCACAAAGCATAGGCAAGCTCGTCGAACCTTTCCTTGAAACGGTCGACGCAATGCTGGAGCACCGCCTGCCGCTCATAGGCCGGCATCCGCGCCATCGGCTCGGTCGCCCTGACCGTGCCCTCGATCCCTTCGAGGATCGTCGCCGCATCCGCCTGCGCGACTCGGAACGCGACCTCGCCGGTGAACTTGTCGGTGACTTCCAGGTCCGCGTTCGGTTGCCGCGCCTCGTTGTTCACGTAGAGCGGATAGACGTCTTTCAGCTTCACCATCTGATCCCCCAATCGGCTTAGCGGATCAGGCCGGCTGCGGTTGAGCCGGCATCGCGGCCGCAGGCGCGCCCACCTTGGCGCTCAGCTCCTTGAGGTCCTTGTTCAGGATCTGGTCGTTCTCGCTATAGTCGACCGGGCAATCGATCAGGTGAACGCCGGGCGTGTCGAGGCAATGCTTCAACCGGTCCGGAAGGCTTTCAGCGCTCTCGACCCGGTGCCCGCTGGCGCCATAGCTCTCGGCATATTTCACGAAATCGGGGTTGCCGTAGGTCAGGCCCCAATCCTCGAAGCCCATGTTCGCCTGCTTCCAGCGGATCATGCCGTAGCTGTTGTCGTTGAGGATCAGCACGGTGATGTTGAGGCCGAGGCGGACCGCGGTCTCCATCTCCTGGCTGTTCATCATGAAGCCGCCGTCACCGCAGATCGCCATGACCTTGCGGTCCGGATAGACCATCGCCGAGGCCATCGCCGACGGAAGGCCGGCGCCCATCGTCGCCAACGCATTGTCGAGCAGCACCGTGTTGGCCTGGCGCGCCGGATAGTTGCGCGCGAACCAGATCTTGTAGACGCCGTTGTCGAGGCAAATGATCCCGTCCGCCGGCATCGCCGCCCGGATCTGCTTGACCAGGCAAGGCGGGAAGACCGGGAAGCGCATGTCGTCGCACAGGCTGTCGGTATGCGCGACCTCCGCCTTGCGCGCTGCCAGCATCCCGTCGAAATTCCACCGGCCCGACGGAACGATGTCGTTCTTGATCTGCCAGATCGCGTTGGCGATGTCGCCGATCACCTCGATCTGCGGGAAATAGACGGGGTCCACTTCCGCCGTGTTGGTCGACACGTGGATGACCTCGGTGCCGCCCAGCTTCATGAAGAAAGGCGGCTTCTCGATCACGTCGTGGCCGACATTGATGATGAGGTCGGCGGCCTCGATCGCCTTGTGCACGAAGTCGCCGGCCGACAGCGCCGCGCAGCCGAGGAAGAGCGGGTGAGTCTCATCGATCACGCCCTTGCCGAGCTGGGTGGTGATGAACGGAATGCCGGTCTTTTCGATGAGCTGAAGAAGCATACGGCTGCACATCTTGCGGTTGGCGCCCTGTCCGAGCACCAGCACCGGCGACCGCGCTTCCTCGATCCGCTTCACTGCCGCGCGCACCGCTTTCTCGTCGGCGGTCGGCCGGCGCACCAGGCTGGGCGGGATCGGCCTGGAATCGGTCTGCTCGTCGGCGACGTCCTCGGGGAATTCGAGATGGGTCGCGCCCGGCTTCTCCTCCGCGGCGAGTCGATAGGCCTCGCGGATCCGGCTCGGGATGTTGTCGGCGGAAGCAAGCTGGTGCGTGTACTTCGTGATCGGCCGCATCATGTCGACCACGTCGAGGATCTGGAATCGGCCCTGCTTGGACTTCTTGATCGGCTTCTGGCCGGTGACCATCAGGATCGGCATTCCGCCGAGCTGAGCATAGGCCGCCGCGGTGACGAAATTGGTCGCGCCCGGGCCGAGCGTCGCCATGCACACGCCGACCTTGCCGGTGTGCCGGCCATAGGTCGCGGCCATGAAGCCGGCGCCCTGCTCGTGCCTGGTGAGGATCAGCTTGATCTTCTTCGACCGCGACAGGCTGTCGAGCATGTCGAGATTCTCTTCGCCGGGAACGCCGAAGACATATTCGCAGCCTTCTTCCTCGAGGCATTGAACGAACAGGTCGGAAGCCTTCGTCATCTCGCCGTCTCCCCTTTTTGGGCGAATCTGTACAAGGACGCGACTCGAACGGGGCCGAAGCGGCGAGACTGAGGATGGCCGGCTGATCCCCCGAACGAGGCCAAGTCTAACCATCAATTCAAACCCTGTCACCCGATCCATTGGCGGCCGGATGCGGCAGGCTGCGGGACTTGGCCATTGATTGCTCTTCCGGATTTGCCCATAGTTTTGCCCGCACGTGGGAGATTGGCGCTTCGAGAGGCGCCTTGTGCATGGGGGTCAGATGGGGGGCAGCCGTAACATCGCGGTAGGCTTGGCGGGCGTTGCCCTGTCGCTCCTTGCCGGCTTCGCCCTCTTCATCGCCGCCGAGGGCGCGGGCGCGGCCGCCCAGCAGCAGCCGCTCGCCGAGGGCACGTTCGTCGGCGTCGCCACCTGCGGCGGCACCACCTGTCACGGGCGAAGCGTTCCCAATGCCGAAGGGGAAGGAGTCGTCCGCCAGGACGAGCTGATGATCTGGCAGGACCCGGCGAGCGCCGCCGGCGCGCACAGCCGCGCTTATGCCGTGCTTGAGGACGACCGCTCCGACCAGATCATGCAGCGCCTGCGCTCGAGCAACAGCGCCGACTGGCGAAACGCGTCGGCAAGCAACGAGCCGCGCTGCCTCGGCTGCCACTCCACCGCCGGCGATCCCGACGGCGGAGCGGCCTACCGGCCCGCCACGTTCCGCGCGGAAGGGGTCGGCTGCGAATCCTGCCACGGCCCGGCGGCGCGCTGGCTGACGTCGCATTATACGGTGCGCGGCGACCACGAAGCCAATCTCGCGCGCGGCCTGCGCCGGCTCGAGGACCCGACGGTGCGCGCCAATGTCTGCCTCGACTGCCATTTCGGCAATGAATCGCGCGACCAGTTCGTCACGCACGAGATGATGGCCGCCGGCCATCCGCGGATATCTTTCGAGCTCGATCTGTTCACCACGCTTCAGGCGCACCACAACGAGGATGGCGACTATGATCGCCGCAAGCGCCGCGTCGGCAACGCCCAGGTCTGGGCGATCGGCCAGGCGGAGGCGCTGAAGCGGTCGCTCGACCTCTATCTCAGCGAGCGCGGGCGCCAGGGCATCTTCCCGGAATTCTATTTCCTCGACTGCCATTCGTGCCATCGCCCGATCAGCGACGACCCCAACCCGCATTTGCGCCGCGAGCAGTTCAACCTCGCCCGCCGCATCCCGCGCGGTGTTCCGCCCTATAATGACGAAAACATGATCATGCTCGCCGCCGCCGCGCGAGTCGTCGCTCCGCGCCAGGCCGCCGAGTTCGAGGCGGCGAGCTCCGACTTCCACGCCGCGATGGGCTCGTCCGCCGGCAACGCCCAACGCATGGTCGCCGCCGCCCGCCGGCTTCGCCAGGAAGCCGACGAGCTTGCGCGGCTGTTCGCCCGGGAGCCGCTCGGGCGCACCCAGATCTTCGCGATCATCGACACGATCACCAGCCGAGCGATCAGCCAGCGCTACACCGATTATGCCGGCAGCGTTCAGGCGGTGATGGCGACCGACACCTTGCTGTCGTCGCTCGTCGCATCGGGCGAGGTCAGCCAGCAGTCGGTGATGGGCATACGCGGCGACATCAACAGCGCCTACCAGGCGGTGCGCGAGCCCAACGCGTACGACCCGGGCAATTTCCGCGCGAGCCTCGGCCGCGCCGCAGCGGCGATCAGAAGGCTGAGATGAATCGCGCCACATCGACGATCGCCATCGCGGCCATGTTGCTTGCCACCTCGTGCGGCGGTGGCGGCGGCTCGATCCCTGCCCCGCCGCCGCCCACGCCAACCCCCACCCCGGCGCCGACCACCGTGTTCGACGTACCGGCCCAGCAATCGCTCAGCGTCGCCAACATCCAGCAGATCATCGCCCAGGGCGTCGGCGAGGCGCAGGCGCGGGGCGTCCGCGCGACCTTCGCGGTGACCGACCGGGTCGGCAACGTGCTCGCGGTGTTCGTGATGAACGGTGCGAACCTTCAGGTCGACGTGCCGCGCGGGCCCAACGGCAGCATCCACGACCTGCAGGGCGTCGGCAACCGGCCCGGCCTCGACAACGTCCCGGCGGCGGTCGCCGCGGCGATCGCCAAGGCGATCACCGGCGCCTATCTCTCGTCGGGCGGCAACGCCTTCTCGACGCGCACGGCGAGCATGATCGTGCAGGAGCATTTCCCGCCCTCGGCGGTCGCCCGCGGCCTCGAGAGCGGCCCGCTGTTCGGCGTGCAGTTCAGCCAGCTGCCCTGCTCCGACCTGGCGGCACGGTTCACTCCCGCCGCCACTCCGGCCGCTCTGATCGGCCCCAAGCGGTCGCCGCTCGGCCTGTCCGCCGACCCGGGCGGCTTTCCGCTTTACGTCAACGGGGTCGTTGTCGGCGGCATCGGTGTGTTCGCCGACGGCCTGTACGGCTTCGATCCGGAAGTGCGCGACGTGGACCGCGACGACGAGGAAGCGATCGCCGTCGCCGCGAGCGTCGGCTTCGCGGCGCCCGACGCGATCCGCGCCGAGCGGATCGCCGTCGACGGCACGTCGCTGCGCTACAGCGACACGAACCTGGCCGACCTGGTCAGCAATCCGGCGAGCGCACCGGCCTTCGCCGCGATCAACGGCCCCGTCGGCGCGCTGACCAGTGTCATCGGCTATTATGACGCGGCCGGCGGCATTCGACCCGGCACCGCTTACGGCAGCGAGGCCTCGGGCATCCGGGCCTCAACCGCGGCGGAATTCTCCAACCGCGACGCCTTCGTGCTGAGCAACGGTAGCGGCGCCAACCGCTACCCGATCCGCGCCGGCACCGAGGGGACGGCGCAGTCGCTGACCGCCGCCGAAGTGACCGCCTTGCTCGAGGAGGCGTTCCGAGTGATGAGCGCGGCGCGCGCCCAGATCCGCCAGCCGCTCGACAGCCGGGCCCAGGTTTCGATCAGCGTGGTCGACACCAACGGCGCGGTGCTCGGACTCGTCCGCTCGCCCGACGCCCCGATCTTCGGAATCGACGTGTCGCTTCAAAAGGCGCGCACGGCGACATTCTTCTCGAGCATGATTGCTGCGCAGCAATTGCTCGGAAATCCCGACCCCGACGTGTCGATGTTCGTGGGCAATGCGCGGACCTTCCTGGGCGATCCCACTGCGCTGACCGGCCAGTTCGCATTTTCCGACCGTGCCAATGGCAATCTGTCGCGGCCTTATTTCCCGGATGGCGAGCTCGGCCGGCCGCCAGGGCCGTTCTCGCGGCCGATCCTCGAATTCAATCCCTTCTCCACCGGGCTTCAATCCGCGCTGATCGAGCAGAACGTGCTTCAACACGTGCTGTTCGTCCTCGGCGCCGGCCCCGACACGCCGCAACAATGTACGCAGAACCCGAATCCCGGCCTGCTCGCCAACGGAATCCAGATCTTCCCCGGCTCCGTCCCGATCTACCGGGGGAACATATTGGTGGGCGGGATCGGCGTGTCCGGCGACGGCATCGACCAGGATGACATGATCAGCTTCCTGGGAACGCACAATGCCAGTGCGCGCGTCCAGACGATCAACAACGCCCCGCCGGCAATCCGTGCAGATCAGATCGTGGTCCCGAGCGTCAACGTCCGGCTCCGCTACATCAACTGCCCGTTCGCGCCGTTCATCGGCTCGAACGAGCAGAATGTGTGCCAGGGAAAATGACTCTGGGCTCCTCCCTCATCGCGCTCGTCGCGTCGATGATGCAGCCGCCGGCCGGCGAGGAGCAAAGTGCGTCGCAGCCCGCGCCCGCCGGCCAGGCGGAGCAGCCGCCCGAGGTCGAGCCGCCAGCCAATACGGAAGGACTCGGCGAGGACCAGCGCCGCCGTCCAGGCGTCCCTCAGGAAGCGCTCGAGGCGCCGGTCGAGCAGGTCAATCCGGGCGCGATCCGCTCGCCGCCGCCAGAAGCCTATCCGACCGACCATATTCCGATCCCCGACCGCTGGCGGCTGATCGATTCCCTGCGGATCCGGGGCGTGGGCGACCTCGGCTTCGCCCGCGAGAATTATCTCGATCCCTATAATCAGAACACGCTGAAGGGCGATCGGCCGATCTGCACGCCGGAGCTGCGCGACCAGCAGGACGAGGTCGGCCGACGCCATCGCCGCACGCTTGGCTGCCGTGTGTTCGACGCCCTCGGCCTCGGCGGCGACGACTGGTTCTTCGTCGGCAGCGCCATTTCCGACACCGTGCTGGAGCCGCGCTCCTTCCCGATCCCGGTCGGCGTCCAGACCACCGACCGCCCGGGCAGCAACGACGTGTTCGGAATCAACGACAGCCTCGTCGCTGCCCAGACCGTCATCCTCAGCGCCGCCCTCATCAAAGGCAACACCGCCTACCGTCCGCCGACCGTCGAATATCGCCTGACGCTGGCGGCGCAGATGAACTATGTCGACGTCTCCGAGCGGCGCATCCTGTTCGTCGAGCCCTCGCGCGGCACCAGCCGCCTCGATACCTGGATCGGAGTCCAGGAAGCCTTCATCGACTATCACTTTCGCGACGTCTCGGACCGCTACGACTTTGACTCCATCCGGGTCGGAATCCAGCCGCTCCAGTTCGATTTCCGCGGCTTCCTGTTCAACGACCAGAACCTCGCGGTGCGCCTGTTCGGCAATCGCGACAACAACCGCTGGCAATATAATCTGATCGGCGTTTGGCGGCTGGAGAAAGACACCAATTCCGGCCTCAACGACGTCACCGCGAGCCCGCGCAACGACTGGATCATCCACGCCAACGTCTTCCGCCAGGACATGCCCTTCGTCGGCCTGACCAGCGAGGCCAGCCTCACCTGGAACATCAACCGCGAAGGCCAGGACATCCATATCGACGACAACGGCTTCCCGGTGCGCCCGGCCCTGTTCGGCGATCTCAGAGGCCGCAATTACGACGCCGTCTATCTCGGCTACAATGCGGACGGCCGTATCGGCCGGATCAACCTGTCGGCGTCGCTCTCCTACGTGTTCGGCTGGGAGCAGCACAACGTCTTCACCGGCCGGCCGGCGGACATCAGCGGCTATTTCGCCGCGTTCGAGCCGAGCTACGACTTCAACTGGATCCGCCTGCGCGGCGCCGCGATGATCTCGAGCGGCGACGGCGATCCCTATAACGACACCCAGGCCGGCTATGACGCGATCTTCGAGAATCCGATCTTCGCGGGCGCCGACACCAGCTACTGGATCCGCCAGACCATTCCCTTCGCCGGAGGCGCGCGCGCGGTCTCGCTAAACGGCCGCAACGGAATCCTCGCCAACCTTCGCTCGTCCAAGGAGGAAGGCCAGTCCAACTTCGTCAATCCGGGGACGCTCCTGCTCGGAGTCGGCGCCGACTTCGACATCACGCCCGACTTCCGGCTGTCGGGCAACGCCAACCATCTGTGGTTCCACCGCACCGAGGTGCTGGAAGCGCTGCGCGTCGAAGGGACCATTCCCAACGAGATCGGCTTCGATATTTCCGCGGCGGCGATCTACCGTCCGAACTTCAACCAGAATTTGGTGTTCCGAGCGTCCGCGGCGGCCCTGATCCCGACGGCGGGCTTCAACGACCTCTTCACCAACCAGGGACGGCACGATTTCTATTATTCGATCCTGTTGAACGCGATCCTGACGTATTGAGATGAGGGTGATGGGGGCCACGATCGGAGCACGGTTCGGCAAGATTGCGCTGGTGGCTGCAGCCGTCGTCGCGTCAGCCGTGTTCGGCGCCGCCAATGTCGGCGCGGCCGAAAAGGAAAAGCCGGTCGTCCGCGACTATAGCCTGGTGCGGGCGGCCCCTGCCCCCCGCACCCAGGATTGGGCGGCGGCGCGCGAGAAAAGCGGCGAGTCGCGGACCAGCGGCTGCATGTCGTGCCATTACGACAGCGACGCCCACACCATGCACCGTTCGCCGGCGGTTGTCCTGGGTTGCACCGATTGCCACGGCGGCAATCCGCGCATCGCGGGTGACCCGGACCTGGCGCATGACGACCCGCGCTACATCGCAGCGCGCGACCAGGCGCACGTCCTGCCGCGCTATCCCGGCGGCTGGCATTGGCCGTCGAGCGCCAACCCGGCGCGCAGCTACACCCTGCTCAACATTGAGGCGCCGGAATTCGTCCGCTTCGTCAATCCCGCCGACTATCGCGTGGTCCGCGAGAGCTGCGGCGCCTGCCATATCGAGATCATCGAGGCTGCCGAGCGGTCGCTGATGTCGACCGGAGCGATGCTGTGGGGCGGCGGCGCCTATAATAACGGCATCCTACCCTACAAGAACTACATCACCGGCGAGGCCTATACCCGTACCGGCCAGAATGCCGTGATCCTGTCGCCGCCCAACGGCCAGCCGACCGCGGAGCAGCGCGCCCGCGGCGTGCTCGGCGCGCTCTACCCGCTGCCGACCTGGCACGTCTTCCCGCCCGCCGACGTGTTCCGCGTGTTCGAGCGCGGCGGGCGCAACATCGGCACTCAGTTCGCCGAGATCGGCCTGCCCAACCCGTCGGGCTCGATCCAGCGCCTCGAAGAGCCGGGCCGGCCCGACATCCGCCAGTCGAACCGCGGTCCGGGCACCGGCCTTCGGGTCGCCATCGCGGTGCTCAACATCCACAAGACGCGCCTCAACGACCCGTACATGTGGTTCATGGGCACCAACGACCAGCCCGGCGACTATCGCCATTCGGGCTGTGCGGGCTGCCACGTCATCTACGCCAACGACCGACAGCCGCAGCACAGCCTGACCTACGCCCGATATGGCCGCGACGGCGAGACGCAGACCTGCGACCCGACCATCCGCAACCTCGAGCAACACGAGGCGCATGACGAGACGCATCGCCGCGAGCCGCCCTTCCCGGTGACCGGCCAGGCGGCGGCGGGCGCGCCATTGTCGACGACCTGCGGTCCCGACGGCGCCTCGGCATCATCGGCGGAAGGGCATGGCGAAAATCAAGGTGGCGGCGCCGACCACGCAACCGCGGCGGCACCCGCGGACGCAAACCACCAGACGATGCGCGAGCGCGGCCACCCGCTGCGCCACGTCTTCACCCGCGCCATCCCGACCGCGCAGTGCATGACGTGCCACATGCACCAGCCCAACATCTTCCTGAACACCTATCTCGGCTATACGATGTGGGATTATGAGGCCGATGCCGACCTCATGTGGCCGGGGCGGGAGAACCGCCTTGAAATGCCGCCGAACCTGAGCGCCGAGGACCAGCGAAGGTGGCAGGAAACCTACCGCCGGCAGCGCTATCCGAGCTCCAGCCAGACGTTCGAGATCCTCGACCGCAACCCGGAAGCCGCAGCCACGCGCGGCCTGTGGAGCGACGTCGATTTCCTTCGCGAGGTCTATGACCAGATCAATCCGCGCGCCCGGATGACCCAGTTCGCCGACTATCACGGCCACGGCTGGAACTTCCGCGGAATCTTCCGACGCGACCGCGAGGGCAATCTCGTCGACGTGCGCGGCGAGCGGATCGACGTGACAGGCGCCGACGGTCGCCTCGCCAGCGCCGAGGAGATCCAGCGGCGCGAGGTCTTCCGGCGCTCCGGCGAACCGGCCTTCCCCGGAGTCGGCGAAAATAACGGCCGCGCCGTCCACATGATGGACATCCACGCCGAGGTCGGCCTGCAATGCGCCGACTGCCACTTCGCCCAGGACAGCCACGGCAACGGCTTCCTCTATGGCGAGGTCGCCAACGCCATCGAGATCGGCTGCCGCGACTGCCACGGCACCGCGCGCGAATATGCGAACCTGCGCACCTCGAACGTCGCCGCGCCGCCGCGCGGGCGGAATCTCGAGCTGATCCGCAACGAGGACGGCCGCCGCCGCTTCGAATGGATCGAATGCGGCCAGGCCCAGCAGATGATCGCAGAGGCGATCGAGCGCGGCGAGCAGATCCTGCCGCGCCAGCTCACCTGCCCCGACAACCGCCAGGTGCTGATCCAGCGCTCGATCGTTGACCCGAACCTGTTCTGGGTGGTGAGCCAAGTGAGAGACAGTGTCGACGGCAGCCTCATTGGCCATCGCTGCCCAGAGGAATGGGAAGAGCCGCGCACCACCGGCCCCTGCTTCAGCATGCGCTCGGCGCGCTCCAAGCTGATGAGCGCCAGCAGCGCGGACCGCACCGACGGCCACGCACCGTTCGGCGAAGGCGTGCCCGACGACGACCTCGCCCATCCCACCGGCGACATGGCCTGCTTCACCTGTCACTTGTCGTGGACGACGAGCTGCGCCGGCTGCCATCTGCCGATCGAGGCGAACTTCCGCACGAGCATGCACCATTTCGAGGGTGCCCAGACGCGCAATTTCGCGACCTACAATCCCCAGGTGGCGCGCGAGGAGATGTTCCAGCTCGGCCGCCACCAGACCACCAAGGTCGGCGAGCCCGCACCCAATGGAGAACCGCGCGGAATCGTCGCCCCGGTCCGCTCGACCTCGGCGCTGATCCTGTCGTCGACCAACCTCAACCGCGAGCGGATCTACGTCCAGCAGCCGCCGATCTCCGCGGCCGGATTCTCCTCGCAGGCCTTCGCGCCGCACTTCCCGCACACCGTGCGTCGGACCGAAACCAAGACCTGCTCCGACTGCCATGTCAGCCGAGCCAACGACAACAATGCGATCATGGCGCAGCTTCTGCTGCAGGGGACGAACTTCGTGAACTTCGTCGGCCTGCACAATTGGGCGGGTCTCGAACGTGGCTTCCAGGCGACCCGCGTGACCGAGTGGGACGAGCCGCAGGCGGTGATCGGCTCCTACCTCCACCGCTTCGCCTATCCCGATTTCTACCGCCTCCATGTCGACCGCAATGGTCGCCAGCTGATCAACTGGGAGCGCGGCAACCGCCTCGACCGCAATCTGTCCGGCGAGACCAACCACACCGAGGAGTTCGCCAACATCCACCAGGGCACCGGCGGCGCGGTGCGCTGCCTGCAGATGCGCGGCGAATATATGTTCGTCGCCGAAGGCCGCGGCGGGTTCCAAGTCTATGACATCGCCAATATCGGCAACAAGGGCACCTCCGAGCGGATCGTCACCGCCCCTTTCTCGCCGTTGGGCCACAATACCCGCGTGCCCAGCCGCAACGCGACGTGCATGGCGCTCGCCACCAACCAGCCGATCGACCCGCACCGGAACGAGCGGATGGCGCAGACGGTGCGCGCCAATCCGGACGGCACCACCGTCTCGCTGCTCGAGGAGAACCAGGAGCAGCGCATGCACCCGATCTACAATTATGCGGTGGTGACCGATGCCGAGGAGGGCCTCATCCTCGTCGATGTCCGGACGATGGCCGACGGCGAGCCCAGGAACAACTTTCTCGAGCGCACCCGCTTCGCCAACGGCACCACCGCGTGGAACGAGAATGGCGTCCTCGCCGGCGCCCGGCACATCACTCTGGCCGGCACCTATGCCTATGTCACCACCGCCGCCGGCCTGGTCGTGCTCGACCTCGACGATCCGCTTCAGCCACGCGTGACGGCGACGCTGTCGCTGACCGACGCGCGCGCGTCGGCGCTGCAATTCCGCTATCTCTGGGTCACCGACGCCGAGGGCCTGAAGCTGTTCGACGTCACCGACATGGCGCGGCCGGAGCCAGTGGCGAGCGGCACGGTGCGGCTGGACAATGCTCAGCGCATCTACCTCGCCCGCACCTATGCCTATGTCGCCGCCAAGCATCAGGGGCTGGCGATCATCGACATCACCCGTCCCGAGGCGCCGCAACCGCCCGTCTTCTTCACCGGGCAGCACGGCCAGGTTCTGAACGACGTGGAGGACGTCATCGTCGCGTCGACGAACGCCTCGCTGTTCGCCTATGTCGCCGACGGCAGAAACGGCGTCCGCGTCATCCAACTGACGTCGCCGGAGGCCCAACCGGCACTCTACGGCTTCTCGCCCCGGCCGGTTCCGGAGCTGATCGCCTGGGCGCGGACGCCCTCACCGGCGCTGGCGCTGTCGAAGGGGCTCGACCGCGACCGCGGAGTCGACGAGACCGGGCATCAAATGGCGGTGTTCGGCCGCCTCGGTTCCCGCCCCTTCAACCGGGCCGAAATGGAGCGACTGTTCATCAGCCGAGGCCGTTCGAGCAGCACGGGCCGGCTCTATCAGGTCGATGACACCGGCAGCATGGCCGACTGGGTGGCGGCGACCCGGCTGAACTGACCGGAAGGCTCAGGCTTCGTCGGGGAAGGCCTTGCGGTCGAGCTGGCGCATCAGGGCGACGAAGGGGAGCGTCTCCGCGTCGCGCGCGGCGGCTTCGGCAGCGGCGATCGACTCGTCGAAATGGCAGAAGAGCCGCTCGACCCGCGCCTTGTGCGCGTCGTCGAGGCCGTCGAGTTCGCCGTTGGCCAGGCATTCGCGGCGGCCGCGGGCGAATTCCGGCTGGATCCGCAACCAGGCCACGTAGCGCCCGCGATAAGCGTCCTGGTCGGCTTGGGCGATGTCGCTGCCGCGCCGCGCCCCGGCCAGCGCGGTCATGATGTCGAGATTCTCCTCGGCGAACAGGTTCGGCCCGTCGAGCCGATACATGGCAGGGTCCATCCCCGCCGAGCCTATGTCGGCGAGCGCGAGCGCGCGGACGACGCCATGCTCGACCAGGAAGGGCTGGACGACCGTCGCGCATTCATGGTCCCAGCCGGGGATCGTGCCGATGATCGCGGACGCCACGATGCCCTGCTCCTCGGGCAGGAAATCGACGCCGAGCTGGGTCATCGCCTCGATCGCCTCATAAGCGCTTGCGACCTCGTTGCGGCCGGTGTGGCGGCGCCGATAGACCGAGCCGTCGTCGCGTTCCTCCGGCGACCAATATTGGACGATGTCGTGGAAGGCTGCGGCGATCACCAGCAGCAGAAGGTCCCGGTCGGGCATGTCGATCGCCCGCCCGATCGCGCGAGCGCGGGAGATCACTCCAGCGGTATGCTCGCTATTGTGATAGTGCATGTGATCGGGAACTTGGCCGGTCTCGAACCGCTTGCGGATCACGTCGAGCGCGATCGTCTCCGCCTTGGCTTCCGCCGCTGCATAAATGCTCTGGGCGCGGTCCGGGCTTTCGGCCGAGCCGACTTTCTGAACCGCCGACTTGCTGCCCTTGAGGTCCAACTAAGGCGTCCCGCTCACCTGGCCACCGTCAGTCGCGCCACCGGCGTGACCGTCGTCTGCCACCTCTGCCCCCTGGCCTGCCGTCTCACCAACATCGCCGGGACGCCCTGGTTCAGATGATAATCATGACACATCGAACAGCTCGATTCCACGGCCTCGCGCCGCCCGCCCTCGCCGCCGTGGCAGGACTGGCAACTGGCCATGTCCGGCAACATCAGGTCGGTGGCGGCGCGCGAGCTCCCGGCCTGCACGTGACAGCTCAGGCAGGCCTGGTCGCCTTCGAGTGCGGCGCCGCGCGGGAAAGCCCGCGATTCCCGCGGCCATTCCGTGCGCCGGTGCGGTGCGTGGCTGAACCAGCCGTGCAGAAGGTAGCGCGTCGGGAAAGCGACCGGGCGGACGTGGAAGTCGAGCGGCCCGCGCTGTTCGACGACATGGCATTCGCCGCAGGCCCCGTTGGGCTGGAACACCGCCTGGATCGCCTGTGTCGCAGAGAGGTTCGCGCCCGCCCGCGCCCGGGCATATTGAAGAGCGGCGCGGACCTGGCCGATGTCGCCCGGCCGGCGGCGGGAAGCGGCGCTCAGCTCCGCCGGCCGCGCCGGCGCGCGCCCACGATAGAATTCGCGCAAGTCGGCGACGACCTGGTCGGGCGCACCATGACGCAAGGTGCGCACGACATTGCCCTGCTGCTCGAAACCGAGGCTGTGGCAGGAGCTGCAATCCTCTTCCATGTTGATCGGCTGGAAGCTGGTCCCGTCCGGCGTCGGCATGTGGCAGTCGGCACAGCCAAGCCCCGGGCGGCCGCCGTAGCGCCGGCCGAGCCGCTGGGTCATCCGCGCGACGCCGCCTTCGGGATCGAGGTGCATCTCGTGCGGGAAAGCGAGATTGCTGTTCTCGCGGGCGCCACGCAGGCCGACTCGTGCCACCACCGGCCGGTCGCCGTCCCAGTTGATGAGGGCGAGCGGCCGGAATTCGGGGTGACCGTCGGGATCGGGCCGGGGCGCGTTTCGGCCGAAATCCACGACATTGCCGAAACGGACTCGATCCAACCGGCTGCTGAGGTCGGCGTGGCAGCCGGTGCAGTCGCTCTGCATCGTGTCGGCCAGCCGCACCGGTCCTTCATGCTCGCGGTGGCAGTCGACGCAGCGACCGGCATCGTGGCCGAACGCCTCCGCCACCGTCAGCCGGAAGCGGGCGAAGCCGGTGAGGTTCGGCTGCGAGCGGGCGAGACGCGCGGCCGCCTCGTCGGCGGGACGCTCGGTGTCGCCGTGATTGGTGATGTCGCCGTGACAGCCCATGCAGGATTCGTCGCGCACCGGCTCGAACGGGCGGACGTGGCAGGCCCCGCAATTATTCTCCAGGCTCGCATGCGCCTGGCTGAGATGGCCGCTGATCCACAGGCGGTCCGCCGGGAAGCCGGCGACCGGCCGCAGCTCCGCGCGCGCCTGGCGGTCGGCCCGGGCCTTCCGGCTATCGCCGTCCGCGGCCTGCGTGTTGGACTGCTCGGTCTGCGCCTGAGCCTGCTGACGCTGGCTGACGAACCAGAGCGGCCAGGCGAGAAACACCGCGAGAACGACGGCGACGAGCACGTAGGACGCGAGGCGCTTGCCCGGCATGACCGCGCCCGCGGCGAACCGGCCGACGTCGCCGCGGTCCTTCTCGTCGGCTGCGCTTTCGCCGACTTCCTCGACCTCGACCCTGACCTCGTCGCTGCCGGCCGCGGTCGGCGCGAAGCGCAGCAGGTTCTTGCCGATCCTGAGATCGCCGCCGGTCGCCAGATCGATGGCTCCGGAGGTGAGCTTGCGGCCGTCGAGCTCGACGCCGAGGCCTTCCTCGGCGAAGACTTGGAGCTGCATCGGAGCGACTCGCTGCACCACCGCGTGGCGGAGCGCCGCATTGAGATCCGCAAGGCGGATGTCGCTCGACGGATGGCGGCCGATCGAGAGCGTGTCGCCGTCGATCGTGATCGGCTTCACGATCCGGCGCCCTTGCGCGCTGTAGGATATCCGCTCGACGAGGAAGGTCATCGGGCCATCACCAGTAATAGAAGACGCTGAGGATGTGGACGCTGAGCGCTGCGATCAGCGCGAAGGTGATCGGCACGTGGATGAACAGCCAGACCTCCAGCCGCGCCTTGATCTTGAGCTGCCGCCTTATCCGGGCCAGTGCCGCCGCCTTGCGCTCGAGCAGCTGAACGACCGCGCGGATCGCGTCCTCCTGCTCGCCCGTCGCCACGGCGAGCCGGGCACGCATCTCCTGCAGCGCGCGGACGTTGCGGCAATTGCGGTCGCTGCCCGACAGGCGGGCGAAGATGCCGGCCCGGAACGGGTTTTCCTTGAGCGAAGAGCGCACGAGATCGGTGTCGTCGAGCAGCTGGGCGGCGATGTCGATCTGGCGGTCGAGCTTGGCGATGGTGTCGATCATCTGCGACCGAGTCATCTCCGACCGATTGTCGCTGAGCGCCTCCGGAAGGGTCGCATAAACGATGATCCCGTAAATCCCCGACAGGATCACGATCATCATCAGCACATAGGCCAGGGTGTGGACGTTCCAGCCGAGCTGGAACCCGGTGTGCAGCGTCGCGATGACGATCAGCGAAAGGCCGAGATAGACGTGCGCCGACGTCCACGCCTTCAGCGAGAAATAGCCGCGCGTCATCGCCCGCTTGCGCACGCCGAGCATGGTCAGCCACAGGATCAGCAGGGCGGCGATCGTTCCGAGCGTGTAGCCGTACCAGCTGCCGCCATTGTGGCGCGGCTCGACATCGATCCCGAGATAGAGGACGAGCGCCGCGATCGAGATTCCGAGCGCGACCTTTAGCCAGCGATAGCGCCGATGCTGCAGGAAGCCCTCGTGCGACGAGGACCGGCTGCGCTCGATCTGCTTTGCCCCCCTGGTCGCCATCTAGAGCGCCGGCCCCCTGTCCGCCTTCATGCTCATGCGTCCAGCCGCGCCACGGTCAGGAATTCCTCCGGCTTGACGCGAATCGCAGCGCCGGTCGGGCACGCACGCACGCACGCGGGACCCCCGGGAATTCCCGAGCACATATCGCATTTGATGGCGCGCTTCTTGGTCAGCTCGGCATCCTTCTTCTCGTCGCCGGTGAGTGGCAGGTTCGCCTTCGACCATTTGTAGCTGGGCTCGCCCGGGCCGGGGCCGCGGCCGAAGAACAGCCAGGACAGCAGGCTCGGCTTCTTGGGCGGGACCATCTCCATCCGGATCACCCCGTAAGGACAGTTGCGCTGGCAGTTGCCGCAGCCGATGCAGCTGTCGTCGATGAACACCTCGCCGTCCGGTCCGCGGTGGATCGCGTTGGGCGGGCAATCGGCCATGCAATGCGGATGCTCGCAGTGGCGGCACGAGGTCGGCACGTGGAGATGCGCGTAGGTCTTGCCGGCCTCGCGATTGAGGCGCGAGAGGCCGTCATGGCTGTCGGCGCAGGCCTTCTCGCAATTGTCGCAGCCGACGCATAATTTCTCGTCGATCAGAAGCACGTCGGTGGCGTCGCCGATGCCCTGCTCGACGAGGAACGTCGCGACCGACGAATAGAGGTCGACCGCGCCGCTGAAGCTCTCCTTCTTCGCCTCGATGAAGGTGTTGAGCCGCCGGCGGTTGGCCATGTCGGTCTCGAAGCGCTTCTTGAGCGCCTCGTTCCGCGCGAGCAGCGCACGCATCTTGTCGCCGTTGAGCCGGATCACCTCCGACTTGATCGCGGCGCGCACGGTGGCCGTTCGGCGGCCGCCGTCGAGCAGCGCCATCTCGCCGACATAGGAGCCGGCCGGAAGGTAGGAGAGGAAGACCGGACGCCCGCCGACGGTACGCTCGACGACCATCGAGCCGACCCGGATGACGAAGATGTCGTAGCCTTCCTCGCCCTCGTTGATGATCGCCTCGCCGGCCTTGACCCGCATGATCTTGTAATCGTCGAGGACGTCCGAAAGGTCGGCGGAGGTCAGGCCCGACTTGAAGATCTGCAGCAATTGCCGCTCGACCGAGATCCGCGTGACCGCTTCCTTCGACGCCGGAACGGCGGACATCAGCTTCAGGGCCGACAGGCGCGACATCTCGACGATGATCGAATCCTCGGCGGCGCGCACGGTGGCGCCGCGCGGTCGGCCGGAGATCAGGCCGACCTCGCCGAAGATCGAGCCGGTCTCGATCGGCACGGTGATGCCGGGGTCCTGCGGGTTGATCTCGACCAGGACGCTGCCCGACGCGATCGCGAACAGAGACGAGCCCGGCTCGTTGCGCTCGAACACCGTCTCGCCGGCGCGGTAGAAGCGGACATCGCTGTCGAGCATGAACTCGCGCATCTGGAGCGGCGACACGCCGTTCAGGATGATGACGTTCTCGCGCAGGAACTCGAGCCATTCGTCGACGCTGCGCCGCCCCGGCAGGTCCTTGAACTTCTCGGCCAGAAGAGGCGTGTCGACGGGCTCCAGGCTGGTGTTGCCGTTGATGAACTCGACGACGTCATAGCCCTGGTTCATGCAATGCTTGATCAGCGGGTAGCCGGCGAGCGCGCCGACCACGAAGATTCCGGGTACGGTGCTTTCGAATTGCGGCGACAGCTTGGGATAGGCCTCGCGCGCCTCGCTGGTGAACTCGATTCCGGTGCCCGGCTTGATAACCTTCTTCATCGCCGTCTTGCCGTGGCGATCGGTGACCTCCTGCTCGATGAAGGTCGCGCAGCAGCCCTCGACGAAGGCGCGCGGCGGCGCCGAGCCCATGCGCGCGATGATCCGGTCGCAGCGGATTCGCTGCGGCCCGTCGCGGGTCTCGACGGTCAGCCAGCCTTTCTCGACCAGGGACGGCGACGTCTCCGGCATCACCGTCAGCCGGCCCTCGTCGCGCGCGGCGAACATCGCCTGCACGTTGGGACCCTTGGCGCGGGAGAAATCGGCGGTGCGGTTGAGGATGGTGACGACATTCTCGAGCTTGGGATCCTCGAGCAGGCCGAGCGCATTCTCGATGCCCGCGTCGCCCGCGCCGACCACGGTGATATGCTCGTTGTCGTAAGCGTTGGGATCGTCCAGCTGGTACTGGACGTGCGGCATGTCGCCGCCGGGCACGCGCATCCGGTTGGGATTGCCCTGCGTTCCGATCGCCAGGATGACCTTCTCGGCGTGGATCTCCTGGACCTGGTCGGAACCGGCGCCGGCGGCGTTCGGGCCGTGCGGGTCGCCCGGCTTGTCCGGACGCTGCCAGCGGTTGGCGGCGCCCTTCACCTTGAGGACGAAATCGCCGTCCTCGCCGGTGATCGACAGCACCTCGGCATTGATCAGCGCGTCGATCGCGAACTGCGCCGCGAGGTCGTCCCAGATGCCGAGCACCGCCTCGCGCTTGCCGGCGTCGAACTCCATGTCCGAACGGCGCGGCAGCTGGACGGGCGTCGCCATCACATGCTTGCCCTTCTGGTATTTGTAGATCGTGTCGGAGAGGTGGTCGGACTTCTCGAGCAGCAGGTGGGAAATGCCGAGCTGCTTGGCACGGGCAGCCGCGCTCAATCCGGCGGGACCGGAACCGACGATGGCAATCCGAACCTTCTGTTCCGACACGCGATCCCTTCCCCCCTAGGACCTGCGAAGTGCAAAAGGCCGGCGGACGTGCGCCCGGTCGGCCCCTTATCGGCAGAGCAGTCTAGCAGCTAATCCGCGTTCCGCCAGACCTTGACGTGCGCCGATATGCTGAAATGATCGCGCCCTTATGGCCGACACCACAACGCAAGCGCGGCGAATAGCGCCCGCGACAATCGCCCTGGCCCTCGCCGGACTATTGGCGCTCGCCTCGATCGTTATTTTCGCGAGCCGTTCCGGAGAGCCCGGCGCGCAGCCGGTCGCCAACGCTGCGCAGGGCGCCTCGATCGAGGAGATGGTGGCCGGCCTCGAGCAGCGGCTGCGCCAGGACCCGGACAACGCGGCCGACTGGCGCATGCTCGGCTGGACCTATTTCGAGATCGCTCGGCGCGCCGAGTCCGACGAGGCCTTTCGCAACGCCGTCGCCCGGTCCGCCGTCGCATACCGTCGGGCGACCGAATTGGAGCCAGGCAACGCCGAAAACTGGTCGTCGCTCGGCGAGGTTCTGCAAGTCGTCTCGACCGATGTTTCGCCCGAGGCCGAACAGGCATTCCGGCGCGCTCTGCAGCTCGATCCGGCGGATGCGCGCGCGCGCTATTTCACCGCGGTCCACAAGGACCTGCGCGGCGCGCATGCGGCGGCGATCGAGGATTGGCTGGCACTGCTGAGCGACACGCCGGCGGGTGCGCCGTGGGAAGCCGACCTCCGCCGCACGATCACCCAGACGGCCGAGCGGCA
This sequence comes from Pseudomonadota bacterium, assembly GCA_023417515.1. Classification (GTDB taxonomy): domain Bacteria; phylum Pseudomonadota; class Alphaproteobacteria; order Sphingomonadales; family Sphingomonadaceae; genus Allosphingosinicella. The sequence goes on along the minus strand of JAEZFL010000040.1, from coordinate 358 downwards.
CGATATCGATATCGCCGGCCGCCTCCCCGAGCCCCGGCCGGCGCCGGCCTCGACCGCCACCGCCGCCATTCCCGGCCCGACCCGGGAGCAGATGGCGGCCGCCAGCGCCATTCCGCCGGCCCAGCAGAACGAGATGGTGAAAGGCATGGTCGATCGCCTTGCCGCCCGCCTCCAGAGCAACCCGCGCGATGCCGAGGGCTGGATCCGGCTGATGCGCTCGCGCATGGTGCTTGGCGAGGGCAAGCAGGCCGCGGCTGATTTCCAGTCCGCCCTGGCCGCATTTTCCGGCGACGCCGCCAGCCAAGGGCGCCTGCGCAGCGCCGCTCAGGAGCTGGGCGTGCCGAGCGGTGGCTAACGC
>JAEZFL010000025.1 GCA_023417515.1 Pseudomonadota bacterium | reverse complement strand
GGGGGGGGCCCCCCGCGGGGGGGGGGGGGGGGGGGGGGACGGCCGCCCGCCGGCTGCGCCGACGGCCCCTCCACCACCCGCTTCGCGGGCGGTCCTCCCCCAGCAAACTGGGGGAGGATCAAGGGACGACCTCACCCACATCCCCATCGTCGCGATCGATCCGGCCGATGCGCGCGATCATGACGACGCGGTCTGGGCCGCCCGGGACGACGATCCGGTCAATGCCGGCGGCTGGAAGGCGATCGTCGCCATCGCCGACGTCAGCTTCTACGTCCGCCCGGGCTCGCAGCTCGACAGGGAAGCCCGCAGGCGCGGCAACAGCGTCTATTTCCCCGACCGCGTCGTTCCGATGTTGCCGGAGATCCTGTCGGCCGAAATCTGCTCGCTGAAGCAGGGCGAGGACCGCGCCGCGATGGTTTGCCATCTCCAGGTGAGCAAGGACGGCCAGCTCAAATCCTGGCGCTTCACCCGCGCCCGAGTCCGTATCCACGCCAACATCGCCTACGAGGACGCCCAGGCCGCCATCGACGCCTTGCCACCCCTCCCCCAAGCGGGAGGGGAGCAGGTGGAGCTCTATTCCTCCCCCTGCTCGATGCCCGAGATCGAACCGGCGCCCCCAGCGGTCGCGCCCGAGATCGTCGAGTCCACCCTCAAGCCGCTGTGGGATTGCTGGCGCGCCATGTATGCCGCCCGCGAGAAGCGCGGCCCGCTGGAGCTCGACCTCCCCGAACGCCGGGTCATGCTCGACGAGAAGGGCCGAATCACCTCGGTCGCACCGCGCGAGCGGCTCGATGCCCACAAGCTGATCGAGGATTACATGATCGCGGCCAACGTCGCCGCGGCCAAGGCGCTGGAAGCGAAGAAGAGTGCGGTCATGTACCGCGTCCACGAGCCGCCGAGCCGCGAGAAGCTCGTCGCTCTCAAGGAATATCTCAAGACCTTCGAGATCGAGTTCGCATTGGGCCAGGTCATCCGCCCCGCCACCTTCAACCGAATCATCGAACGGGTGCGGGCTCCAACCCCTCCCCTTCAGGGGAGGGGATCAAGGGGTGGGGACGAGCAAGCGGGCTCGATGCCCGCGAGCGAGTTTAGTCACGACGGGAAAGCGCCTCGGCGGCATCGAGCCGCCTCGCCGCTCCCCACCTCCAGCTCCTCCCCTGAAGGGGAGGAGGGAAGTGTGCTCCCCCAAATCATGGAGCAGATCCTTCGCACCCAGACCCAGGCCTATTACGGCCCGGAGAATCACGGCCATTTCGGCCTCGCGCTCGGCAGCTACGCGCACTTCACCTCGCCGATCCGCCGCTATGCCGACCTCGTCGTCCACCGCGCCCTCGTCCGCGCCTACCGGCTCGAGCCGGAAGTCCGGGCGACGCAGCTGACCGACCAGGAAGAGGCGGCGATGGACGTCACCGGCGAGCTCATCTCGCAGCTCGAGCGCCGCGCGATGCAGGCCGAGCGCGAGACGATGGACCGCTATGTCGCCGCTTACCTGTCCGAGCAGGTCGGCACCCTCGTCGATTGCCGCATCACCGGCGTCCAGCCGTTCGGCTTCTTCGCCACCGTCGAAGGCCTCGGCGGCGACGGCCTCGTCCCGGCCGCCACGCTCGGCCGCGAATATTTCCGCTACGACGACGGCGCCCAGACCCTCACCGGAGAGGATAGCGGCGAAACCTACGAGCCGGGAATGCGCCTCACGCTCCGCCTCGCCGAGGCCGACCCGGTCAGCGGCTCGCTCCGCTTCGAGCTCCCCGACCAGCCGTCCTCCGCGCCTCGCGAACGCCGCCGCCCGGTCCGCGACGGCCAGCGCGACGGCCAGCGCGAGCGCACCCCGCAGGGCCGCCGCGGCCGCCCCGCCAACATCCGTCACCAGGGCCGCCGCCGCTAGCCGAGCGGAATCCTTTCGGCTACGTAACCCACATCAGCAAAAGGGAGGCCGTCATTCCCGTGGACTTCGTCGCGCGCTACGCCCCGCATGCTTTGGGGGTGCTCCGAATCGTCGCCGGACTGATATTCCTTGAGCACGGCACCATGAAATTCCTCGGTTTTCCGGGGGGAGAGATGGCTTTTTCCGGTCATTCCTTCGCTAGTCTCGGCGCCTTTGCCGGGATCATCGAGCTCATCTGCGGCTTGCTGATCACGATCGGCCTGTTCACCCGGCCCGCCGCCTTCCTCGCCTCCGGCACCATGGCCGTCGCTTACTGGTATGCCCACGCGCCGCAGAATTTCTTTCCAGTCAACAATGGCGGCGACGCGGCGATCCTCTACTGCTTCGTCTTCCTCTACATGTTCTTCGCCGGCCCCGGCTCGTTCAGCATCGACGGGCGCCGCACCCGCAACGGCCTGAGCTGAGGCCGAGACCGATCAGGCGGACGGCGCGATCTGCATGAGCGCGCCGTCATGCTCGATTCGCGTCGCATTGGCGGGAGGCTGATCCAGGATCGCCTTCAGCCCGTGCGCGGCGTCTGACCATTCCGGCACGACCTTGCCCTTGGCGACCTTCTTGGCGCGCTCCTTGTCGTAGACCCGCTTTCGCTCCGGATCGATCTCGTCGAGCCTGTAGGTGAGGTAGAGGTTCATCTCCGCGCCCGGCCGGGCCGCGAACAGCAGCTCGAACGTCTCGCGGTCCGGATTGCCGTGCTCGCCATTGCCCGAGAAGACGTAGTGGCGCGACGTCACCCGGCGCAGGAAGTCGCCCTCGTCGTCGAGGTTCCGGATGCTGCCATGGTGCGGCATCTTGAGGATTCCGACCTCGATCGACTCGCCGTCGCGGCACAGCCCGCAATCCTTGAGGCCCTCCAGGATCTTGTCGCTGCGCGCGTCGCCGGTGAGCAGGATCGTCTCGCCGTCCTTGCGCGCCAGCAGGACGATGCTCGACAGGTTCGCCGCGGACTTGTCGTCGAGCGCCGCGAGCAGCGACGCCTCGGTCCGCTCCGACGGCGGCTGGTGCCTCAGCCACGCGTCGAATGTTTCCTGAAGCTCGACCAGCTCGGGCTGGCGCGGGCCGAGCACGACCAGCTCGATCCCCGCAACCTCGCGCGACACGAGCTGGCCGGGCACGGTCTGGATCAGCTTGCTGCCGAACGCGCCGTTCACCGGGATCTCAAGCGCGTCGGCGAGCCGCTTGAGATCGTCGCCCTGCTTCACGCTGGCGAGGATCTTGGCGTGGTCGGTCGGCGGCCCTTCCTCGGCCTCCTCGATCATCGGGGCCAGCGACGCCGCGCCGAACTGCGTGCTCGCCGTCAGCGCGCCGGTCTCGTCATTGCCGAGGATCCGGTCGAAGCTGTTGTGCCACAGGTCCATGATCCGGAAGAGCGGGGGGTCGTTCGCCTGCTTGCGGTCGAGCATCTGCTCGAGCAGGTCGATGACTCCGTTGATATGGTCGTCGTCGACATGGCTGACGATCAACAGGTCGATCACCAGCGACTGGCCGTCGCCGAGCCCCCGCTCCTGGCGAAGCTCCATCAGCCGCGGGATCAGCGAGTCCTCGGAAACGCCCGCCGGCCCGCCGTCGATCAGGATCAGGCGCGGGTCGTCCGCCGTGCCGCCATGGAGGATCAGGCAATCGCCCTTCTGGGCGGGCAGGATCTCGAGAATCATCGCTCCCTCTCCTTGGCTCGAATCCTCAGATCGACTGGATCGCTCGAAGCACGTCGACCATGCCGTGCCCCTGGAAGCTGCGCTCCCGCTTGAGGTCGGTCGCGCTGCTGCACAATATCTCCTTCACGCGCGCTGCTTGCCCTTTCAGCTCCTCGTGGCGCGCCATCAGCAGGGCCGCGGCGCCGCTGACATGGGGCGCGGCCATGCTGGTGCCGTCCATCTGGTCGGCGCGGCCGCCATTGCCGCCCGGCACGCAGCTGGTGATCTTCTCGCCGGGCGCGAGCAGGTCGGGCTTCAGCCGGCCGTCCCCGGTCGGTCCCCGGCTCGAGAAGAAGCTGACCCCATAAGTGTGCGGCCAGGCGCGGTGGGTGGCGCCGACGGTGATCACGCCCTCGGCGTTGCCGGGATCGGTGATGCTCGACGCGGCATAGCTTTCGAACAGGCTGTTGTCGGCGAGCCGATATTGCTGGAAGCCGCGATTGCCGGCGGCCGCGACGACCACGACTCCGCTCGCCGCCAGCGCCTCCGCCTCGATGCACACCGGCGTCCGCCCGCAGGCGTAATTGCGGACATTGTGCGGGATCGAAAGGCTGAGATTCGCCCCGTGGATCATCGAATAGCCGCTCTGGTCGTTGAGGAAGCGGATGAACTGGAGCGCGGCGATCACCGCGAACTCGCTGTCGCCCATGGTCGCCCCGAGCACCCGGAAGTCGTAGAGCGCGATGTCCGGGCACACCCCGGACATCTTGACCGGGTCCTCCCTTGCCGGCTCAGCGCCGCGCTTCGCATCGACCCAATGCGCCCCAATGATCCCGGCGACATGGGTGCCGTGCGGATGGGGCGGCGGCTGCGGATTTGCCTGCTGGATCAGGCGCCGGACCGGCGCCCAGTTGACCCGCTTGCCCGCCTGGCGGTCGGCCTCGAGCTCCTTCAGCCGCTCGATGACGAATTCCTCGCTCTCCCCGGTGCTCGCCACGATTTCGGCGGCGAGCTCCGCGCGGTCGACCTGGCTGACGCTCATGATCGTCCGGATTCGACGGAAATCGTAGGTGGCCTTGATCCGGTGCGGCCTCGGATTGCCGTCGCCGTAAGCCGGCGGCGGCGTGCCGGCGCGCTCGGCATTCTCCCGGTCCGCCCAGATCTTCTCATAGTCCCAGAAGGCGCGGTGGGTCTGGTCGATGCCGCTGTCGAGCACCGCCCAGCCGACGCTCGTGCAGTCGATCGAGAACAGGGAGCGGGCGGCGTCGGCCTTGATCGCGCCGACCGACTTGGCCAGCGCCGGCGCCGATTCGCGGTTGAGGCTGACCTGGAAGATCAGTCCGTTCCACGCCGGCCGCGCCGCGACGTCCTCGTTCATGTGCGCGAGCTCGCGATGCTTGGTGATGATCAGCCGCACCGCCGCCGCTCCGTCGATGACGATCTTGTCGCGACCGAGCAGCTCTTCCGCCTCGGCGAGGGTCTTGGGCGGGTCGTCCGGTCCGTCCCCCGACGGGTGCGCCGCGGCGGCACGAAGCACGCCCAGGAGCAGGCCGAGCTTGGCGGCCTGGCGGTCCTCGATCTCCATCCGCTCGTAATTTTCGTTGCCGACCCCGCCAGGGCTCAGCCGGCCGGTCGAGCGTTCGTCGTGGATGGCCGCGTCGAGCTCCCATTCGATCCAGTGGCGCAGGTCGGCATTGCTCGGATAGCCCTCGCCCTTCTCGGGCACGCCGTCGTGAAGCTCCGCCTCCCAGGCGTCCATGATCCTGTCCCACCACATGGTGGCGGGGAGGGCGACCGTGGCCAGCTCGTCGAGTTCGAGGGTCGCGACGACGATGTCCTGGAGATAGGCGACTCGCCGATGGCTGCCGCCCCCCGGCTCCGCTCCTATCTTCGAAATCAGCCTGGCGACCTCGCCGGTCGGCTTCTCCCAGGTCGGCGTGATGAGCAGGTCGTGCGGCTTGGGCCGCTCTTTCCCGTGGGCCTCGGCGACCGGCTCCTCGGCGAAGCGGAGCCAGACGTCGCCCAGCACCGGGAAATCCTGGAGCTCGCGCCGCCTGCCGCCGACGCCGAGCAGCAGTCCGTCGATCACCGCCGCCGCGAGCCTGACCGCCATCGCGCGCCTCCCCCTTGTGTCCGGTCGCGCGACTGCTCGCGCCAAACCGGGACAATCGAAGGTAAGGGAATCGCCCGATCAGGGCAAGTAGAGCAGCAGTTTGATCTTGCGGCTGGTCAATCGATTTCAGGGTGCAACCGGGCCTGGTCTTGAAGAATCAAAGCTTCGGCAGCGTGACTCCACGCTGGCCCATATATTTGCCGGCGCGGTCCGCGTAGCTCGTCTCGCACGGGCGGTCGCCCTGAAGGAACAGGAACTGGCATGCGCCCTCGTTGGCATAGACCTTGGCGGGCAGGGGGGTGGTGTTGCTGAACTCCAGCGTGACATGGCCCTCCCAGCCGGGCTCGAGCGGGGTCACGTTCACGATGATCCCGCAGCGCGCATAGGTCGACTTGCCGAGGCAGATGACCAGCAGGTCGCGCGGGATTCGAAAATACTCCACCGTCCGCGCCAGCGCGAAGCTGTTGGGCGGGATGATGCACACGTCGGTCTGGCGGTCGACGAAGCTGTTCTGGGCGAAGTCCTTGGGGTCGACGGTGGCGCTGTCGACATTGGTGAAGATCTTGAACTCGTCCGCCACCCGCGCGTCATAGCCGTAGGAGGACAGGCCGTAGCTGATGCACCCCTCCCGCCGCTGCGCCTCGACGAACGGCTCGATCATGCCCTGGCTCTGCGCGCGCTCGCGGATGGATGCGTCCGACAGGATCACTCAGCTTCCCCTCAACCGATAGCCTGAGCGCTCGAAGCCCCGGCCTTGCTGTCTTTCTGGTTAGAAGGAAGGACGGGCCCTTGGCCAGTGCCCAGCGCGCATCACGCGCAGTTCAGCGTCATGATCCGGGTGCGATTATCCCAGATGATGCTGCTGCAGGCTGACAGCCAGTCCCGCCCGAGCGTGAGAATATAGCGGGACCGCTGCCGTCCGCTCTGCGCCGTAACGACCACCTCGTCCGGATCCGCTCCGGCCTCGGGCGGCAGGTCGACATTGCCGCGATTGTCCCGGGTGCGGACGAGCATTTCGCGGACGGCCAGTCCGGCGAGCGGCAGGGGATGGCCAAGCGCGAGCGGCCTCACCGGTCGCTCCACGCCGAAGCTGATCGGCTGCTGGCGCGCCTCGCCGGCCCAGGTGCCCTCGTGGTGTCGTGCGATCAGCCCACCGGCCGCGGCCGTCGCCATCGACTGCGGCTTGTTCAGCGAGATGGTGACGATGATCTCCTGCCCATCCAGTGATAGCCGGTGGATGAGGCCCGAATTTCGCTCGAAGGTCATCGGCAAGCGCAGCAGCCGCTCGCTGGGGCGCGGCTCGGCGAGACTCAGGGTCACCGCGTCGTACGGCAGGTCTGCCATGCTGACGATGCCGTCGGCCCCGTTGACGACGTCGCGATCCCACCACAGGAGACGCCGTTCCGAAACGCCCCCGCCGAGGGCCACATCGGCCGCCTTTGTCGAGCCGCGCAGGCGCACCGGTCCGACAAAGGTCTGTGCCCGAGTCATGGATTCGCGAAGGCCGATCCTTCGCACCGCTCCCGGGTTGAGGATGATATAGCCGGGAGCGGACGGGTCGACCCGAAGCCGGACTGGCACGCCGTTCACCTGCGCATCGATGATCCAGCCACTGGCTGCGTCGAGAGTCAGATCGGCGGCGGCGGGCGCTGAGACCAGAAGAAGTGCGAGGAGCAGCGCCAGCTGGCGCATGAACGACGGCATCGAGGACTCCCTAGATTAGCAGTCCCCAAGCTCCGCCGAGAATAAGGCAGGACGGCGACGCAAAGGCGGCGAACGCCATTGCCTCACGCTCGGCGAACCTATCGCAGCAGCCGGCCGCCGCAGCCTTCGAGCACCCGCCCGCTCAGCATGACCCGGACATGGTCCTCGTAGCGCCGGCCGCCTTGTTCGCACGCCGCGGGCATCCGACGCGCTTCGACGGTGATCACCGCGGTGCCTTGGCCCGACTGCCAGCGGATCAGATTGCCCTGGGTGACCGGCAAAGTGCGCGGATAGGCGATGTCGCGAACCCCGCTTCCGGCCTGGCCGATGCGAAGGACGATTCGGTCGTCGCCGATCGTCACCATCCAGAACGGCTCCCCGCCGATGGCGGAATAGCGCACGGTGTCGACCGGCGCATAAGGTCGGGAGCTGGTCTGGCAGGCGGCCAGTAGGGTCAGGCAGAGGAGGGAGAGGCGCGTCCTCATCCCGCACTGGATGCGGGGCTGGCGCCTGGCGAGTCAACCGCCGTCATCGACGCCTTGATGTGAAGCACGCAGATCAAGGTGAACAGCCGCCGCGCCGTGTCGAAATCGACCTCTACGTCGCGCTCGGCGAAGCACTCCTTGAGCAGCTCCGCCGATTCGTTGTGGAGCCCGCGCCGCGCCATGTCGATCGTCTCGATGCCCTTGGGATCGCCCGATCGCACCGCTTTGAAATAGGCGTCGCAAATGTGGAAATATTCGCGGACCGGCCGGCGGAAGCGGGCGAGGCCGAGTCGGATCGTGTCGAGCGCCTTGCCGTTCGTGTCCGCAAGGTCGATGGCCAGCCGGCCCTCCTCGACCCGCAGCTTGACCCGGAACGGCCCGTCCTGGCCGGCGACGTCGAAATGATTGCCCTCGAGCAGGTCGAAGATGGCGACTCGCCGCTCCTGCTCGATGTCCGCATTGCGCCGGATGATCGATCGCTCGTCGAGGTCGATCGCGATGATGCGGGGCTCGCCCATTGCGGGTTGTTAGCGGGTGCAGCATGCGCTTGCCAGCCCCGCCGGCGAACGGCCTTTCCTACGATGCGATGTTCTGCTATTGTTCCACCGGGGTCCGAGTCGGTCGGGTTGCCCGCAACGCTCTTTGAAATCGCCCGGAATCGCAGCCGCCGAAACGTCCATGGCCAGTGGGAACATCGGTGAACATCGGGCTCCGCGCTGGAGCATCGGAGCTTGCACATGAAACATCCACAAATCGGTCCACGCCCGTCGCCCGCCTCGGGGTTGAGCCGGTCGAGTCTGTCCGCTTAAGTAGCGCGATGCTTGCCAGCCTGTCGCTCGTCGAGCCGCCCCAGGGCGGCGCCCCCATCCTGCCCCATAATGTCGAGGCGGAGGGCGCGTTGCTCGGCGCGCTGATGATCGACAACCGGCTCATCGAGGATATCGCGCTCAAGCTTCGCGCGGATCATTTCTACGAGCCTCTTCACGGCCGAATCTTCGAGCAGATCCGGCGCCTCATCGACAAGAACATGCTTGCGACTCCAGTCACGCTGCGCCCGATCTTCGAAGCGGACGAGGAGATGAAGGAGCTGGGCGGACCCGCTTATCTCGCCCAGCTCACCGGGAGCGCCGCGCCGATCATCGGCGCCAGGGATTTCGCCGAGCAGATCTACGACCTCGCCCAGCTCCGCGCCCTCGTCGGAGTCGGCCGCTCGATGGTCGAGCGCGCGCTCGACACCAGCGACGAGGTGGAGCCGAGGAAGCAGATCGAGGAAGCAGAGGCGGCGCTCTACCGGGTCGCCGAGGAGGGCGGCGCCGAGAATGGCGTGAAGAGCTTCGCAAGCGCCGCGGTCGAGGCCGTGAAGATGGCCGAGAAGGCGTTGAAGTCGGGCGGCAGCCTGTCCGGCCTCACCACCGGCATCCAGGCGCTCAATGCCAAGACCGGCGGAATGCACAATTCGGATCTCATGATCCTCGCCGGCCGCCCCGGCATGGGCAAGACCTCGCTCGCCACCAACATCGCCTTCAACACCGCGCGCCGCTATGTCGAGGAGATCCAGGAAGGCGTGGCGGAAGGGCAGCGCACCGGCGCCCCGGTCGCCTTCTTCAGCCTCGAAATGTCGGCCGACCAGCTCGCCACGCGTATCCTCGCCGAGCAGTCGGAGATCAGCTCCGAGGCGCTGCGCATGGGCAAGATCAGCCAGCAGGACTTCCGCAACCTCGCCCGCGCCTCGGCGGCGCTCCACGATTTGCCGCTCTACATCGACGACACGCCCGGCCTCACCATCGCAGCCCTCCGCACCCGTGCCCGCCGCCTCAAGCGCCAGCGCGGCATCGGCCTGATCATCGTCGACTATCTCCAGCTCCTCACCGGCACCGGCAAGGGCGGCGGCGACCAGAACCGCGTGCAGGAAATCTCGGAGATCAGCCGAGGCCTCAAGACCCTCGCCAAGGAGCTTCACGTCCCCGTGATGGCGCTCTCGCAATTGAGCCGCCAAGTCGAGAATCGCGAGGACAAGCGCCCGCAGCTCTCCGACCTTCGCGAATCCGGCTCGATCGAGCAGGACGCCGACATCGTCATGTTCGTCTATCGCGAGGAATATTATGTCGCGATGAAGGAGCCGCGCGACGGCGCCGAGGACGCCAAGTCGCAGGAAACCTATCACGAATGGCAGCGGCACATGGCCGAGGTCTACGGCCAGGCCGAGGTCATCGTCGGCAAGCAGCGCCATGGCTCGACCGGCAAGGTGAAGCTCAAGTTCGACGCACGCATCACCAAGTTCAGCGACCTCGCCGACAGCCACTATCTGCCCGAGCAGCGGGGGTAGAGCGCCGACCGTCACCCTGAAACCGCCACCGTCACCCTGAACCGCCACCGTCACCCTGAACTTGTTTCAGGGTCCATTTCTCCGCCCGCGCCGCAGCTCGAAAATGGATGCTGAAACAAGTTCAGCATGACGGTGGCGGGAGAGCCGAGCGTATTGCCACTCTCAAACGGCCCCGTTACCCCTCCCGCCAAACAACGAACCGGAGGGGCGACATGGTTGGCAGAAAGGCGTTTTTGGGCTGTGCGGTGGCGGCTTTGACGGTGACTTCGGCGGTGAACGCTCAATCGAACCAGGCCGCAGCGCCGGCCGCGGCCGAGGATTACGAATTCTCCTATCTCGACGAGATCGAGGGCGAGCGCGCGCTCGCCTGGGCGCGTGCGGAGAATGAGCGCACCCTCGGAGTCCTGACGTCGGACCCGCGCTACCAGCAGATGCACGACCGCGCGCTCCAGATCCTTCAGGCCCGCGACCGCATCCCGGGCGTCAGCTTCCGCCCCGACGGCCTCCACAATTTCTGGCAGGACGAGAATCACGTCCGCGGCATCTGGCGGCGCACGACGCTCGACAGCTACCGCACCGACAACCCGCAATGGGAGACGATCCTCGACATCGATGCCCTGAGCGCGGCGGAGAACGGCAACTGGGTCTATCGCGGCGCGCAATGCCTCCCGCCCGAGGAGACCCGCTGCCTCGTCGTCCTCTCCGACGGCGGCCGCGACGCGGTCGAGATCCGCGAGTTCGACACCCGGACCAGGCAGTTCGTGCCCGGCGGCTTCCGCCTGCCGGTCGGCAAGCAGAGCGTCACCTGGGTCGACCAGGACACGATCCTCGTCGCCCGCGAGTGGGGCCCGGGCACGATGACCGCGTCCGGCTATCCGTTCGTGGTCAAGCAGCTGCGCCGCGGCCAGAGTCTCGACCAGGCCGAGGAAGTGTTCCGCGGCACCGCTCAGGACGTCCAGGCGGGACCGGTCGTGCTTCGCGACTCGGCCGGCCGGGTCCACGCCATCGGCTTCCGCCGCGGCGTCGACTTCTTCAACGGCGAATATCATGTCCGCGTCGGCGACCGGCTGGTGAAGCTAAACCTGCCGCCCAAGGCCAACCCTGCGGGCATCGTCGACGGCCGCCTGCTCGTCCATTCCGACGAGGCCTGGGAGAGCCACGGCACCCGTTTCCCGGCCGACGCCATCGTCAGCTACGACCTCGACGAGTGGAAGCGCGACCCCAACGCCGCGCGTCCGAGCCTGGTCTGGGCACCGGGCGAGCGCCAGACCCTGAGGGGCCTCGCGACCACACGCGATTCGCTGATCGTCACCATCCTCGACAATGTCCGCGGGCGCGCCGTGGCGATGAGCTTCGACGACGGCCGCTGGACCTCGCGGCCGATCGCGCTTCCCGCCAACACCACGATCGGGATCGCCGCCGCCGACGACCAGTCGGACCAGGCGATGTTCAGCGTCGCCGATTACCTGACGCCCAACAGCCTGTGGCATTATGACGGCGCCAGCGGCCGGCTCGAGACGATCAAGACGACTCCGGCGCGCTTCAACGCGGCCAACCATATCGTCGAGCAGCACGAGGCGGTGTCGCGCGACGGCACGCGCATTCCCTATTTCGTCGTCCGCCCGCGCAACATGCCGATGGACGGCTCCACCCCGACCCTCCTCTACGGCTATGGCGGCTTTCAGGTCAGCCAGGTGCCGTCCTATTCGGGCACGATGGGCGCTTTGTGGCTCGAGCAGGGCAACGCCTATGTCGTCGCCAACCTGCGCGGCGGCGGCGAGTTCGGCCCCGAATGGCACCAGACCGCTCAAGGCGCCAACAAGCAGCGCACCTGGGACGATTATATCGCGGTCGCCGAGGACCTCATCCGCCGCCGGATCACCTCGCCGCGCCACCTCGGAGTGGTCGGCGGAAGCCAGGGCGGGCTCCTGGTGGGCACCGCGATCACCCAGCGCCCCGAGTTGTTCAACGCGGCGATCGTGCAGGTGCCCCTGTTCGACATGCTGCGCTACCACACGATGAGCGCCGGCGCGTCCTGGATCGGCGAATATGGCGACCCGCGAATTCCCGAGCAGCGCGCCTGGATCGAGGCCTATTCGCCCTATCAGCGGCTGATCCCGGGGCGGACCTATCCGACCCCCTTCATCCTCACCTCGACCAAGGACGACCGGGTCCATCCGGGCCATGGCCGCCGCGCCGCGGCGCGCCTCGCCCAGCTGGGCCAGCCTTATTATTATTACGAGAATATCGACGGCGGCCACTCGGCCGCGGCGAACCTGCGCGAAAGCGCCCGCCGGGTCGCGCTCGAATATATCTACGCCACCAAGCGCCTCGTCGACGACGAGGAGGCGCAGCCCGCCCGCTCCGGCGAGCGCGGGTAAGCCCGAAAGAATCCTCCCTGTCGCCGAAGGCGATGGGGAGGGGGACCGCCGAAGGCGGTGGAGGGGCGAGGCGCAGTTTTGCCCCTGCACCACTCGCTTCGCGAGCGGTCCCCCTACCCATGAAGCTCCGCTTCACAGGGAGGATTTAGGACTTATCCCTCGATCTCGTTCGGGTCCCTCAGCCCCACGCCGATCGAGGCGCGGGCGCTCTCGCCCTCTGAGCTGGTCACCGGATAGGCGCAGTAATCCGCCGCATAATAGGCGCTCGGCCGGTGGTTGCCGCTGAGGCCGATCCCCCCGAACGGCGCATTGGACGGCGCGCCGTTGGTCGGCTTGTTCCAGTTGATCACGCCGGCGCGGACATTCGCCCAGAAGCGGTCGTACAGCTCCGGGCTTCCGCCGATCAGCGAGGCCGCGAGGCCGTAGCGGGTCGCGTTCGCCTCGGCGAGCGCGCTCTCGAAGTCCGGTACCCGGATCACCTGAAGCACCGGCCCGAACAGCTCCGCGTCGGGCCGCCGCTCGACCTCGGTCACGTCGATGATCGCGGGGGTGAGGAACGGCAGGTCCTCGCTTGGCCGATCGAGCCGGCGGATGATCCGCCCGCCGCGCCCGACCAGCTCGAGGAAGGCGTCCTGAAGCTGGTCGGCGGCACCATTGTCGATCACCGGCCCCATGAACGGCGCCGGAGTCGCATGGGGATGATCGACGACCAGCCTGTCGGCGAGCTTGGCGATCGAGTCGACCAGCGGCTCGTGGGCGCCGTCCCTGACGATCAGCCGCCGAGCCGCGGTGCAGCGCTGCCCGGCCGACATGAATGCCGACTGGACCGCGATCGTCGCCGCCGCGGCGATGTCGGTCGAGTCCCACACGACCAGCGGATTGTTGCCGCCCATCTCCAGCGCAAGGATCTTGTTCGGCGTATCCGCGAACTGGCGGTGCAGCGCGAGGCCCGCCCGCGCCGAGCCGGTGAACAGCAGCCCGTCGAGGTCGCCATGAGCCGCGAGCGCCTTGCCGACCTCCGGCCCGCCCTGGACGACCTGGACCACGTCCTCCGGCACGCCGGCCTCGTGGTAGAGCTTCGTCAGGAATTCGCCGACCGCCGGAGTCTTCTCGCTCGGCTTGAACACGACCGCATTGCCCGCGATCAGCGCCGGGACGATGTGGCCGTTGGGCAGGTGCGCCGGGAAATTATACGGTCCGAGCACGGCAAGCACGCCGTGCGGCTTGTGCCGCACCGCGACCTTCGAGCCGAGCGCGCCTTCCAGCCGCCGCTGCGCGGTCCGGTCGGCATAGGCCGAGACCGAGATCTCGACCTTGTTGATGACGGCTTCGACCTCGGTGCGCACTTCCCACAATGGCTTGCCGGTCTCGCGCGCGATCAGGTCGGCGAACGGCTCCAGCTTGGCGCGCACGACATTGGCGAAGCGGCGCACCGTCTCGATGCGCACCGCGAGCGGCTTGGCCGCCCATCCCGGCCACGCCGCGCGCGCCGCCGCGACCGCCGCGTCGACGTCGCCTTCCGTCCCGGTCCACAGCTCGGCGCCGGTCGCCGGCTCATATGAAGTGAGGCTTGCCGCCATTTGTGATTTTCTCCTGCGGCCCCCGAGAGCATGTTCGGCGCTTTGACGTCAAGGAGCGGGAGCGGTCAGTCTGTCGCCAATGGGACGCGGCGATAGGCTTCGCCCATTCGCCGTACTGCCGCGACCTTGGCCTCGAGGGCCGACCAGTCATCATCGGCGTCGATCCGCGCCCAGATCGCCTCGACCCCGTCGATATGCATGGAACAGGGCGCAGGGTCCGACCAATAATCGTGATCGAGCGCGCCCGGTGCCGCGCCGTAGCCGGCAAGCTGCTCGGCCAGCGCTCTGAACGCCTCGTCCTCATAAGCCGCCTCGGCGGGGGAGGGGCCGCGCCGCCGGCCACCGCGCCAGTCGAAGAAGAAGCGGTCGATCTCGACCGATCCCTCCACCATCGCCGTCTGGATGGCGACGATCAGCTTCAGATCGGCCTCCAGCTCCTGCGGCACGATTCCGAGCCGGCGGAAGATGGCCGAGCGCAGCGCCTGGTTGAAATGCTCGGGGAAGGCCTCCACCGCCGGCAACATCTCCTCCTCGGACGCGATCAGGCCGAGCGAGCGGTAAAGCTGAACCACGTCCCAATGGATCGCCTCCGGCTGCCGTCCGAACGAATAGAGTCCGGCCTCGTCGAAATAGGCGGCGGTGAAGCTACCGTCCCAGAACGGCGTCCATCGCCACGGGCCGTAGTCGAAGCTCTCCGCGGTGATGTTGATATTGTCGCTGTTGAGCACGCCATGGACGAAGCCCGCGGCGATATAGGAGGCCGCCAGCCGCGCCGTCCTCGAAGCGACATGGCCGAGCAGCCGCGCCGGCCCGTCCGGCCCGCCGTCCTCGCCATAATAATGGCGCAGGCAATAGTCCGTCAGCACGCGCATGGCGTCGGCCTGGCCCAGATAGGCGAGCCGCTGGAACGTGCCGATGCGGATGTGGCCGTGGCTCAATCGCACCAGCACCGCCGAACGGGTCGGGGAGGGCTCGTCGCCGCGATGAAGCGCCTCGCCGGTCTCGATCAGGCTGAACGTCCGGCTGGTCTCGACTCCGAGCGCCTCCAGCATCTCGGTGGCTAGGATCTCCCGTACCCCGCCCTTCAAGGTCAGCCGACCGTCGCCGAACCGGCTCCACGGCGTCTGCCCCGAGCCCTTGGTGCCGAGGTCCATCAGCCGGTCGCGCCCATCCCGCATCTGCGCGAACAGGAATCCGCGCCCGTCGCCGAGGTCGGGATTGTACGCGCGGAACTGGTGGCCGTGATAGCGAAGCGCGAGCTTCTCCTCGAGATTGTCCGGCAGCGCCTCGAACCGCGCGAAATGCCGCACCCATTCCTCGTCGCTAAGGCCGTCCAGTCCCACTTGCGCCGCCGCGCGGTCGTTGCGAAACCGCAGGATCGCCTGCGGGAAGTCGGCCGGCTCGACCTTGTCGTAGAAGTCGTCGCCGAGCTCCAGGATGGCGCGCTCGGGGCGATAGCTGGCGGCGTCGGTCATCCTGCCCTAGTGACCCGATCGGCGATCGGTTCCAAGCGGAGGGCGAAAGATGGGCGGAAAGTCGGATGCGATCCTCGCGGAGCTGCGCGCCTGGGGCCTGACCCTTCCCGGCGCCCATTCCAAATCGCCCTGGCCCGAGCATGACGACCTCGCGGTCAAGGACAAGACCTTCGCCTACCTGCCGGTCGCTGGCGAGCCGTTCAGCCTGTCGGTCAAGCTCCCCTATACCGGCGCCGCGGTCCTCGACCTGCCTTACGCGACGCCGACCGGCTACGGTCTCGGCAAGAGCGGCTGGGTCAGCCTCGCCCCGCCCGAGGACGACATCCCGCCGCTCGACCAGCTCAAGGAATGGATCGAGGAAAGCTACCGCGCCCAGGCCCCGCGCAAGCTCGTCAAGGAATTGGACGAGCGGGGCGGCTGAGTGCGCCGCTTGCCCCGCGCGCGCTCACGGTCAATATGGCCCCAGCACAAGCGGAGGGCGGCGTGACGGTCTGGAGCGACGGCTACTGGTGGTCGAATGACGGCCTGCGCCTCCATTATCGCGACTATGCGGGCGACGATCCGGGCAAGCCGCCGATCATCTGCATCCCCGGCCTCACCCGCAACGCCCGCGACTGGGAAGGGGTGGCGGAGCGGCTCGCCGGCGACTGGCGGGTGATCGCGGTCGACCTGCGCGGGCGCGGCGAGAGCGCTTATGCCAAGGACCCGATGACCTATGTCCCGCTCACCTATCTCCAGGATCTGGAGGCGCTTCTGAACGAGCTGGCGCTGGAGCGGTTCATCCTGTTCGGCACCTCGCTCGGCGGCCTCCTCTCGATGCTTCTCGGGGCTGCCGAGAAGGAACGGGTCGCGGGAATCCTGGTCAACGACATCGGCCCCGAGCTCGACGATTCGGGCGTGGCGCGAATCCGTTCCTATGTCGGCCGCTCGTCGACCTGGCCGACCTGGGTGCACGCCGCCCGCGACCTCGCCGAGGTGCAGCGGCCCTGCTACCCGGACTGGCAGCTCGACGACTGGCTGGTCTTCGCCAAGCGAGTCGCACGGCTCAACAATTCCGGGCGAATCGTGTTCGACTACGACATGCGCATCGCCGAGCCGTTCAAGCTGCCCGTCACCGCCGGCCTCGACCTGTGGAGCGCCTTCGCGGCTCTGAAGCACGTGCCGGTCACCGTCGTGCGCGGCGAGACCAGCGACATCCTCTCGCCCGAGACGCTGGCGCGGATGGAGGCCGAGCACCCCGATCTCGAAGCGGTGACCGTGCCCGGCATCGGCCACGCACCGACTCTCGACGAGCCGGAGGTGCAGGCCGGCATCGACCGGCTGCTCCGCCGGGTCGAGGAGCGGCTCGCCCTTGCCTGACGGGCGTCCCGTCCGGATCCTCCACGCCCATTCGACCTTCGCTCTGGGCGGCAAGGAAGCCCGGGCGGTGCGGCTGATGAACGCGTTCGGCGAGGCCGCCGAGCATGTCATCCTCAACGCCACCGACCAGTGGGGCGCGATGGATGCGGTGGCGCCGGGCATCGCGGTGACTCGCGCGAAGGATGCGCCCTCGCTGACCGGCCGCCCGGGCCTCGGCCGCTACCGCAAGCTGGCGCGCTACATGCGCGGCTTCGACCTCGTCCTCACCTACAATTGGGGCGCGATGGACGCCGTCGCGGCGCGGCGGCTGCTCGGCGGACCTCCGCTCGTCCACCACGAGGACGGGTTCAACGAGGACGAGGCGGCCCGCCGCAAGCCGCTCCGCAACCGCTTCCGCCGCCTCGCCCTGCCCGCGGCACATCGCCTCGTCGTGCCGTCCGAGCGGCTCGCGGCGATCGCAACGGCCGAATGGCGCCAGCCCGCGGGCCGTCTCGTCCGAATCCCCAACGGTATCGACCTCGTCCGCTTCCAGCACCCGCCGAGCCGGCCGATCCTGGGCCTCGACAAGCGGGAGGGCGACGTGATCGTCGGTACGGTCGCCGGCCTCCGCGCGGTCAAGAACCTGCCGCGCCTCGTCGCGAACTTCATGGCGACCGTGGACATGCAGAGCGACACGCGTCTCGTCATTGTCGGCGAAGGCCCGGACAGGGGGGCGATCGAGGATTCTATCTCCATTTGGGCGGGTGAGGATCATGTCTTGCTCGCGGGCTTCCTCCCCAAGCCGCATGAGTGGATCGGCCATTTCGACATTTTCGCCCTGAACTCGCACAGCGAGCAGGCGCCGATCTCCCTCATCGAGGCGATGGCGGCTGGCCTGCCGGTTGTGTCCACCGATGTCGGCGACATCGCTCACATGGTCTCGGAGGAGAACCGTTTCGCCATCGGCGACGAGGAGGTCCTCCGCTCGGCGCTCGCCCGCTTCATTGACGATCCGGCGCTTCGCCGCCATGTCGGCGCGGCCAATCGCGCCACGGCCCTCGCCAATTATGACGAGCGCGACATGATCGCACGTTATGCGAGACTGTACGGTGAGGCGATCGGCCGCCCTGAAGCGTTTGGGGCGCCGCGACTATGATTTTACCCCGCGGCGCGATGCGCCTATAGGGTGCCGTTCCGTTACGGAGGTTGAATGTTCAAGGGTATCGCCCCGATCATGTATGGGGGTCGTGAAGTGTTCCCGCTGGTCGAAGGGGGCAAAGGCGTTTCCGCGACCAATCACATGAGCTCCGGCGCCTGGGCGGCCGCGGGCGGCATCGGCACGGTGTCGGCGGTCAATGCCGACAGCTATGACGCCGAGGGCCGCATCATCCCCCAGATCTATCATGCGCTCACCCGCCGCGAGCGGCACGAGGAGCTGATCCGCTACGCCATCGACGGCGCCGTCGAGCAGGTCCGCCGCGCCTTCGAGATTTCGAACGGCAAGGGCGCGATCAACATCAACGTGCTGTGGGAGATGGGCGGCGCCCAGCGCGTGCTCGAAGGCGTGCTCGAGCGCACCAAGGGCATGGTCGCGGGAGTCACCTGCGGCGCCGGAATGCCCTACAAGCTGTCCGAGATCGCCGCGTCCCACGGCGTCAGCTACCTTCCGATCATCAGCTCCGCGCGCGCCTTCCGGGCGCTGTGGAAGCGCGCTTATTCCAAGGCCGCCGAATGGCTGGCCGCGGTCGTCTACGAGGACCCCTGGCTGGCCGGCGGCCATAACGGACTTTCCAATGCCGAGGACCCGCTGAAGCCGGAGGATCCCTATCCGCGAGTCAAGGCGCTCAGGGAGACGATGCGCGAGGGCGGCATCCCGGACAGCGTGCCGATCGTCATGGCCGGCGGCGTGTGGAACCTCAAGGAATGGGAGCATTGGATCGACAATCCGGAGCTCGGCCAGATCGCCTTCCAGTTCGGCACTCGGCCGCTGCTCACCAAGGAAAGCCCGATCCCCGAAGGGTGGAAGCGCAAGCTGATGGAGCTCGAGGACGGGGACATCCTGCTCCACCGCTTCTCGCCGACCGGCTTCTATTCCTCGGCGGTGCTCAACCCGTTCCTTCGCAATCTCGAGGCGCGCTCGCACCGCCAGATCGCATTCACCAAGGAGGAGCTCGGCGACCATCGCTTCCAGCTCGACGTCGGAGTCGCCGGCAAGAAGAATTATTGGGTCACCAAGGGCGACCTGCTTCATGCCCGCGAATGGTTCGCTCAGGGCTATACCGACGCCCTGAAGACGCCGGACGAGACTTTGGTCTTCGTCACCCCGGAGGAGAAGAAGGTCATCCGCAAGGACCAGGCCGATTGCATGGGCTGCCTCAGCCAGTGCCAGTTCTCGTCCTGGGCCGACAATGAGAAGAACACGACCGGCCGCCTCGCCGACCCGCGCAGCTTCTGCATCCAGAAGACGCTGCAGGACATCGCCCATGGCGGACCGGTCGAGCAGAATCTCATGTTCGCCGGCCACTCGGCCTTCCGCTTCAAGAAGGATCCTTTCTATTCGAACGGCTTCGTCCCGACGGTGAAGCAGCTCGTCGATCGGATCCTGACCGGGGACTAAGGACCATGCGCGCGCGCGTCGCTGCCGCTTTCCTGCTGCTCGCGGCCTGGACCGGGATCGTCGGCGTCGCGGAAGCGCAGCGCCAGCCCCCTTATTGGGCATCGATCGCCGCCGGCCGCGCTCTGATGCGAGTCGGCCCGGCCCAGACCTATCCGGCGACCTGGCTCTACATTCGCCCCGACCTGCCGATCCGCGTGGTCGCCATCCAGGGCGACTGGCGGCGGGTCCAGGACCCGGACGGCACCGAGGGCTGGATGCTGGTGCGGCTGCTGTCCGACCAGCGCAGCGGAATCGTCCGCGGCGAGAGCCCGCAGCCGATGCACGAGTCGCCCGATGCCGGCTCGGCCGTCCGCTATCGCGCCGAGCCGGGCGTGGTCGGCCGCGTGTCGCGCTGCCGCGACGGCTGGTGCCTGTTCGACGTCGGCGGCCGCCGCGGCTATATCCGAGTCGATACCCTGTGGGGCGTCGAAGCCACCGAGACGATCAACTGAGAGGGCGCGTGACGGTTCTGACCATCGACGATTTCGCGCCCTGGGTGAACGGCGCGTGCGAGGTGACCGCGCCCGACGGGCAAGTGGCGATGACCCTGGTGGGGGCCGAGCCGCTCGCCCACGCGCAGCGCGACGGCGGCGGCTTTCGCCTCGAATTCCAGGGGCCGCTCGAGCCGCTTCTCGCCCAGTCGATCATGACGGTGAGCTCGCCGGCGGGAACGCACGAGATCTTCCTCGTGCCGATCGCGCAGAACGCGCACGCCACCCGCTACGAAGCGGTCTTCTATTAGGCCAGGATCGTTCCAGGCCGACTCGGCCGGGACCCTGATTCTCCGTCTCGGATATTTGCGAGGGCCTTGTTCGCGCCCTCGGACGATCCGTCTCTAGGGCCGCCACTCCATCAGGTCGTAGACGCCCTTGTCCTCGATGACCGCGAAGCCGAGCCGCAGGTAGAGCTGGCGCGCGCGGTTGTTCTTCTCGACATGGATCGACACCGCCTTGCCGAGCCCGCGTGCCTCGTCCTGGATCGCGGCGAGGATCGCGCCGCCGATCCCGGCCCCGCGCGCTTCCGGCACGAGCGAGATGTCGATGACCCTGATCTCCCGCGGCCAGACCACCCGGTAGAGGCGGCCGACCGCCCCTCCGTTGCGCTCGATGATCAGCCATTGGGCGCCGTCATAGGTCGCGCGATAGAATGCGTGCTGCGCCTCGTGCTGCTGGCGCAGGAAGGCGTCCTGCATCTCCTGCGGCCAGCCGGTGGCGGCAAGCTCCTCGCGCCGCGTGGAGGCATAGAGCGTCGCGACGAACGGCAGGTCGTCGTCGCTCATCGCCCGGAGGATAAGGTCCAGGGGCGGCGTGGACGCCGCCCGCTGCGGCTCGCTAATTGAACATTGCCTGGGCAAAGGTCGGGAAGCTCGGGGAAGTCACCAGGAACAGGTCGAAGCTGCCATAGGTCGGGTGGGTGACTCGGTGGATGGTGTTGCCGGCAATCCGTCCCGTCGTCACCGCCTCGAGGTTCACCACGAACGCCCGGCTGCGGATCAGGCCGTCGGTCTCGCCATATTTGACGAAGGTCTCGACGCCCGCGATCTTCAGCGTCGGCCCACCCTGCACGGCGAGCGTCTCGCCGATCTCGGCGATCCAGGCTCTGTGATCGGCGCGCTCCAGCGACAGGAAAGGGCTCCTGAAGCTGCGCGTGAACGTGTTCGTGACACCGTCCAGATCGGTGATTCCGGTCTTCGCCGCGGCGGCCGCGATGGCGCCCCCGCCGACCACTCCGCCCAGCATTGCGCGCCGGGACAGGCTCTTCTTCTGTTCAGCCATGGCTGGTCATCCTTGGGCTTAGGGCCGCGGTGGGAAAACTCCCTGCAGCGCGATGCAGAAATTGAGCGTGAGGTACGGCATCATGTTGTTGTGCGGCAGGTTGCCGCCGGCTGGAGGCAATGCCTCGAAGGCGAGGTTGGTGAGCGGAGTGGTCGCCGTATTGTAGGCAAAGCCGCCCTTGCTGCGGGCCAGGGTGACCTCCGGGCTCGGCTGTTCCAAATCCGCCTCGTCCTCATTGTCCGACATCAGGCCGTGCGAGTGCGCCGGGATCTCCGACACCAGCAAGGTGACGGTTTCGCTTCCCGATATCTCGCCAAGGAAGCGTTCGCTGAGCCCCTGGCCCTGACCTTCGCCCACTGGCACGCTCCCCTGCATGTCCGGGAGCGCGAAGGTGCTCTTGCCGTCGCCTCCATAGGTCGTGCCGAGCAGCGAGAAGAGCGCGGTATTCTGCGAGATCGGCAAAATCTGCCCGTTGCAGAACGCCCAGCCCTTGGGCGCGAAGTTGAACGGAAAGATGCGAATCTCGGCGACGAACGGGTCGGCCATCGGATGCTCTCCTCAGGTCTGGCTCGGAAAGATGCCGAACAGCGAGATGATG
Organism: Pseudomonadota bacterium; assembly: GCA_023417515.1. GTDB lineage: Bacteria > Pseudomonadota > Alphaproteobacteria > Sphingomonadales > Sphingomonadaceae > Allosphingosinicella. Next base: position 18,792 of record JAEZFL010000025.1, on the reverse strand, counting down.
AAGTTGATGCACAGGAAAGGCTGCATGTTCTCATGCGGCTGGCTTCCGCCGGCGGGTCCGATGGATTGCGGTGCCATGGCGTTGGACGGGGACAGGCCGAAGAACATCTGGACCGACGGGCTCGAGCCGACCACCGCATTTCCCGGATTGTTCGACGTCCCCGGCGACAGGGAAGCGGTGAAGGGATGGCTGTGCGCCGGGATCTGCTGAGTGGACAGAGTCACGCTCTCGACTCCGGCCATCTCGGCGATCTGGTAGGTCGTTCCGTCGGGGCCTGTGCCCATATGGACCGGCACCCGGCTGCTCAGATTGGGCAGGTTGAACGTCGACTCGCCGTCGCCGCCATACGTCGTCCCGATCAGCTGAAACAGGGTTTCGTTCTCGCTGATCGGCAGCGTCTGACCCTGGCAGATCATCCATCCGGCGGGCGCGAAATTGCCCGCGAACATGCGAATCTCGCCGACATAAGGCTGTGCCATGGTCGTGCCCTCAATTCTGTGACGGGAAGATGCCCTGGAGCGCGATGCAGAAATTGACCACCAGATAGGGCTGTCTGTTCTCGTGCGGCTGGCTTCCGCCGACATTGGTGACCGTCTGCGGCATCAGGGTCGTGAGGTCGGTCGGCTGCGTGTAGCCGTTGAGATAGGCGCTGAGCAGCGCGTTGTTGGGCTGGGGGGTGGTGCCGTTGTTGGTGTTCGCCATCAGCGGGTGCAGGTGCGTCGGCATCGTCTGCTGAGTGATCGTCACCGCGCTGCTGCCGGCCGCCTCGCCGAGCGTGTGGCCGTTGCCGCTATGGATCGGCACCCGTCCCCGCAAATTCGGAAGAGCGAAAGTGGTCTGGCCGTTGCCGCCATAGGTCGTGCCGAGCAGCGAGAACAGGGCCTGGTTCTGGTTGATCGGCAGGAACTGGCCGTTGCAGAACGCCCAGCCCTTCGGCGGAAAATTGAACGAGAAAAGGCGGATTTCCGAAAGAAAAGGCTCGGCCATCGCGTATCCCCCTCCTAGCCCCGAGCGAACCATACGCCTGCGGGGATCGATAGCAAATGGTTAATCGCGAATCTCTTCCGACCTTGGATCGAAAGTCGCGAGCGGCTTGAGATTCGGGCGCGGACCGGCCAACGCGCTTGGCGATGGCTGATCTCCCGACGCCCCCGGCGGCCGCGCTCGACGGCGCGGCCTTGTTTCTCGATTTCGACGGCACCCTGATCGAGCTCGCCGACACGCCGGACTCGATCACCGTCGCTCCCGGGCTTGCGAGCCTGCTGGAGAGCCTGCGAGCGCGGCTCGCCGGCAGGCTCGCGCTGGTCAGCGGGCGGTCCATCGACGACCTCGAAACCTATCTGTCGATCCCGGGAATCCCCTTGTCGGGGTCGCACGGCCTCGAGCTTCGGCTCGGCGACGGTACCCGGGTGCCGCTCCGCGCGCCGCGCGGGATCGACGACGTGCGGGACCGGGTGCGCCGCTTCGCCGGCGAGCGTGGCGGCCTGCTGGTCGAGGACAAGCCCGCCGGGGTCGCGCTTCACTTCCGCCTCGCGCCCGCGGCGGCGGCGGCGGTCGCCGACTTCATGGAGCGACTCGCGCGCGAGTCCGATCTCATCGTCCAGCACGGCAACATGGTGGTCGAGCTGCGTCCGCGCGGGGCCGACAAGGGCGACGCCGTCCGCGCGTTGATGAAGCAGGCGCCGTTCGCCGGCGCTCGGCCGATCTTCGTCGGCGACGACCTCACCGACGAGCATGCCTTCGCGGCGGTCGCTGCCATGGGCGGGGCCGGGGTGCTGGTCGGCCCGCCGCGGGACACCGCGGCACTTTATCGGCTCCCGTCCGTTGCCGGAGTGGCGGAGTGGCTTTCTGAATGCGCGTGAACAACCTGAATCTGTGGCCGATCGGCAATTGCCAGGTCAGCGCCCTGATCGACGAGAATGCCTCCTTCGTGTGGGCGTGCCAGCCGCGGGTGGACGGGGATCCGCTCTTTTCGGCTTTGCTCGAGCCCAAGGGGGAGAGCGCGATACCGCGCGGCGAATGGCGGATCGAGGTCGACAATCAGGTTTCCTGCACCCAGCTCTACCTGCGCAACACGCCGATCCTGGTCAGCCGCCTGACCGACTCCGGCGGCGGCATTGCCGAGGTCTATGACTTCTGTCCGCGCTTCCTCCGCCAGGGCCGGATGTACCGTCCGGTCGCGTTCTGCCGGATCGTTCGGCCGATCTCCGGCTCGCCCCGAATCCGAGTGCAGCTCAACCCGAGCACCGACTGGGGCGGCGCCGACGCCGAGCGGACCAGCGGGAGCAACCACATCCGCTTCCTGACCTCGCCCCAGCCGCTCAGGCTCACCACCGATGCGCCGGTCAGCAGCCTCCTGGAAGGCCGCTGCTTCCGCCTCGAGAAGTCGCTGCATTTCTTTCTCGGCCCGGACGAGCCGTTCGTCGGCAATCTCGGCCACAGCGTCGCGACGATGCTCCACCAGACGTCGGACGAGTGGCGCGACTGGGTGCGCGGCCTCGCTATCCCGCTCGAATGGCAGAAGGTCGTCATCCGCGCGGCGATCACTCTGAAAATGTGCCAGCATGAGGAGACCGGCGCGATCGTCGCCGCGCTCACCACCTCGATCCCGGAGGCCCCCAATTCGGGCCGCAACTGGGATTATCGCTACTGCTGGATCCGCGACGCTTATTACACCGTCCAGGCGCTGAACCGCCTCGGCGCGCTCGACGTCCTCGAAAACTATCTCTCCTATCTCAGGAACATCGTCGACGAAGCCAAAGGCGGAGACATCCAGCCGCTCTACGCCGTCTCGGGCGAGCCCAAGCTCGACGAAGGCGTCGCCGAGGCGCTCGCCGGCTATCGCGGCATGGGCCCGGTGCGGGTCGGCAACGCGGCCTATAGCCAGGTCCAGTATGACGCCTACGGCCAGATCATTCTGTCCAATGCCCAGGCCTTTTTCGACGAGCGGCTGTTCCGCAAGGCGACGGTCGAGGATTTCCGCGCTCTGGAGAAGGTCGGCGACCGCGCCTATGCCGCCCACGATCAGCCGGACGCCGGCCTGTGGGAATATCGCACCCGCACCTCGGTCCACACTTACTCGTCGGTGATGAGCTGGGCCGCGTGCGACCGGCTCGGCAACATCGCCGAGGAACTGGGTTTGGACGACCGCGCCGACTTCTGGCGCGAGCGGGCCCGCACTGTCCGGCGCACCATCGAAATTTCGGCCTGGTTCGAGGAGGGCAAGCGCTTCGCCGCGACCTTCGGCGGCGACGATCTCGACGCCTCGCTCCTCCAGCTCGTCGACATGCGCTTCCTCGAGCCCGCCGACCCGCGCTTCCTTGCCACCTTCGAGGCGGTCGAGCAGGGCCTCAGGCGCGGCGAGCATATGCTTCGCTATGCCGACGAGGACGATTTCGGCCTGCCCGAAACCGCCTTCAATTTCTGCACCTTCTGGCTGATCGAGGCGCTTCACCTCGCCGGCCGCCAGAACGAGGCGCGCGCCCTTTATTCCAAGATGCTTGAAAGACTGACCCCCGCCGGTCTCCTCTCCGAGGACACCGATTTCGAGACCCACGAGCTGTGGGGCAACTATCCGCAGACTTATTCGCTTGTCGGACTGATCAATTGTGCCGGCTTGTTGTCCAAACCCTGGAGCGCAGTGCGATGAGCCGTTTGATCGTCATCTCGAACCGGGTGTCGGCACCCAAGGGCCGGTCCCCGGCGGGCGCGCAGGGCGGCCTCGCGGTCGCTCTGGGCGCGATGCTGCGCGAATATCGCGGCCTGTGGTTCGGCTGGTCGGGCGAGAAGACCGACCATTTCACCGGCCAGATCAACATGCATCGCGAGGACGGAATCACCACCGCGACGATCGACCTCGAGGAACAGGACGTCGATGAATATTATAACGGCTACGCCAACCGCACCCTGTGGCCGCTCTTCCACTATCGCATCGACCTGGCCGAATATGACCGCTCGTTCGGAAGCGGCTACGAACGCGTCAACAACCGCTTCGCCGAGACTGTCGCTCCGCTGATTGAGCCGGACGACATCATCTGGGTCCACGATTATCATCTGATCCCGCTCGGCACGCAGTTGCGCGAGATGGGCCTCAAGAACCGCATCGGCTTCTTCCTCCACATCCCGTGGCCGCCGCGCCGGCTGCTCGTGTCGATGCCGTATCACCAGCGGCTGGTCCGCTCGATACTCGATTACGACCTGATCGGCTTCCAGAACGAGGAATGGCTCGACAGCTTCCGCGACTATGTCCGTTACGAGCTCGGCGGCACCGTCGGTGACGACGACACGATCATCGTCGGCAAGCGCAGGGTGAAGGCCAGCTGCTTTCCGATCGGAGTCGATTTCGAGGAATTCAGCGAAGCGGTGAAGAGCGACGAGGCCCAGCAGGCCTATCGCCGACTGCTCCAGAGCGCCGAGGGCAAGAACGTCCTCGTCGGAGTCGACCGGCTCGATTATTCCAAGGGCATCGAGGAGCGCTTCTGGGGCTATCGCCGCTTCCTTGAGGAGCATCCGGACTATCATGGTCATGTGCTCCTGCTCCAGATCGCACCGCCGAGCCGCGGCGAGGTCCATACCTATGAGGCGATCCGCGAGCGGCTCGACGAGCTCTCGGGGCGCATCAACGGCGGCTTTGCGGAAGTGGACTGGGTGCCGATCCGCTACGTCAACCGCGGCTACAACCGAGCCGAGCTGGCCGGCTTCTACCGCGCGTCCGACATCGGCCTGATCACGCCGCTGCGCGACGGCATGAATCTCGTCGCCAAGGAATATGTCGCGGCTCAGGACCCGGAGGATCCGGGAGTCCTGATCCTGTCGCGCTTCGCCGGCGCGGGGTCGCAGCTCGGCGACGCCCTGCTCGTCAATCCGTACAGCAAGGACGAGATCAGCGACGCCATCCGCCAGGCGCTCGACATGCCCCTCGACGAGCGCAAGCGCCGCTGGCAGGCGATGTATGACAGCGTCGCGAAGGAGGACGTGGTGTGGTGGCGGCAGAACTTCGTTCGGGCGCTCAAGGGCGTCGAGAAGCGCGCCAAGCTCATCGCCGCGTCCTGACGAGATCGGAGAAGTCGGCGGCGCACCGGAGAGGGGCGAGCCGGTGCGCCGCCTAGCGCTTGCGCATCACCGGCGGGCGGCGACGACGATCGCGGCCTGCCGGCCGGCAATCGCGATCTCGCGCTGCTGAGCGGCGTGAGCGGTCAGGTCCTCGCGGCATTCGTCCACGCGGTTCTGGCCGCGCAGGTCCGCCGACGACGCGACTCCGCAGACCTCCCGCACCGCCTGGCGCAGGCGATTGTCGAACGTCGCCCGGCCGGCCTCGCTGCCAAGGTCGAGATCCGCATAGCTGACCGCGACCGAACGGACATTGGCGTCCTGCGCGAGGGCAGGGGCGGCGGTGAAGGTCGCCAGCAACGCGGCGGCCAAGGTGGTGATCGTCTTCATGGCTGTCTCCCTGAATTTCCGGGTGGAAACAGCCAGCGCTGGCTGACACCGATGTATTCAGTTGCATAAAGCAACGCAATCAACGATATTGCGCAGCTATTCTGCATAAGCGCAGAATGACCTTGGATCCGCGACGGAGCAGGGGGCTCCCATGCTGGACTGGAACGACCTTCGCTATTTCCTGGCGGTCGCCGAGACCGGAAGCACGCTCGCGGCCGGCAAGAAGCTCAAGGTCAGCCAGACCACCGCGGCGCGGCGCATTGCTGCGCTCGAGGAGGCGCTCGGCCTGACCTTGTTCGAACGCCGCCAGGCGGGCTACGCGCTGACTCCGACCGGGGAGGCGCTCGTCGAGCGCGCCCGTGCGGTCCAGGCGTCCGCGGCGCATTTCACCGACGCCGCCGCGGCGGCGGCGCGCGACTCGAGCGGCACGGTCCGCCTCACCACGTCCGACATCTATGCGGTGACGATGATGGCGCCGATCCTTCGCGACCTTCGCGATGTGCATCCGGCGATCCGCATCGAGCTCGTCACCAGCGACCATCCGCTCGATCTCGCCGCCGGCGAGGCCGACGTCGCTGTGCGGGCGAGCGCAATGCCGCGGGGCGGGGGCCTCGTCGTCCGGCGGATCGGACCCGACCCCTGGACGCTTTATTGCAGCCGCGACTACGCCGCCCGCCACGTTCGGCCGGCCACGGCGGAAGACCTCAGGACCCACCCGATCATCGGTGGCGGCGGCGAGAAGATCTGGCCCGTGTACCGCGCCTGGCTCAAGCGCCACGGCCTGGAGGACGCGGTGGTGATGGAGCATGGCTCGGCCACCGGCCTGCTCGCCGCAGTGCGCGCCGGCGCGGGGATGGCGGTTCTGCCGAGCTTCATGGCCGATCGCGAACCGGAGCTTGTGCAGGTCCTGCCGCCGATGTCTCAGGACGATCTCGCGCTCTGGCTGATGACTCACGAGCGGCTTCGGCGAACGCCGCGGGTGCGCGCGGTCATGGATTTCCTCGGGGATCGCCTCGCCCGGCTCGCGAAGACGGACTCCCCGTTTCGCGGCCAATCGCCCTGGCTGGACCGTGCCGGCGAACCGCGAGTCACCGCCGTTCCACGGCAAAGTTGAAATCCGGTTCAGGTTTGCTTGACCCCCACCCCGGCGCGACGCTATCGCCGCCTGAACGATGGGACGGAGGGCCGACGTGAAGAAAATTTATCCCGATGCCGGAGCTGCGCTCGACGGGTTGCTGTTCGACGGAATGACCATCTGCGCGGGCGGCTTCGGCCTGTGCGGCATTCCCGAGCGGCTGATCGACGCGATCCGCGACAGCGGCGTCAAGGACCTCACCATCGTCTCCAACAATGCCGGCATCGACAATGAGGGCCTCGGCAAGCTCCTTCGCACCCGCCAGATCCGCAAGATGATCAGCTCCTATGTCGGCGAGAACAAGGAGTTCGAGCGCCAATATCTCGCCGGCGAGCTCGAAGTCGAATTCTGCCCGCAGGGCACGCTCGCCGAGCGCTGCCGCGCCGGCGGCGCCGGAATCCCCGGCTTCTACACCCGGACCGGAGTCGGAACGAAGGTCGCCGAGGGCAAGGAAGTGAAGACTTTCGATGGCGAGGATTACATCCTCGAGCGCGGAATCCGCGCCGACCTCGCCATCATCAAGGGCTGGCGCGCCGACGAGAGCGGCAACCTCCAGTTCCGCAAGACCGCGCGCAACTTCAATCAGCCGATGGCCACCGCCGGCAAGATCTGCGTCGCGGAGGTCGAGGAGGTGGTTCCGGTCGGCTCGATCGACGCCGACGCCATCCACCTGCCGTCGATCTACGTGAAGCGCCTGTTCGTCGGCGCCCCCTACGACAAGAAGATCGAGTTCAGGACGACCCGCCAGCGGGAAGCCGCGTGAAACGGTATTTGGCCGTCCTGGCGCTCGTCCTGGGGGCCATTGCGTCCCCGGCGGCGGCGCAGTTCCGGATCGAGCTGACCGACGACAATGTCGCCGCCCAGGGCGGCAACGATTCTATGCTTAGGAACGCGATCGACCGCGTGATCTTCGCGGACGGGCCGCTCCAGGGCGAGCTGATGAGGGTCGGGCTCGAGCACGGCTGTTTGCTGGTCCATGAAGCGCGGCGCCAGGCGCTCGACTCCAACCGCTCTGCCTTTCGGCCCCATTTGATCGCGGCAATGCGGGTGATCGTTCCCGCGGAAGCCATGGCGACGCGCACCAACATCATCATCGGCGGGCTCGCTGCCTATCGCTCCCGTGTCACTGCCGAAGTCGAGCGGACGGCGGCGCCGGTCTTCGAGCGGGCGGTCGCCGAGGCGCGCTCGAGGGCCGCGGCCCGCTTGGCGGGGGCGAGGACGGTCCCGGCTGCTGAGGCGGCCGGCCGCTTCGCCGACTGGCGCCTCGACACGCCGATTTCCCGCGAGAACGCCTGCATGCTGGTCGTCGCGTCCCGTGGCCGGACGCCCGAGGAATTCGCCTTGATGAAGGGCGCTTTCGATCAATTCTACAGCCGATCGGGCAACTAGGATGACGGTTTCGCAGATCCTCGGCGGCGGAACGCGCCGGACGCGAAGATCGCCTATGCTGGTTTCCGCAACGCTGCTGCTTGCCGGCTGCGCGACCACCGGAGCCACGCCCCAGCCGGCGCCGCCCGCCACCGCGCCCGCCACCCCGCCGTCGACCATGCGGTGGCTCTACGGCTCGGGCGAGGCGGGGGCCCTGTCGATCCAGGCCTTCCACGCCTTTCGCGACCACGCGCTCGCCGCGGCGCGCAGCCGCCCGCGCGACAGCGTCGTTCTTGCGCAAGGGGCGACGCCCGCTGCGCCGCGCTGGGTGCCGTGCGCCGGCAAGCCGCCGGCGGTGGTCCTCGATGCCGACGAGACGGTGCTCCTCAACCTCGGCTATGAATATGACGAGGCGCTGACCGGGCGCACCCACAACCGCGCCCGCCGCGACCGTTACGAGCGCACCGGGGTCGAGAGCGTCGCCCCGGTTCCCGGAGCCGTCACGGCGCTTCGGGCGCTGCGGGCGGCCGGAATCACGGTCGTCTTCAACACCAACCGGATGGAAGCCAACGCAGCCGAGACGGCGCGGTCGCTCGACTTCGCCGGACTCGGCCCGGCGCGTCTCGGCGAGACCCTGTTCCTCGCCAGCGACCAGACGGGGTCGGGCAAGGACGGCCGCCGCGCCCTGATCGCCGGGCGCTACTGCGTCGTCGCAATGGCCGGCGACCAGCTCGGCGACTTCTCCGACGCCTTCAACGCGCGCGACCTGTCGGTGCCGGAGCGCCGCCGCCTCGCCACCAGCGGCGACATCGCCGGCCTGTGGGGCAATGGCTGGTTCATGCTGCCCAACCCGGTCTATGGCCCGGGGCTTCGCGGCACGCTGGACGATCTGTTTCCGGCGGATCGCCGCTGGACCGATCCGGGGGGCACGGAATGAGGAGGCTGACCGTCGCTCTTGTTGCCGGACTGACGCTGGCTTCGGCTCCCGCCGCGGCCCAGCAGCAACCCAGCCCGTTCGTCCTCGTCACCCAGGGCGCGGTCCCGGCGAATCCCGCCGACGTCGCCAGCGTGGATGCGATCATGGCCGCGGTCTACGACGTCATCTCCGGCCCGGCCGGCGAGCGGCGCGACTGGAACCGGATGCGCTCCTTGTTCACCGCCGACGCCCGGCTGATGCCGAAGGTCGGTGCCGGCCTCAGGAGCGGCAGCGTCGAGGACTACATCTCCTCGAGCGGGCCGATGCTCGAGGAGCGCGGCTTCTTCGAGCGCGAGATCGCCCGCCGGGTCGAGCAATATGGCGACATCGCCCATATCTTCTCGACCTACGAGGCACGACAGACGGAAAACGGCCCCGTTTTCATGCGCGGAATCAACAGCTTCCAGCTGGTCCGCCACGGCGGCCGCTGGTGGGTCGTGTCGATCATGTGGCAGGCCGAGAGCCCGCAGACCCCGATCCCGCAACACTATCTTCCGACAACCCCTTCAGGCGAACGAGGCTGAACCTATGCCCTGGGACCGTAATCAAATCGCTGCCCGAGCCGCGCAGGAGCTGCGCGACGGCTATTATGTCAATCTCGGCATCGGCATTCCGACGCTGGTCGCCAACAACATCCCGGCCGGCATGGAGGTCACCCTCCAGTCCGAGAACGGAATGCTCGGAATCGGGCCTTTCCCGTATGACGACGAGGTCGATCCCGACCTGATCAACGCCGGCAAGCAGACCGTCAGCCAGCTTCCCCAGACCAGCTTCTTCGACAGCGCGACGAGCTTCGGGATGATCCGCGGCGGCCATATCGACCTCGCCGTGCTGGGGGCGATGGAGATCGCCGAGAATGGCGACATCGCCAACTGGATGATCCCCGGCAAGATGGTGAAGGGGATGGGCGGCGCGATGGACCTCGTCGCCGGCGTCAAGAAGATCATCGTGGTGATGGAGCACACCTCCAAGAACGGCGATCCCAAGTTCATTCCCGAATGCACCCTGCCGCTCACCGGCAAGAATGTCGTCGACATGATCATCACCGATCTGTGCGTGTTCCAGCGGCCGGACCATGACAGCCCGTTCCGACTGATCGAGCTGGCCCCGGGCGTCACCGCCGAAGAGGTCCGGGCGAAGACGACGGCGAAGTACGAGGAGGCGGTCCCGGCCTAGGAATCGTCATGCCGGCGAAAGCTGGCATCTCACTTCGCGTTGCCGCGACAAGGGAAACGAGATTCCAGCTTTCGCTGGAATGACGGGGTGCGGATGCGGGTACTTCTCACCGGCTCGTCGGGATGGCTCGGCCGCTACCTGGCGCCGCGCCTGGCTGCGGCCGGCCATGAGGTGATCGGGCTCGACCCGGCGCCCGGCGAACATACCCGGGTCATCGGCTCCGTCGCCGACCGCGGGCTCGTCGACCGCACCTTCGCCGAGCACGGCATCGAGGCGGTCGTCCATGCCGGGGCGCTGCACAAGCCGGACATCGCGCGCTACCCCGCCCGGGCCTTCGTCGACGTCAACGTCACCGGCACCCTCAACCTGCTCGAGGCGGCGGTGGCGGCCGGCCACGACCGCTTCGTCTTCACCTCGACCACCTCGCTGATGATCACCGAAGCGATCCGCGCTGGAAGGGCAGGGGGCGCAACGAAGGCCGCCTGGCTCGACGAGAGCTTCGGCCCGCTCGAGCCGCGCAACATCTACGGGGTCACCAAGCGCGCCGCCGAGCAGCTCTGCCACCTCCATCACGCCCAGCATGGCCTCGCCGTCATGCTCTTGCGCACCGGCCGCTTCTTCCCCGAGGAGGACGACACCCACCGCCATCTCGACGGCCCCAATATCAAGGCCAACGAGTTCCTCGGCCGGCGCCTGACGGTCGAGGACGCCGCCGACGCCCATGTCGTGGCGCTCGCCAGGGCGCCGGAGATCGGCTTCGGCACCTTCATCCTCGCTGCGCCGACGCCGTTCGCGCCGGAGGAAGCCGAAGAGCTGCTCCGCGATGCGCCCGCGGCCATTGCCCGCCATTTCCCGGACGCGGCCGAGCTCTACGCCCGCGCCGGCTGGACTCTGCCGGACCATATCGACCGCATCTACGATCCCGGCCGCGCCGAGCGGGTCCTCGGCTTCCGCTGCCGAACCGACTTCGCCGCGGTTCTAAGCGCCCTGCGCAGCGGCACGCAGCTGCCGTTCGAGCACGACCCCGCTTACATCTCCCCGCTGGTCGAAAAGTAAGGCGGCATCGTCGAAGCGCCGGCGACCGGCAGGCCGCCCTCGCGTGAACGGGCCCCCATGAAAAAGCTGCTCCTCCTCGCGGCGCTCGTCGGAAGCGCGGCCCAGGCCCAGCCAGCGTCGCGTCTCGATGCTCCCGCCGCTCAGGCCATCGTTCAGGGCTGCGTTACCCATTCGACCGGTCGCAACCAGAGCCACGCCATCGTCGTGGTCGACAGCGGCGGCCATGTCATCGCGTCGCTCAGGATGGACGGCAACAGCTATGGAATCATGGACTTCGCGCTCGCCAAGGCACGCGCCTCGGCCGCCTGGGGCGTCGCTACCGCGCGCGGCGAGGAGGCGGTGCGCAACACGCCCGGCTTCGCCGACGCGCCCCACCTTGTGACCGTGCCCGGCGGCGTGCCGATCTTCTCCGCGGACGGCCGAACCCGGCTCGGCGCCGTCGGTGTGTCCGGCGAGCCGCCGCCCGACGACGTCGCCTGCGCCCAGGCCGGAATCGCCGCGGCGGGCCTGCGCCCGGGCCCGGCGCCGCGCTAAGCCCGCACTAGCCCCGCCAGCGGCGCGCGACTACGACATGACTCAGGGGCCGTCACTGGGGGAGATCCTATGTTCAAACGCGTCATCGCCGCCGCGCTGCTGGCCGCGGCAGCCTTTTCCCAGCCGGCTATGGCCCAGCCCGCGACGCCGGCGACGCCCGCCGCCCCGCTGCAGCTGTGGCGGCTCGACTGCGGCGAGTTCGTCATCAAGCAATATGGCGCCTTCTTCTCGGATACTTTCCAATATCCGGCCGGCCCCAAGGACATCGTCGGCAGCTGCTACCTGATCCGCCACGGCGAGCGCTACATGCTGTGGGACACCGGCCTCACCGACGCTCTCATCGGCAACAGCTTCGACAATGCCGCCCAGACGATCAGCCTTCGCCGAAGCATCGTCGACCAGCTCCGCGAGATCGACGTTCGCCCTGAGCAGATCGAGCTGATCGGAATCAGCCACTGGCATTTCGACCATGTCGGCCAGGCCGGCCGCTTTCCCCAGGCGCGGCTGCTGATGGGCCGCGGCGACGTCGAGCTGCTCCGCGGCCCGTCGCCGCCCGACCAGGATTCCGTCAGCGCTCTCGCCCACTGGCTGACCGGACCCGGCCGGATCGAGCAGGTCAGCGGCGACCATGATGTGTTCGGCGACGGCCGAGTGGTGATGCTGACCACCCCCGGCCACACGCCGGCCCATTATGCCTTGCTCGTGCGCCTCGCGTCGGGCCCGGTGCTGCTGACCGGGGACCTCTATCATTTCACCGAGCAGGTCGCGAACCGCGGAGTGCCGCCGTTCAACCACGACCGCGCCGACACGCTGGCCTCGATGGACCGCTTCGACCGAATCGCGCGCAACCTCGGCGCCCGCGTCGTCATCCAGCACGAGCCGGCCGACATCACCAAGCTCCCCGCCTTTCCGCAGGCGGCGGAATGACTTGACCCCGGGGTATCATGCGGCCCATTCTGACCTGAACGGCAGCAGAAAAGGTCAGGTCATGGACGCGCGCAGCACCGAGTTCGGCTCCGCCGACGCCAAGGCGCGCTTTTCCGAGCTTCTCGCTCGCGTCGAGGCTGGAGAAACCATCACCATCCGCCGTCATGGCAAGGCGGTCGCGAAGATGGTGCCGGTTCAGCCCAAATATTCGGCGGAGCAGCGGCTGGAGGCGGTTGAGGAGTTCCTCGCCTGGCGCAAGCGGCATGGCCCTCGGCTCCAGCCCGGAGACGACGTCAAGGAATGGATCGACGAAGGTCGGCGCTGATGCCGATCGTCCTCGACGCCTCGGTCCTGCTGCGATGGTATTTTGAGGATGAGGACGAGGTGGCCTCCGATCTGCTCCGTGCCATCGCGACCGAACGGATCGTCGTTCCGGTGCATTGGCAATCTGAGCTCGCCAACGGCATCGTTGTCGGCGAGCGCCGCGGCCGTTCGCGACCGGAGCAGGTCGAGCATCTCACGCGGCTCGTCGACCATCTGGACCTCGAAGTCGAGAGCGACGGGGCGGAGAACGCATTCCTGCGCATCCTGCCGCTCGCTCGCGCGCATCGCCTGACCGTCTATGACGCCATCTATCTGGAGCTCGCCGAGCGCCGCGGCCTCCCGCTTGCGACCTATGACGGGCCGCTCGCCGAGGCGGCCGGGTTCGTCGGTCTGCGGGTTCTTGGCGCCGGGGCGTTGAAATGAAGGCGCTGCTCTCCACCAGCCGCGGCGGTCCGGAGACGCTCGAGCTTCGGGACCTCCCGGATCCGGTCGCCGGCGCCGGCCAGCTGCTCGTCCGGGTGAAGGCGTGCGCGATCAACTATCCCGACGTGCTGATCATCGAGGACAAATATCAGTTCAAGCCGGAGCGGCCCTTCGCGCCCGGCGGCGAGATCGCCGGAGAGGTCGAGGCGGTGGGCGAGGGCGTCACCGGCTGGTCGCCCGGCGACCGCCTGATCGCGATGATCGGTCATGGCGGGCTGGCGGAGAAAGTGGTGGTGCCCGCCGCGATGGCGGTGCCCCTGCCCGAGGGACGCAGCTTCACTGAAGGCTCTGCGCTGATCCTCACTTACGGGACGACCATCCACGCCCTGCTCGACCGCGGACGGCTCAAGGCGGGCGAGACCCTGCTCGTGCTCGGGGCGGCCGGCGGGGTCGGCCTCGCCGCGGTCGAGCTCGGCAAGGCCTATGGCGCGCGGGTGATCGCCGCCGTCTCCTCGGAGGAAAAGGCCGAGGCGGCCCGCGCCGCCGGCGCCGACGCGACCATGATCTATCCGCGCGGCCCCTTCGACAGGGACTCGTCGAAGGCGCTCGCGGCCCGGTTCAAGGAGGCGGTCGGGCCCGCCGGCGCCGACCTCGTCTACGATCCGGTCGGCGGCGACTATGCCGAGCCGGCCCTGCGCTCGATCGCCTGGGAAGGCCGCTATCTCGTGATCGGCTTCCCGGCCGGAATCCCGAAGCTTCCGCTCAACCTCACCTTGCTCAAGAGCTGCGACGTGCGCGGAGTCTTCTGGGGCGCCTTCGCGGCGCGCGACCCGAAGGCCAATGCGGCGCATCTCAGGACCTTGTTCGAGCTGTGGGAGGAGGGTCGGATTGCGCCCAGGGTCACCCGCACCTGGCCGCTTGCGCAGGGCGGCGAAGCGATCGCCCACATGGCGGCCCGTCGGGCGGTGGGAAAGCTCGTCGTCACGATGGACTGAGCGGGGGAATGTTCAGCATCGTGGTCCCGGTCTGGAATGCGCAGGCGACGCTGCGCCGGTGCGTTCGCAGCATCCTCGATCAAAGCTACGGCAGCTTCGAGCTTCTGCTCGTCGACGACGGTTCAGCCGACGGCGCGATCGAGCGACTGGACGTCGACGACGACCGTATCCGGGTGCTTCGGCAGCCCAATGCCGGCCCGGCCGAGGCGCGGAACCGCGGCCTCGCGGCCGCTAGCGCCGACTGGATCGCCTTCCTCGATGCCGACGATTTGTGGTTCAACGACCATCTCGAGGAGCTCGATGTCCTTCGCGCCGCCGTTCCTCACGCCGGCCTGATCGGAACCGCCTATCTCGACAGCGCCAGTGACGGCACGCTTCCCGCGCGGCACGAGAACGCGCCGGAGCGCCGTCCCATCCACTATTTCGAGGAGGTCGGGCGTGGCCGCCAGCCATTGTGGATCGGCTCATGCGCCGTCCACCGGGCCGCCTATGAGCAGCAGGGCGGCTTTCGCACGAGCTGGCGTGGCGACGACAACGAATTCATCGCCCGAATCGCACTCCACCACCCGGTCGCCGCCTCGACCCGTGCGACGGCCATCTGGGTCCACGGCACCGGCGGCATCACCGAGCGGACGTTCCAGCGCTGGAAGGACGATCCGGTCACGGACATTGCCGAGATATCCCCGGCGGTCGCGACGGTGGTCGCCCACCGGGCGCACGCCGACGCGGCCGATTTGCCGCCCGGTATCGGCGCCTATGTCGACCAATATGTGCGCTGGTGGCTGCTCGGCGCTTTCCACGCGGGCGACGTGATGGCCGTCCGCCGCCTCGGCCGCCTGTTCGAGGGCCGCAGGACGATGAGGGACCGACTTCTGATCTGGAGCAGCTATGCGCCTCCGCGCCTGCTGCTCCTGCTGCGGCGAATGCGCCGAGCGGCGCGGAAGCTCATGTCCGCCCGGGCCGACTGAGCTTCCGCAACGCGGCTTACCGGGCGGGAGCCGGCGCCGGAGCCGAGCGCTGCTGGCGGATCGCGCCGGCGACGTCGGCCTCGAGTCCGCCGAGCTCGGCGCGCATCTGGGTCAGCGCAGGGCTCCGCTGCTCTTCCGGCAACGTGTTGATGAAGTCTTCCGCCGCCTGCACCAGCGCGTCCCGCTGGGCGCTGCAGGCGCCGACGACGCTCGCCGCGCCGGCTTCCGGAGTGACCGTGGCGGCAAGGCCGCGCATGCCGCCGCCGATGCACTCGCCCAGGGCCTGGCCGGCCTGCTGGATCGCGGCGGGCGGCCCGGACGGGACCGCGGGGGCCGGCGCCGGCTGCGCGAAGGCGGGAAGGGCGGCGACGAGCAAGGCGGCGGACAGGCCGTACTTCAGCATGATATTGATTCTCCTACAGGAAACCCACTGGTGGCAGATTCCGCGGCCAGCACAAGCGGCTTCGTGAGCGGTCAGCGCCGTTGCGCCCTTCGCCTCCCCCGCCTATCTCGGCTGCGAACGTTCAGCAGACGAGGCCCCATGACCACTTTCGACGAACGCGAGCGCGCCTTCGAGGCCAAATTCGCCCGCGACCAGGAGATGCAGTTCAAGATCACCGCCCGCCGCAACCGCCTGCTCGGCGCCTGGGCGGCCGAGCGGATGGGCCTCAGCGAAGCCGAGGCGGAATCCTATGCGCGCGACGTCGTTCGCGCCGATTTCGAGGAAGCCGGCGACGAAGACGTGATCCGCAAGCTGGTCGGCGACTTCACCGCGGCCGGAATCGATATCGACGATAGCGAGATTCGCGCGCGCATCGAGGAGAAGACCATCGCCGCCCGCCGCCAGCTCATCGAGACGATGGAGTGATTCCGGCGTGGCGATGACCGCGGACGAGATCGAGGCGATGATCGCCGCCGCCATTCCCGGCGCGATGATCGAGATCACCGACCTCGCCGGCGACGGCGATCATTATGCCGCGCGGGTCGTCGCCGAGGCGTTTCGCGGCAAGTCGCGGCCGCAGCAGCACCGCATGGTTTACGAGGCGCTCGGTGGACGCATGGGCGGCGTTCTCCACGCCCTCCAGCTCACCACCGCAGCGCCCGAATGAGGAAGGACTTATGACCGACACCAACGCCCGCATCGGCGAGATCGTCAATTCCGCCGACGTCGTCCTGTTCATGAAGGGCACCGCGCTTTTCCCGCAATGCGGCTTCTCGAGCCGCGCGGTGGCGATCCTCGATCATCTGAACGTCCAGTTCACCACCGTCGACGTGCTGCAGGACCCGGAGATCCGCCAGGGCATCAAGGACTATTCCGACTGGCCGACCATCCCCCAGCTCTACGTCAAGGGCGAGTTCGTCGGCGGCTGCGACATCGCCCGCGAGATGTTCCAGGCCGGCGAACTGCAGGCGCTCTTCGAGGAGAAGGGTATCGCGGTGAAGCAGGCGAGCTGAACGGCGCGAGCCCGATCGGCATCAAACGGCCGGCGTCACCGATGGGGGCGCGGGCCTTTCGTTTGGGCCTGATCTCGCGATCCGGCGTCACTTCCCCCTGAAGGCGATGGAGCCCGCGACGCGGTCGATCGCCGGTTTCAGCGTGTCGAAGGCTGCGCTCGGCGAGATCGCGATCAGCCGCACGAAGCGGCCGTCCGGCCCCACCGCGAGATGCTGCTCGAAGCGCTTGCCCTCGCCATCCTCGCCCGCGAGCAGATAGCCGTCGGTCGCGGCGAAGCGGGTGGCTTCGCGCCGGGCGATCCTGGCATCCGTGAAGCCACGGGTCTGCTTCAGCAGCGTCTCGGACAGCGTGTCGAGCTTGGCGCCGCTGGCGCCGGACAGCTGGGACGCGACGATGATCAGCGGCTGGCTGCCGGAGGGATCGACGTTCAAGGGGCCCGAGGTCATCAGCACGCCGGCGCCGCCGATGGTGTCGATGATGCGGAAGGGCTCGGCCGTCGTGACGGCGAAGGGCAACGCGCCGAGCTTCTCCTCGAGGCTGGGCTCGGCTCCGAGCGAGACCGAGCGCAGCATCGACTCGACGTCGGTCGCGGACAATCCGGCATCCTGCGGCGATTGCACGGTGATCATCACGGTCTTGCCGCCCTTGAACAGCGCGACCCATTTGGCGAAGCTCTGCCCGCCCGTGTTCTGCGTGCCGACCAGCAGCGGGACCTTGCCCGCATTGGTGTCGAGCTCCTTGCGCGAGGCGACGTCGACATTCTGCTTGGCGAAATTGACCTTGGCCGTCTCCAGCGAGGCGAAAAGCTGGGTCAGCGCCGGATGCGCCTCCGGCGGCAATTCGGCGACGAGCACCGAGCCCTTGGTCTGCGGGTTCTGCAGGCCGGCGAAGCCGCTGGCCGGGGTGAAGCCCTTGGGCGGCACCAGCGAGACGGTGGTGCCGGGAATGGCGAGGCGCTCCTGCGCCAGCGCGGGCAGCGCCAGCAGGCCAAGAACGGCGGCTGCCAGTGCATGAATGCCGCGGCGGGTCGGTCGGAAGGTCTTCAAGCTGTTCATCTCCTGCTCGGGCAGACAACGGCCGCCGCGGCGTTTGGTTCGTTCAGGCTAGGCAGCGCCATTGGCTGGAATGTGACGTTGGGGTCACTTCACCAGAAGCCAGTCCTCGACCAACAGGGCATCGAGGCCGCTGGTGTAGAACATCAGGATCGCGTCCTCGGCCGTGTGCAGGATCGGCTTGCCCATGATGTTGAAGGAGGTGTTGAGCACGACCGGAACGCCCGTCATCGCGTGGAAGGCCGAGATCAGCGCGTGGTAGCGCGGATTGCGCTCGGTCGTCACGCTCTGGAGCCGGCCGGTGCCGTCCTCATGCACGACGGCAGGGACGTGCTGCCGCACCGCATCCTTCCAGACCAGGGTTCGCTCCATATAGGGCGCGTCCTGATAGTCCTCGAACCAGGCGGGGCCGTGCTCGGCGAGAATGGAGGGCGCGAAGGGGCGGAAGGCTTCGCGGTATTTCACCTTGGCGTTGAGGATGTCCTTGGCGTCCGCGGGCCGCGGATCGGCGAGGATCGAGCGGTTGCCGAGAGCACGCGGGCCGAATTCGGCGCGACCTTGCACCCAGCCGAGCAGCTTGCCCTCCATCAGAAGCCGCGCCGCGGTCGGGGCGATTTCATCCGGGTGAAGGCGGCGCAGGCGCGGTTCCCAGGCCTGCATGCGCTCGAAGACGTCCGTCGAGACGGCCGAGCCGAGATAGGGCGAGAGCGGCCCCTTGGATGCGCGCCAGCCCGGATTGGCCTCGGCATGGCTCAGCCAGGCGGCGCCGATGGCATTGCCGTCATCGGCCGGAGCCGAGGGCACGAAGACCTCGCGGAACCCGTGGCGGCCGGCGATCCTGCCGTTGAAGGACGAGTTCAGCGCGCAGCCGCCGGCGATGACGAGATTTTCGGATGGAACGAGAGCCGCGGTCTCGGCCAGCAGCGCTTCCATCATCTCGGCGAAGACGTCCTGTCCGCAGCG
>JAEZFL010000014.1 GCA_023417515.1 Pseudomonadota bacterium | reverse complement strand
ATCTCGCGACTCCACTCCTCGACGCTACCGCCTTTCAGCCGCGCCTTGTCGCCCTCGGGGATCGCCTGCCACAGCGCGTCCGGCCCGCCCGGCGGGGTGGTCGCCGCGCGTTCCGCCAGCCACCCGTCCCAGATGCTGTGCAGATTGGTCCGGCCGCCGATGATGCCATAGTTGGCCGCGACCCGGTTGCCGCCGAGGTCGGCATGGTCGCCGGCGTGCATCGGCTGGTGAAGGTCGCCGACGAAATGGGTCAGGAACGCCAGCGCCATCAGCTTCTCGCGGTCCGGCACGGCGGGATCGGCCAGGAGCCGCGCCTGTCGCTCGATCTGGGCCGATACGCAATGGCCGTCCTTGCACGGCGCCTTGAGGTCGAACTCCTTGCAGACGTTCACATTCTGGTAGTGCCAGGAATAGGCGTAGGCGAACCGGTCGCCGAGCGGTTTGATGCAATCGGCCCACACGCTTGCCTCTTCGAGCGTCGTCGCCGGGCAAGTCGGGGTCTCGAGCAGCGACTGCTTCGCCAGCAGCCGCGCGACCTCGGCCCGCGTCGCGGGCTTCATTTCCAGCCAGGCGATCCGCGCCACGGCCTCGTGGCCATATTCCCAATAGGCCTGGGCGGGCGTTGCGACGAACAGCAGGGCAAGCGCGCCCAGCAGGCGCTTCAGGTGATTCGGCATGCGCGCCCCCTAGCGGAATTTCCCTTTGCGGTTGAAGCGCCTATATCGCGCCCATGTCGTCGATCCGCCCGTGGCGCACCATCACCCGCCGTCCGTCCCGCCAGATCATGGTCGGGCGCGTGCCCGTCGGTGGGGACGCGCCGATCTCCGTCCAGACGATGACCAACACGCCGACCGCCGACGCGGGCGCGACGATCGACCAGATCCGCCGCTGCGAGGAAGCCGGGGTCGACATCGTCCGTGTCTCCTGTCCGGACACCGACAGCACCGCCGCGCTTCGCGAGATCGTGCGCGCGGCGGAGGTGCCGATCGTCGCCGACATCCATTTCCACTACAAGCGCGCGCTGGAGGCGGCCGATGCCGGCGCGGCCTGCCTGCGCATCAATCCGGGCAACATCGGCGGCAGCGAGCGGGTGGCAGAGGTGGTGCGCGCGGCCAAGGCCAACGGCTGCGCCATCCGCATTGGGGTCAACGCCGGGAGCCTGGAAAAGGACCTGCTCGAGAAATACGCCGAACCCTGTCCCGAAGCGCTGGTCGAAAGCGCGCTCGACCATATCAAGCTGCTGCAAGACCACGACTTCCACGAATATAAGGTCGCGGTGAAGGCGAGCGACGTGTTCCTCGCGGTCGCGGCCTATCAGCAGCTCGCCGAGGCGGTCGACTGCCCCCTGCATCTCGGGATCACCGAGGCGGGCGGCTTCGTCGGCGGCACCGTGAAGAGCGCGATCGGGATTGGCTCGCTGCTGTGGTTCGGGATCGGCGACACGATCCGGGTCTCGCTCTCCGCCGAGCCGGAGGAGGAAGTCCGGGTCGGCTACGAGATCCTGAAGGCGCTCGGAATCCGCAACCGCGGCGTCCGGGTCGTGTCCTGCCCGAGCTGCGCGCGCCAGGGCTTCGACGTGATCCGCACCGTTCAGACGCTGGAGGAAAGGCTCCAGCATATCCGCACCCCGATGTCGCTTTCGGTGCTCGGCTGCGTCGTCAACGGGCCCGGCGAGGCGCGCGAGACCGATATCGGCATCACCGGCGGCGGCAACGGCAAGCACATGGTCTATCTGTCGGGCGTAACCGACCACCATGTCCAGGACGCCGACATGATCGACCACATCGTCCGGCTCGTCGAAGCCAAGGCTGCGGAGATCGAAGCAGCGATCCCGGACATTCCGGCCGCCGCGGAATAGCGGGCGCTTAACCATCCGCCTTAAGCGGGCCGAAGCGCCGGCGCGCTAGAGCCGGCGCGATGCAGAAGGCGCTGTTCATCGTCATCGCCGTCGGGCTCGGGATCGGCTTGCTGATCCCGACCGGTCCGGGCGAGGCTCCGCAGACGGAGCCGGTGGCGACGGCGGAGGTCGCGCCTGTGGAGTCCGCTCCCAAGGCGCGCGCGACGCCCGCAACCGGCGGCAGCTGGGGTGGCGAGGCGCGGCTGAAGCGGCGCGACAACGGCCATTTCTACGGCAATGCAATGATCAACGGTCAGCCGGTCGAGATGATCATCGACACCGGGGCGAGCGGAGTTGCGCTCACCGTCGAGGATGCGCGGCGGATCGGCATTCCCGTCGATCCCGCGTCGTTCGAGGTGGTCGGGACCGGGGCGTCCGGTCCGGTGCGCGGCCAGCCCATCCACCTCGCCAGCGTCGAGCTCGAGGGGAGGCGGGTCAGCGGAGTCAGCGGGGCGGTGCTGGAGGGGCTCGAGCAGTCGCTGCTGGGCCAGTCCTATCTCAGCAGGATCGGCTCGATCACCATGGACGGCGACTATCTGACGCTTCGGTAAGATAATCCTCCCCGCGATTTCGCGGGGAGGGGGACCATGCGCAGCATGGTGGAGGGGCCGCGGCGCAGCCGC
Organism: Pseudomonadota bacterium; assembly: GCA_023417515.1. Classification (GTDB taxonomy): domain Bacteria; phylum Pseudomonadota; class Alphaproteobacteria; order Sphingomonadales; family Sphingomonadaceae; genus Allosphingosinicella. The sequence goes on along the minus strand of JAEZFL010000014.1, from coordinate 45 downwards.
GGAGCGTCGATGGCTTGAAGAACGCGCCGTCGGCGCGCCCCCCCC
>JAEZFL010000013.1 GCA_023417515.1 Pseudomonadota bacterium | reverse complement strand
GGCTGCGGCGGCGCGGCCGGCCGCCCCGCGCCACACCGAGTCGCCGGCGAGAATGCTCGCCGTCTCGCGGATGCTCGCCAGAATCTGGCCGAGTCCCGCGGCGCGCTCACGCGGCTGCCACAGCCGGTCCTGGTCGCCCGTCAGCGCCTGCGCGGCACGCTCCAGCGGCTGGAGCAGCGACGCCGCCTCGCCCCAGAAAGGCAAGGCGCGCTTGCGCTTGCGCGCGTCCCTGCCCTCGCCTTCCGACAGATAGGCCGACACGCCGCTCAGGCCCGCCGCCGGGCGCGGGCCGCGCAGCGCGAGGTCGAGCAGTCGCACTCCGTCGAGCCACGGCAACCGGGCCTCGCCCTGCCGCACCAGCGGATGGTTGAGCAGGGTCAGCAGCGGCACCGGCGCGAACCGCTCGACAGCCGCCGAGGCGATGGCGAGCAGCAGGGTCCCGGGCGGCGTTTGCGAGAGCGGGCGGCCGGCGCTGTCGTCGGCCTCGATGCCCCAGCGCCTGAGGTGCGCCGACACGCGCCGCGCGAGGTTGCGGTCGGGCGTCACCAGCGCCGCCGTCTTCTCCGTCACCTCCAGCGCCTCGCGCATCGCAATGGCGATCGCCTGCGCTTCCTCGGCCGGATCGGCGAGCTCGAGCGCCCTGACTCCGCTCAGCCGCCGCTCGGCGGGCTTCAGCCCGGCCCATTTCGAGGTCGCCTCGGGCGGCGCCATGGCGTTGCCGATGGCTCGGCTGCGCACCGCCGGAGCGTCGCGCCCGCCGCCCCATCGCCAGCGCTCGACCTCGCCGCGCGCAAAGCCCATGCGGTCGAGCAGCAGCTTCAAATGGAATTGCGGGTGGCTCTCCGCGGCCCGGCGCTGGCGGCCACCCTCTCCGTCATGGGGACCGAGCATGTCCCACTCGGCAGGAGGCATGGTGAGGTCGAGCGCCGGCAGCACGACCATCCCCTGCTCCAGCATCGCGACCCGCTTCAGCAGCCGCGCCACCGCCGGCGCCGACGTGGTGATGCCGGCGGCGCACACGAAGGCGGACGGCGGCGCGGCCCGCCAGCGCCGCTCGAGCGCGCCGAGCAGGCGATTGCGCCGTTCGGCGAGGTCGATCCGGCCGAGCGCCGCAAGCTCCTCCGGCCAGTCGCGCAGGATGAGCTCGAGCATCGCCAGCGAGCTTTGCCAGTGGCCCGCGAGGTCGGGCAGGTCGGCGGCGATGTCGCGCAGCCGGGTGGGCGCCACTTCCTCGATGATGAGCTGGTCGAGCGTCCGGCCGAGGTCGCCCGCCAGCCGCAGCGCTTCGGCCGCATCTACGCCGCGATGGCGCTGGACGAGACGGGCGAGCCGCATCTGCCGCTCGGTCGGGTCGATCGCCGGTGGGATCGGATCGGCGTCGAGCGGGTCGAGCGCGCCGCCGATCCGCTCGTCCAGCTCCGGGTCGCCGATCGGCACGAGCCGTGGCAGCAGCAGGCCGCCGCCGGTGCGCCGGACGAACGCGTCGCTCAGCGCCCTCGACGCGCGGTTGTTGGGCAGCAGCACGATTCCGCGCGCAAGGCCGGTCGGCTCGCCGCCAAAACGCGCAAGCAGCCCCGCCGCGAGCGCGTCCGAGAAGGAGCGATGCGGGGGGATGGTGAAAAGGCTGGGGCGGGTCGTCACCACGCCAAGCTATCCGTTCGTCCCGAGCGAAGTCGAGGGGCGTCCGCCAGCCGCTGCTTCAGGCCCCAGCGAGAATATCCTCGGTGCGGCGGATCGACTGGGGCTGGCCGACGTCGAACCACAGGCCCTGGTGAACGGCGCCGTAGAGACGGCCGGACTCGATCGCTCGGTCCCACAGGATGTTGGTCGAGAACGGCCCCTCCGGGAGCTCGCCCTCGAACAGCCGCCTGGAGATCATCTGGATTCCGGTGAACACGAACGGCGCGACTCCGTTGGCGCGGCGGCGGCGAAGGGTGCCGGTCGCGCTCATATGAAAGTCGCCGCGGCCGCCATGGCAATGCGCATGGGCGAGCGGCACCAGCAGCAGCAGGGCGTCCATGCGAGTATCGTCCCAGTTGCTCGCCAGCAGCTTCATGCTGTCGACCGGACCGTCGACCCACAGATTGTCCGAATTGACGCTGAGGAACGGGTCGGCGCCGAGCTCGGGCAGCGCCTTGACGAGGCCGCCGCCGGTTTCGAGCAGTTGGGCACGCTCGTCGGAGATCACGATCTTCATCGGCCCGCGCCGCTTGGCGACATGCGCCTCCAGCGCATCGGCGAGATAGTGGACGTTGACCACGGCCTTCCTCACCCCAGCGGCCTCGAGCCGATCGAGCGCGTGGTCGATGAGCGGCTTGCCGGCGACCTCGACCAGCGGCTTGGGCCGAGTCGCGGTCAGCGGCCGCATGCGCTTGCCGAGCCCGGCGGCCATCACCATCGCGACTTCGGGGACGTCGACGCTGGGAACGGGCCGAAGCGACAGCGGCTTCACGTAGCGGTTCATTCGGGCGCTCCGTTCGCCCAGGCAGCGGCGCGCTTTTCGGCCGGCACGTTGGCGTCGAACCAGGCCTTGACCGGGGCGAGGCCCGGATGAGCGAGGTCGCGCTCGAGCAGGCCCCACATGCGCGGCTGGTAGCAGGTGTAATGCGGCTTGTTGTCGCGCTTCCACAGGCGGGTGAACACGCCGAGGATCCGGGTGTTGCGCTGCGCCGCGAGCGCCCAATAAGCGCGTTCGAATCCGGGCGGATGGCCGGTCGCGTCGAGATAGCGGGCGAGCATGTCCCGCTCCACCGACGGAGTCACGTCGCGCCGAGCGTCCTCAAGCACCGAAACCAGGTCGTAGGCCGGGTGGCCGGCGAGCGCGTCCTGGAAATCGAGCAGGCCGAAATGGCGGATGCCCTCGCGGCCGGCGATCAGCATGATGTTCTCGGCATGATAGTCGCGAAGTACCGTGACCGGTGGGAGCCCGTCGGCGGCGACCGGCGCCAGCGCCTCTTCCCACGCGGCGCGATAGCCGTCGACGTCGACGTCAAGGCCGAGCGCGGGACAATACCAGTCGTGGAAAAGCGTGATCTCGCTCAGCCATTCCTCGAAGCTGTGGGACTTGAGCCCCGTCATCGCGGGGAGTGAGTGAAGGTGGACGAGCAGGTCGGTCGCCTGCGCGTAGAGCGCCTGCTCGCGCTCCGGGCTCTCGTCCAGCGTCTCGCGCAGTCGGCAGTCGCCGAAATCGTCGAGAAGGAGGAGGCCCTGGTCATAATCGGCCGCGAGAATGCACGGCGCCGACAGGCCCGCATGGGCGAGCCACTCGGCGACCGCGACGAACGGGCGCGGGTCCTCGTGCGGCGGCGGCGCGTCCATCAGCACCGCGGTCTCGCCATTGCGGTGCACGCGGAAATAGCGGCGGAAGCTCGCGTCACCGGCAAGCGGACGAATCTCGGCGCCGGCCCAGCCGTGAGCCGCAAGGAAATCAGGTGCTTGAGCCGGCGGAATCATCGGGGAGGCCATCGCTGCTCCCAAGCGGGCGGCACATAAGCTGTCAAGTTGCGGCCTCCACGGGGGTCATGCTCCAAAGTCAGCTGGAGCGTGCCGGGCCACAGCGTCGGCAGCCGCTCCGGCCATTCGATGATCAGCGCGGAGTCCATCAGCGCGTCGTCGAGGCCCAGCTCTTCAAGCTCATGCGCAGCCTCGATTCGGTAAAGGTCGACGTGCCACACGGGCAGCGAAACGTCCGGCGGATCGTAAGTTTGCACGATCGGGAAGGTCGGGCTGGCGACCTCTCCGTCATGGCCGAGGCCGAGGAGGATGCCGCGCGACAGGCTGGTCTTGCCCGCGCCGAGAGTCCCGAACAGCGCGACCACGTCGCCGGTCCGCAGCAGTGGCGCGATGGCGCGGCCGAACGTCTCGGTCGCCACCGCATCGGGGAGATGGATCGGTGTCACGCGGGCTCCTGGCGGGGCTCCTCTTGCGCGCCCGGGCCGGCCAGCGCGCGAT
>JAEZFL010000002.1 GCA_023417515.1 Pseudomonadota bacterium | reverse complement strand
CGAACCTAAGGGCAGATTCCCACGCGTTACGCACCCGTGCGCCACTAGACCCGAAGGTCTCGTTCGACTTGCATGTGTTAGGCATGCCGCCAGCGTTCGTTCTGAGCCAGAATCAAACTCTCAAGTTGACGACCGACCATCGGCGCCCGTGTGGGAAAACACACGACCATCCAAGGCCGGCTTCAAGGAGCCGTTCCTGCACTTCACATATACTGTGGATATGTAACGAGACATGAGTCCGTCGACCGGGCAAGCCCGAACGACAAGACCATTGGAACGACTTAGCTTTAACCGATCCTCCGAGGCCTTGAACTCCTCGGTGACCGGAGCCGCCGCCCACATGTCCCTTCATCTACATCAACAATGTCAAAGAACCGTCCATCTCCACCCGAGGGCGGAACGGAAAGGCGCGCCTCTTGCCCCTGTTGGCCAGGGTAACCGGGTTACCGATTGAAGAGACGCAAACGGGGCTGGCCGGAAGGCCGGGTCCCCGTCGGGTGAGGAGCCATATATGAAGCACTCTTCAGTGCGTCAACCGCTTTCTTCGCTTTTTCCCGCCGCTTTCCGAAGAAGGCGAAAGGAAGCAAGCGAAGCGGCTGGGCATTGCTGCCCGGCCCCTCACGCTTGGGCCTATATGGTCCGGAAGATCCGGTCCGCAAGGCCCTAAAACCAACTTTTTTCAAAGAGCTTCAACAGCTTAGGCGACATTCGAGCTGCTTTGCGCCGCGCTCAGGGAAATCTGTTCCCGGAACCCAGGCATCTGCTTGCCGACTGTCAGCTGTTGCCGTGACCGCTTCGCTCATCTGAGCGCCTCAGCCCCGGTGGACGGCGCATATGGCGGGGGGTTCTTGAGTCGTCAACCGCTGTTTTCCGCCTTTTTGGGCTAACCGCTTTTTCACCGCTTCGGGCGTAGGCCGATCCCGTCATGACAGGAGCGCCCGCCACCCCCGCCATCACCGTGGCGATGAGCGTCTATAACGCCGCGCCTTTTCTGGCTCAGGCGATCGAGTCCATTCTCGCCCAGACGCTCGGCGATTTCGAGTTCCTCATCGTCAACGACGGCTCGAGCGACGGCTCGGCCGAGATCATCGAGGCCTACGCGGCGCGCGATTCGCGGATCCGGCCGATCCACCAGGCGAATCGCGGCCTCGTCGCCAGCCTCAACCGGATGATCGGCGAGGCGCGGGCGCCGCTGATCGCGCGCATGGACGGCGACGACATCTCCAGGCCCGAGCGATTCGCCAGGCAGGTCGCCTTCCTCGATGCGAATCCGGATTTCGGCGTGGTCGGCACCCTCACCGTCAATATTGACGAGGCCGGCAACGAAAGCTGGCTCAACGCCGATCAGCCGACGAGCTGGGACGGCTTCCTCGATGCACTCAAGGACAAGCCGCTGCTCTGCCACCCCTCGACGATGATTCGCACCGAGATGCTGCGCGCCGCGGGCGGCTACCGGGCCGCGTTCAAACATTGCGAGGATTACGATCTGTGGCTGCGCCTGTCGGAGCGCACCAAGCTCACCAGCCTTCCCGACCGGCTGCTCCTCTACCGCTATTCCGATAGCCAGGTCAGCGAGAAGCATATCTACGCGCAGGCCCTGGGCGCGGCGATCGCCTGGCTCGCCCATGTCGAGCGCGAGGCGGGGCGGCCCGATCCGATCGACGGGCTCGCCTCGCTGCCTCCGCTCGAGTCGCTCGATTCGCTGTTCGGCCGCCCCGGAGTCGCCCGGGCGGTTCGCGAGATCGTCGCGCCGCGGCTGATCTATTCGCCGGTCGCGCTCAGGGGCGACGGCTACGACCTCGTCCTCAGCCACGCCCGCGACGGCGCGCGCGAAGGGATGTGGAAGACGGCCGCCCGCCTCGTCCGATTCGGCAAGCCGGGCCGGGCGCTGAAGCTCGCCGCCGCGCTCGCCACGCCATGACCGGCCGCGGTCAATCGGTTCGCGGGGCGGCCTTGTGGTCGATGGCGGCGCAATATGCGTCCTTCGCCATCACCTTCGTCACCAGCGTCCTGATCAGCCGCTTCTTCCTCGGCCCCGAGGAAGTCGGCCTGTTCTCGATCGCGCTGGCCGCCGCGATGCTGGTCTCGGTCCTCCAGGATTTCGGGATCACCCGCTACGTCGCCGGCGAGCCCGAGCTGGGCGAAGACAAGATCCGCGCCTGCTTCTCGGTGTCGCTGATCGTCGCTTTGGCGATCGGCCTCGTCATCCTCGCGCTCGCCTGGCCAGTCGCCTTATTCTACGGCGATTCGCGGCTGTTCCCGGTGATGGCGGTGATCGCCGGCTCCTACTGCCTGACGCCTTTTGCCATCGTCCCGAGTGCGCTCCTCCAGCGCGACATGGACTTTCGACGTTTGTTCGTCGTCAATGTCGGCGCGGCGCTGGCCGGTGGCGGCACCGCGCTCGTCACCGCCGCGGCGGGCGAATCGGCGATGTCGCTCGCGTGGGGCACGGTCGCGCAGCAGGGCATGAAGGCGATTCTCGGAATGGCGCTCGCCGGCCATCGCCCGAGCTGGCCTCTCACCACCTCGGGAATTCGCCCGATTCTCGGCTTCGGGACCGGCATGTCGGCGCTCTACGTCAGCGGAGCGATCGGGGTTCGGACGCCGGATCTCATCGTCGGCCGAATCGTCAGCATCGCCGCGACCGGCCTCTACAGCCGCGCGTCCTCGCTCGCCGCCCAGCTCGTTACGCTTCTCACCGGAGCGGTCGGCGCCGTCTTCTACCCGGCCTTCGCGCGCCTCCGCGACCGCGGCGAGGATCTCGCGCCGCCTTATCTGCGCGTGGTGTCCGGCTATACCGCGGTCACCTGGCCGGCCATGGCATTCCTCACCGTCGCCGCCTTGCCGATGGTGCTGCTCCTCTACGGCGAGCGCTGGCAGGAGGTCGCGCCTTTGCTCGCGCTGATCGCTCTGTCCGAATTCTTCTTCACCGCGATCCCGCTGCAGATGGAGCTTCCGATCCTGCTCGGCCGGATGAAGCGGCTGCTCGTCCTCAACATCCTCGACACCGTGATCAGCATCGGCCTGCTCGTGCTCGGCGCCCTGTGGAGCCTCGAGGCCGCCGCCGCCTCGCGAATCGCCTACGGCTTCGCCTGGTGGTTCATCTACGCCTGGCTTCTGCGCGACCTGATCGGCCTCAAATGGCTCGCGCTGCTCGACATCTACGCGCGCAGTCTCGCCGTCTCCGCAGCCGCGGTGGCGCCGGTGCTGCTCGCTTACGTCCTTGTCGCGCCGCCCGATTCGCTGCCGGTGACGTGGCTGTTCGCCTCGGTGGCTGCCGGCGCGCTGTGCTGGCTGGGCGCCCTGTTCGTCGTCCGGCACCCGGTCCGCGAGGAGATCGCCGCCTTCATCGCCCACCTGCTCCCGGCGCGTATCGCTCGAACAGCCACACCCTGATCGCGCTTGCAAGGTTGGGCGGATCCGCCTGCTCGATCCGGGCAGCGTCGATCCGCGCGACCAGGGCGCTCAGCGGCACCTGCTCCTCGTCAGCCGCCACCTTGAGCGCGTCCCAGAAGACGGGCTCGAGGCTGATCGACGTGGCGTGCCCGGCGATCATCACCGAGCGCTTGATGGGACCGGCCAGAACAACCTCCATGTCATTCCCGCGAAAGCGGGAATCCAGCTGCCTTTTCCGAGCTCAGACAAGAAGCTGGATCCCCGCTTTCGCGGGGGTGACAGCGGTGGGTCTCCCCACCTCAGTACATATGCTGGCCGCCGTTGATGCTCAGCGTCGAGCCGGTGACGAAGCCTGCATCCTCGGCGCACAGGAAGGTCACGCCGCGCGCGATCTCCTCGGCACGGCCCAATCGGCCGACCGGGATCTTGGCGACGATCTTCTCGAGCACGTCGGCCGGAACCGCGGCGACCATGTCGGTGTCGATATAGCCCGGAGCGATCGCGTTGACGGTGATCCCGGCCCGGGCGCCTTCCTGCGCCAGCGCCTTGGTGAAGCCGTGGATCCCGGACTTGGCCGCGGCATAATTGACCTGGCCGTATTGGCCGGCCTGGCCGTTGATCGAGCCGATGTTGACGATCCGGCCATATTTGCGCTGGTTCATTCCGTCCCACACGGCCTTGGCCATGTTGTAGCAGCCGCCCAGGTTGGTATCGATCACCTCGTCCCAGGCCTTGCGGTCCATTCGCTTCATCGTGCCGTCGCGGGTGATTCCGGCATTGTTGACCAGCACGTCGACCGGCCCGAGCTCGGCCTCGACCTGCTGGACCCCGGCGACGCAGGCGTCGAAGTCGGCGACGTCCCACTTATAGGCCTTGATCCCGGTGCGGTCGGTGAAGGCGCGGGCGCGCTCGTCATTGCCGGCATAATTGGCGGCGACGGTGAGGCCCTGGTCTTTCAGCGCCAGGCTGATCGCCTCGCCGATTCCGCGGGTCCCGCCGGTGACGATTGCAACTCGTGCCATTCTCTCTCTCCCACCTGTCTTATGAGTCGAACCTCTATGGGGGAGACAGCCAGCCTTCAAGTTCGGTTGCGAGCACGGCGCGAAGCATGTCGATGCCGGTCGTCGTGGCGTTGAGACAGGGAAGGTAGGCGAAGTCCTCGCCGCCGGCCGACAGGAACTGTTCCTTGCCGCGGATCGCCAGCTCCTCGAGCGTCTCCAGGCAATCGGCCGAGAAGCCCGGCGCGAGGATCGCCAGCTTCTTCACGCCTTCGCCGGGAAGCCGCTCGAGAACCTTGTCGGTATAAGGCTCGAGCCACTTGGCTCGGCCGAAGCGCGACTGGAACGTCACCATCACCTCGCGGCCGAGCGCCTCGCTCAGCAGCCGCCCGGTCTTCCGGCAGTGGCAATGATAGGGGTCGCCGAGGTGGAGCGTCCGCTCCGGCATGCCATGGAAGCTGGCGATGACCGCGTCGGGCGCGAAGTCGAGCTCGGCGAGCTGCGCCTCGACCGTCTCCCTCAGCGCCGCGATGTAGCGCGGGTCGTCATGATAGGCCGGCAGTGTGCGGACCGCCGGCTGCCAGCGCATCGTCATCAGCTTGCGGAAGGCGTGGTCGTTGGCGGTCGCCGTCGTCGCCGCGCAATATTGCGGGTAGAGCGGGGCGAGCAGGATCCGGTCGCACCCTTCGTCCTTCAGCGCCTGGAGCCGATCGGCGATGGCGGGCCGGCCGTAGCGCATCGCCCAGTCGACGACGACGCCCGGCCCGAACGAGCCCTTCAGCGCCTCGGCCTGCGCCCTGGTGATCGCCGCGAGCGGCGAGCCCTCCTTGGTCCACACCTGCTGGTAGGCATGGGCCGACTTCTTCGGCCGCGTGGTCAGCACGAAGCCGCGCAGGATCGGCTGCCACACGATCGGCGGAATCTCGATCACCCGCCGGTCCGACAGGAACTCGGCGAGATAGGTCCGAACCGCCTTCGGCGTCGAATCGTCCGGAGTGCCGAGATTGATCAGCAGCACCCCGATCTTGCGTTCGGGGATTTCGGGATGGTCGGGCGGCACGTCACTCATTCTCACGTCATCCCAGCATTCATCTCACGTCATCCCAGCGAAAGCTGGGATCTCCCTTCTTTGTCGGTCACCCCGAAAGCAAAGAGATTCGAGCTTTCGCTGGAATGACGAAGCTTCTTCACGGCGCGCCGCCTCCGATGCGAAGCGGCAGCCGCCTTACCCGCTCGCCGGTCAGGGAGTGAAGCGCGTTGGCGATGGCCGGCGCCGCGATCGGCACCGCGAGCTCGGTGATTCCGCCCGGCGCCTCGTCGCTGTCGATCAGCTCGACCGTGATCGCGGGCGAATTGGCCAAGGTCGGCAGGCCGAGATCGCCGAGCGTGCGCGCCGTCGGCCGGCCGTTGGCATAATCGAGCTTCGGCCCCAATGCCGCGGCGATTCCGTGGATGAGCCCGCCCTCGACCTGCTGCTTCACAAGCTCGGGATTGACGATCCGGCCGCAATCGACGGCGCACACCGCGCGAAGCACCCTTATCTGCTGGTCCGCCCCCACTTCGATCTCGACCACGGTGGCGATGTAAGAGCCGAACGCCTGCAGCGCGGCTAGCCCCATGCCGCTCCCGGCCGGCCCGCCGTCCCAGCCGCCGAGCGCCGTCGCGGTGGTCAGCGCCCGGGCAAGACGCGGATTGTGGCCCAGCATCTGGATCCGGAACGACAGGGGTTCGAGCCGCGCCGCCCGCGCCAGCTCGTCGACGAAGCTCTCGTTGAAGAAGGTGGTGTAGCTCAGCGCACCCGAGCGCCAGGCGCCGGTGGGAACGCCGATGTCGGTCGGGACGTGATCGATCGCGATCGCCGGGATCTGGTAAGGCGGCTGTGCCCCGGTCATCGCGCTTCGCACCCCGCCGAACAGCCGGGTGCCGAGCCCGGTCCGCTCGGCCACTTGTCGCATCGCGTTGGGAGCTGCGATTCGCGAGCGCCAGCCGGCGATGGTGTTGTTCGGCGCGAGCCGCCCCTCGAGAAACGCCATGGCCGGCGGGCGCGGCCGGTCGGCGCGGATGTCCTGAAGCCGCGACCAGCTCAGCTGGACCGGCCGGCCGCTATGATACGCCATCACCGCCGCCTGCACGATCGCGTCCACCTCCAGCTTGCGGCCATAGCCGCCGCCGGCCTGGACCGGATAGACCGTCACCTGCCCTTCGGCGAAACCGACCGCGCGCGCGGCGGCGGCGCGGGCGAGGCCGGGCGCCTGGGCCGGCGCCCACACCTCCATCCGGTCGCCGGCGATGCGCACCGTCGCGGTCAGGGTCTCGGGCGGAGCGCTCGGCGCCGGCGCCGCCGCGTAGCGCGCCGACGGCCCCTGAGCAGCGAACGGCCCGGCAAGGTCGCCGGCCTCGAAATAGGTTTCGGTCTCGCCGCGGTCGAGCGCGTTGCCGAGATCGACCTCGATGCTGGTCGTGTCGGGCAACCCGTCCGGCACCTCCCAGCGCGACGACAGGGCCGCGACGGCGCGGTCGGCGGCCCAGCTGTTGGTCGCGATGGCGCCGACCCAGTTCGGATTGGTGAGGACGATCTGCGCCTCGGGAATCGCCTCGGCGGCCGCCTGGTCGACGCTGAGCAGCCGAGCCCCCGGCGGCCCGCTCTCGACCGACGCATAGATGAGGTCGGGGATTCGGATGTCGCCGGCGAACAAGGCGGAGCCGTCGAGCTTGCCGGGGGCGTCCAGTCTCTCCTTGGGCAGGCCGGTGATCCGGTGCTCGCTCCCGGTCCGCGCCGGCAGGTCGCTCGGCACCGTCTCGCTCGCGGCCGCCGCGGCCAGCTCGCCGAACGCCAGCCTCTCCTGTCCGAACCAGACGAAATTGTCATAGGTGTCGAGAGTCGCCCAGTCCGTCCCCCAGCGCCGCGCCGCCGCCTTGCTGAGCAGCGCCCGCGCCGCCGCCCCGGCCTCGCGAAGCCGCGGCTCGAAGGATCGGATCGAGGTCGAGCCGCCGGTGATCATCAGCGCCTCGCGGGTCGCCACTTCCTGAGCGGTCCAGCGGCCGACATCGGCGAGCAGATCGGGTACCGCGCCCGCGCTGAGCTGCTCGGCGAGCAACTGGTTGGCATAAAGCGGGCTCAATGGCGCCGGCTCCACGCCCACCATCCGCCAGTCGGCGCCGACCTCGTCGGCCAGGATCTGCGGAAGCGCGGTATAGACGCCCTGTCCCATCTCGAGCTGCGGAACGACCACGGTCACGCGCCCGTCGGTGCCGATCTTGAGGAAGGCATTGAGCACGCTCTCGCCCTGCCGGGCAGCGACGTTGGGCTCGTAATGGCGCGGCCACAAGGTCCAGGCGACCGCCAGCCCGATCCCGGCGCCGCCGCCGACGAGCAGGGTGCGCCGGCTGATCCCCCGTCTCTCCCCCTGTGCCGGCCGCTTCGCTCTCGCCATCGTCCCGTTTGATAGAGGGGCTTCAGACTCGCGGCTAGTGGCGGCGCCATCTTGATTCCGCACGCGCGAAGGGGCACGGGCCGCTTATGGCAGCTCGAATCTTCCAGGAACAAAAGAATGCGATGCAGTCCGGCAAGGCCCGTGTCGGCCGCTGGATCCTCGAGTTCGAGAGCAAGTCGGAGCGGCGTGCCGATCCGCTGATGGGCTGGGCCGGCGGCGCCGACACCCAGGAGCAGGTCCGTCTCACCTTCCCGACGTTGGACGCGGCCAGGGCCTATGCCGAGCGCTACGGAATCGACGCCCACGTCCTCCCGCCGGCGCAGCGCAAGCTCCACATCCAGGCCTACGCCGACAATTTCAGATGAGGATGAATCCTCCCTGTGGCCGCGGAGCGGACATGGGGAGGGGGACCGCCGAAGGCGGTGGAGGGGCCAAGCGCCGGCAGTCTCCGCCGGCCCCGCTCGTTTCGACGATTTGCCCCTCCACCACTCGCTTCGCGAGCGGCCCCCCTCCCCATGAGGCTTCGCCTCACAGGGAGGATGGGCTCACCTCAAGAGCCCCCCGCCGAGCAGCAGCAGCAGCTTCACGTCCATCGCGCAGCCCTCGGCGCGCTTCCGCTCGACGAAGGCCGGCACCTCCGCCAGCGGGACGTGGTGGACGACGATGTCCTCGCCTTCGACTCCGCCGCCTTGGCCGACCCGCGTCAGGCCGGTGGCGCGAAGCAAGGTGAAACCCTCCGACGACATGCCCGGCGACGCGTAGAATCGCCCGAGCGTCTCGATATGATCGGCGCGGTAGCCGGTCTCCTCCTCGAGCTCGCGGATCGCGGCGGTTTCGGCTTCCTCCTCGGCGCCGTCGTCGCCGACCAGGCCGGCGGGAAGCTCGAGGCATTGCGACCGGATCGGCACGCGATATTGCTCGACCAGGATCACCTCGCCTTCGTGAATCGCAAGGATCACCGCGGCGCTGATGTTGCGGGTGCGCGAGACATATTCCCATTTGCCGCGGCGCTTGGCGGCGATGAAGCGGCCCTCCCAGACCACCTCCTCGGGCAGGGCCATGTCGTCTCTCACAATTCGATCAACCGGTCCGGAAGCTCGTTGATGTCGTCCGCGGCGCGCGGCAGGTGGGCGGCGAGCACCGCTCCGACCTTTTCGACCGCGAGCGCCATGCCATGGCCGACCCGCCCCTCGCGGACCTCGTCGACCATCGCGGCCATCGCCTCGCCCCACGCGTCGCCGCTGACCTTGGAGACGATCGCCTCGTCGGCGACGATCTCGGCGCGGCGCTCGAGCAGCGACAGGTAGATGAGGATCCCGGTGCGGCCGGCGGTGCGGCCTTCGCAGGCGGCACGGAAATGGGCGATGGCGCGGGCGCGCACCCGCCGCGCCTTCACTCCGCCCGGAGTCAGCGCGACCAGCAGCGGCCGGTGCAGCAGGATCGCCCGGACCAGGCCGAAAGCGATGAGCTGGAGGAGCAGGATGGCGAGCATCAGGAGCCCACGCTCCCAGTCCAGGTTCCAGCCGAGGACGAGGCCCGACGCCCAGTCGATCAAGCCTTGCGGCAGAAGCGCCAGCAGCGCCGGCACGATCAGCATCGTCGCCGCGGCATAGAGCGCTGCGACGTCGCGATAGGGATCGGAGCAGGGCGCCACCAGGGTGACGATCTCGCCCGACGTGCCCGCTTCGGCGGCCGCGATGGCGGCGCTGACCTCGGCATGATCCCGCTCGGTCAGGGTCGGCCGCGTCACCACCCCCCCGACGCTCCGCCGCCGCCGAACGATCCGCCGCCGCCCGAGAATCCGCCGCCGCCGAAGCCGCCGCCGCCGCTCCATCCGCCGCCGCCGCGCCCGCTGCTCATGCCGCTGGCGAGGCCCCACAGGATCACCGAGCCGAGCCCGCTTCCGCGCCGGCGATAGCGGCGGCCGCCGCCGAGCCCGACCCGAAGCGCCGGAAGAACCACGAAGAAGATGACGAACATCATGACGATGAACGGCCAGATCGAATCCTCGCCGCCGCTCGCCTGCGCCTGCTGGCGCGCCGCAGCCGCCTCCATCGCGCGCTGCTCGGCCGCTTCGGGCGGCGCCTGGAGCTGCTGGATCAGGGCGTCGGCGCCGGCCAGGATCCCGCCCGGCATGTCGCCCTCGCGGAATCGCGGAAGGATGGTGTCGCGGATGATCTGCCACGACAGGGCGTCGGTGACGATCGGCTCGAGCCCGTAGCCGACCTCGATGCGGACCTTCTTCTCGGTGGGCGCGACGAGCAGGATGATCCCGTTATTCGCCTCGCCCTGGCCGATCCCCCAATGCCGGCCGAGCTGGTAGCCGTAATCGGCAATGTCATAGCCCTGCAGGTCGCTCACCGTCGCCACGACGAGCTGGCGGCTGTTCTGCTGCTCGAGCGCTTCGAGCCGCTGGGTCAGCTCCGCCTCCTGCTGCGGCGACAGCAAATCCGCCTGGTCGACGACTCGGCCAGTGAGCTGCGGGAAGTCCTGCGCCGACGCGGGAGTAGCAAGCAGCAGCAGGCCCAGCAGAAGAGCGAGGAATCCCCAAAGCCGCTCGGGCTGAGCCTGTCGAAGCCCCGCCCTTCTCTTGCTAAGCAAGAAAGAAGGACAGTCCGTCGACAAGCTCAGGACGAACGGGGTGGGGGCCATTTGGGCTTACTGGCTGTTGCCGGCCGCAGGACGGTCGAAGTTCACCGTGGGCGCCACCTCCGCGCCCGGAGTGACGGCCTGATAAGGCACCATCGGCTCGGAACCGTAGATGATCCGCGCGCCGATCACGCTCGGGAAGGTGCGGATCTCCGTATTATAGGCCCGGACCGCCTCGTTATAGTCGCGCAGCGCGATGTTGATTCGGTTCTCGGTGCCTTCGAGCTGCTGCATCAGGGTCGCGAAATTCTGCTGGCTCTGGAGCTGCGGATAGGCCTCCTGTAGCCGCTGGAGCGGGATGATCGCCGCTGACAGCCGGCTCTGCGCCTCGGAGAAACGCTGCATCGCTTCCGGGTCGGTGAGCTGGTCGGGGCTGACCGTGATCCGCGTCGCGTTGGCGCGCGCCTCGGTGACTCCCTGGAGGATCGCCTGCTCCGACGCCGCCGCGGCGCGGGTCGTCTCGACGAGGTTGGGGATGAGGTTGGCGCGGCGCTGGAAGCTCGCCTGGACGTCCGCCCATTTGGCCTTGGCCTGCTCCTCGGCGGTGGGGATGGAATTGACCCCGCACGCGGTCAGAAGGAGGAGGACCGGCGCGAACGCCGCGAACAAGCGGTAGCGGGTCATCACCATCTCCTTGTGATAGAGTTGCGCCTGCTTAGGGCGACCGCTCGCGGTCCGCAACGGGGAGGCAAACATGCTGTCGGGGTTCAAATCATTCATCATGCGCGGCAACGTCGTCGACCTCGCGGTCGCGGTGATCATCGGCGCGGCGTTCACCGGGATCGTCACCTCGCTGACCGAGGACGTGCTCATGCCGTTCATCGGCTGGCTGGTCGGCGACACCGACTTTTCGAGCTACTTCATCCTTCTGGGCAGCGTTCCGGCCGGTGTCGACTCGGGCAATTATGCGGCGCTCAAGGCGGCCGGAGTGCCGATGATCGGCTATGGCGCGCTGGTCACCGCCACGGTCAATTTCCTGATCGTCGCCTTCATCATCTACCTCATCGTCCGGGCGCTTCAGAAAGCGTCGCGGGCGAAGGAAGAGGCGACCGCGGCCGAGGCGGCCGAGATCGCGCTTCTCCGCGAGATCCGCGACGAGCTGCGCGCCGGCCGCACGGGGCCGTCCACTTCACATTAATCGGGAAAAGCCTATATCTCCTGGTGCCGGCTCGTCCGGCTATGGCGATAAACGCCAGCGTGTAATAGGCACAGCGGACCCGGGGGCAGTACCCGGCGGCTCCACCATATGTCTCCGAGAAAGCGGGGATTTCTGATGGGGCCGAACCAGGATCGACGTGTGTTGAAAAGCGCTTAGCTTTCGCTCGGATTGGACCACCGCAACGGTCCATCACACAAGTGCCAACGATAACGAGGCGCTCGCGATTGCCGCGTAACAAGGTCCTCACGGACTGAGTTACATCGGACAAAAGCGCGGTTCGGGCCGCACCGGGCAACAGAAGCGGATTCCAGCGGTACGGGGAGCACCGGGCAACAGAAGCTCCCCACTTCCTTCTTCCATCCACGCTTGCGCACCGCCGCCCCGGCTGCCTATCCCGGGCGCGGGAGACGAACCAATGCGCTTATCCGCCATCCTCCTCGCCATCCTCGCGACCGGCTGCACCGGCGGCGGCAACGAGGCCGAGCCGCTCGCCAACGACGCCGACGCCCAGGCCGAGCGCCTGGAGAATATGGCGCGCGACATCGCGCTCGAAGCCGAGAATCGCACCAGCGCGATCGAGCGCGCTCTTGAGAACGAAACCCAGGCGATCTTCGAGAGCCGCAACGAGCTGCTCAACGCGACGGCGGACAACAGCGCCGCGCCGGCCGAGGCCGGGCGCTAGTTGGTGGTGCCCCAGCCGTCGCGATCGCGCGATGGGACGCCCTCGCGATGGTTGCGCGCGGCCGCATTGGGATCGACCATCGGCCGCGCCGTCGCGTCGGGCCGGATGCGCTCGCCGCGATAGTCACCGGCCCGGTTGGCACGCGACCGGACGCGCGCATTGCCGTTGCCCCAGCTCCGGCTGAGCACTGCGAAGCTGGTGAGCGGCTGACCCTTTTCGACGTCCGCGACCATTTCGGCCATCGTCTGCGCAAAGGCCATGTCGATGAGCCCGTCGCCCATCGCCATGAACGCCATCGCGTCGCCCGGCCCGGCATCGGCGAACGACGCCAATGCGGCCGCGTCGATGTCGATCTCGGCCGCGACACGGGTCGCTTCCGGGCCTTCGGCGGCGAAGTCGATTTCCATGGTGGCGAGCGGCGCGTTGTCGACGACGAACTCGATCCGCACCTCCTCGCCGGGCGTCTTGCTCACCCTCTGCTGGAGCCGCGCCGGCCAGCCGTCTTGCGAGGGCAGCGCGGTGATGCCTTCCGGCCCCATCGCCGATGCGAAAGCGGCATAGACCGAGTCCGGCGACCTGTTGACCGTGCCGACATAATCGTTGGGACCGGTGCCGACTCCATAATAAGCCGCGCCGCCCATCCCGCATATCGCCATGGTCCCGAAAACCGCTCCCCGCATGAACCGCTCCCCCCTGATATCTGAAGGGCTTATTGCGGCGGCGTGGTTAAGATCGTGCTGCGCCTCGGCGTTAATGGCGGAGCGGGAAGGGATCAGGCGGCCGCCTCCGGCCTGTCTCCGCGCGCTGTCCGCCACAGCCCCATCGCGATGATCGCAAGTCCCGCGGCCGAGGATATGCCGAGCAGTGCCGGGCGCAGCGACGGATCCGGGTTCCACAGCAATCCCAGGATTCCCCCGGCCCAGATGCAGGTCAGTGCAGGAAGCCACAGGCCGAAGTCGCGCACTCGGAACGGGTGGACGAAATGAATGGGAGCGAAGCTGAGCAGGACGAAGGCGGCCACGATCGCGGCGGCGACCACCCCGCTTATGCCGGCGGCGAAGAGGTAGAGCGCGACGATGTTCCACAAGGCGGGAAAGCCGCGAAAGTAGGAATCGTCGGTCTTCATGTCGCGCCGGGCGAAGACGTAGAGCGCCGAGATCTGGATCATCGCGGCGAGCGGCAGCGCCAGATCGGCCGGAAGAAGCCGGGCCTCCAGCATGAAGATGGTCGGCACGAACACATAGTTGAGATAGTCGATGACGAGGTCGAGCACGTCGCCGTCGATCCGCGCCGCGAGGGTCTTCACATGCGCTGCGCGCGCGAGGCTTCCGTCGACGCCGTCGACGACCAGGGCGGCGAGCAGCCACAGCATCGCCTCGGTCCAGCGATGGCCGTGGATGGCGAACAAGGCGAGCAGCGCCAGCACCGCGCCGCTCGCCGTGAAGGCGTGGACCGCCCACGCCGCCGCGCGCCGAACTGGAGTGGCCGCCGGCCCTTCGTCACCCATGGCTCAGAACAACGAGAGCGAAACGATCATCGTTCCGAAGATAGCCATTTCGCTCCCGAAACCTAGTCGCGGTTGCGACGTTCTCCAGCGCATCGTGACCAGCGTACCTTCCAGCGAGAAAATCCTGTCGGAGCTTCACCGCCATTGCTGGCGCGTCGAGCGTGCCGGCCGCGCCG
The DNA here is from genome assembly GCA_023417515.1 of Pseudomonadota bacterium. Classification (GTDB taxonomy): domain Bacteria; phylum Pseudomonadota; class Alphaproteobacteria; order Sphingomonadales; family Sphingomonadaceae; genus Allosphingosinicella. The sequence continues at coordinate 10,843 of JAEZFL010000002.1, read as the reverse complement.
CCTTGATCGTCGACGCCGCCGACTATTTCCGCCTCGCCCGCAAGGCGATGTGCGGTGCGCAGAAGCAGATCCTGCTGGTCGGCTGGGATTTCGACACCCGCATCTGCCTCGATTACGAGGCCGACGACGGCGGCCCGACCGAGCTCGGCGCCTTCATCTCCTGGCTCACCAGGGAACGGCCTGGGCTCGGAATCTACATCCTAAAATGGGATGTCGGCGCGATCCAGCTGCTGGGCCGAGGCACCACCGTCCTTCGCCTCGCCCGCTGGGTGAGGAACCCGGACGTCCATTTCAAGCTCGACGCCGCCCACGCCCTCGGCGCCAGCCACCATCAGAAGATCGTCGTCATCGACGATTCCCTCGCTTTCTGCGGCGGCATCGACATGACCGGCGACCGCTGGGACACGCGCGGCCATCGCGACGGCGACGGCCACCGCAAGCGGCCGACCACCGGCCGACGCTACGGTCCCTGGCACGACGCGACGATGGCGGTCGACGGCAAGGTCGCCGCCGCGCTCGGCAAGCTTGCCCGCGACCGCTGGAAGGCCGCCGGCGGCGCCCCGATCGATCCGCCCGAAGCGGCGAACCACCCCTGGCCGGACGCGCTCGATCCGCATTTCCGCGACGTCGACATCGCCATCGCGCGAACCCGCTCCGAGCATGGCGAGCAGAAGTCGGTGCGCGAGATCGAGGGCCTGTTCCTCGCCATGATCCAGGGCGCCGAGCGCTTCGTCTATGCCGAGAACCAGTATTTCGCGTCGCGGGTCATCGCCGAGGCGATCGTCGAGCGCCTCAAGGAGCCGGACCCGCCGGAATTCGTCATCGTCAACCCGCGCACGGGATCGGGCTGGCTCGACGAGGAGGCGATGAGCCCCGCCCGCGCCGAGCTGATGAAGCTCATCGCCGAGCACGATTCCCACGGCCGCTTCCGGATCTATTGCCCCGTCACCGAAGCGCGCGACGACATCTACGTCCATTCCAAGATCATGATCGTCGACGACCGCCAGCTGCGCGTCGGCTCGGCCAATCTCAACAACCGCTCGATGGGCCTCGACAGCGAGTGCGACCTGATGATCGACGCGCGCCTGCCCGCCAATGCAGGCGCCGGCGAGACCATTGCCATGCTCCGCGCGGACCTGCTCGCCGAGCATCTCGGCTGCAAGCCTCAGGCCGTCGCCGCAAGCTTCGCCGAAACCGGCTCGCTCATCGCCACCATCGAGGCCTTGCGCAGCCGCGACGGACGCGCCCTCGTCCCGTTCGAGCCCGACGCCCCCAACAAGGTCGAGCGCGCCCTGGCCGAGAAGGAGCTGCTCGACCCCGAAAGCGCGGACGGCGATTTCGAGCCGCTGGCCCGCCCCGGCCTGCTCGCCCGGCTGAAGCGGTGACCCGCCGCCGTTCGCGGCCCCGGCGGCCTTGCGCGACGGCGACTTCTCCCACAGTCTCGCCGCCGGCGACGGTGCCGATGCCAGGGAGCTGCCAGTGAAGCGATCCGCAATGGCCCTGCTGCTCGTCGCCGGCCCCGCGCTCGGCGGCTGCGCAGCGAGCATTGCCGCCGGAGTGGTGGGAGCGGCGGTCCGCGCGGGCAATTCGGGCCGCGAGGTCGGCTACAGCGCGGACCTGATCGCCGCCGCGCGCGAGGCGTGCCGGGTGCGCGCCGCCCGGCATGGCGCCGTCCACCTCATCGACGCCGAGCAGGGCCGCCGCGGCCGGGTCACCGTGTGGGGCACCGTCCAGGAGAGCAGCGGCCGCCGCGCCTTCACCTGCACCTGGAACCGCGCCGTCTCCTCCTTCCGCCTGCGCGCCATCCGGAGCGAGGCGCGCAGCGACTGAGCCCGAAGGGCGCAAGGAGCAGCGCGCCGGTACCGCCGTCCCGGACTTGATCCGGGGCCAGCGGCACGCGAACGGCCGGCCAGCGGGTCGGCCAGCGGCCGAACCCGTCTGACGTCACGGAATTTGCTCCCGTGACGGCCCCGCCCTTCACGGCCCGCCCCACATCACCCCCGCCACCCCCGCGCCCGCGCCTTCTCCATCACCGCCACCTTGCGCAGCACCTCGGCCCGCACCTCCTCGATATCCGGCTCGTTGACCGGCAGCCGCCCCGGCCGCCCGCCGGTCCCCGACAGCCGCCGCTGGTGCAGCCGAAGCGCCTGGATCGCCTGGTCGAAGGTCATGTCCGGGATCGGCAGGCTGAGATCGGGCGGAGCGTCGGAGAAGATGTTCTTGGCTGTCTCGATGATCGCCAGGTCGAGCTTGAGGGCGCCGGTCTCGAGCGCCTCGTCCCACTGCCGAGCGAAAGCGGGCCAGCGATTGCGGTGGCCATAGGCCGACGCCGGGGTCAGCCCCACCGCCGCGCAGGCCGCCTTGACATTGCAGGTCGCCGCCAGCGCCTCGAGAAAGCGCCGCTCGGCCCGCCCAGTCCATTGCCGGATTCGCGCCCGGGCCACCTGCACCCGCCGCCCGCGCGCCGGCCCCGAGCGTGTCGAAGGGCGGGCTCCACCCGTGCCTCTGACGACCAGCTCCTCCCCGCCGGCAAACCCCCAGCCGGAAGGCGGCCGCCGCTCGCCATGCCCGCTCAGCCTCTCCCGAGCCTCCGCGACCGCCGCCCGGCACGCCGAGTCGAACTCCGGATCGGTGGAGCGATGCAACTGAACCCACGACCGCGACACCTTGGCCCGCTCCGCCGACACGGTGACGTTGCCGGTCTCGGCGAGCCCCTTGAGAAAAGCCGCCCTGCGCGCCGCGCTCATTTTTGCTGACATATGCCCCCCGCTCATCTGAGCCCGCCGGCCCCTGCAAAAGCAGGGGTCGAAGGGGCCGCCCGTGGAGGCAATTCAGATATGCCAAAGCGAAGGCTGTAGGAAAGCCCGGAAGGTCGGATATGCAACCATAGCGGCCGCTACGGGGGCTCGTCGGTGATGTCGCAAACCAGACGCCCGGTCGCCTTGGGCGCATATGTCCCGAAGCGCAGCTCCTCGACATTGCTATGTCCAACCTCGTAGTTGCTGACCCGCAGCCGAGAAGCTGAGAGCATGACGGCTGCCGAGATCGACGTTTCGGAGCCTCGAAAATGCAGCAGCTGAGGCGCGAGCTCGGCATTGGCGGGGCCACCATGATGGGCATGGGCTCTATGGTGGGGACCGGCGTCTTCGTCAGCATCGGTATTGCGACCGGAGTTGCGGGGCCCTCCGTGATCCTCGCCATCGTCCTCGCGGCAGCGGTCGCGACCTGCAACGCCTTGTCCAGCGCGCAGCTCGCCGCCAGCCACGCGGTCAGCGGTGGCACCTATGAATATGGCTATCGCTATCTGAACCCGAGGCTCGGTTTCACCGCCGGCTGGATGTTTCTCTGCGCCAAGGCGGCGTCCGCAGCGACCGCCGCGCTGGGCTTCGGCGGATACTTTCTGCGGCTGCTCGGAGCGGACGTCGCGCTGATGTCCTGGCTTGCCGTCGGTGCGGTCGCCTTGTTCACGACCTTGGTCCTGTCCGGGATTCGGCGTTCGAGCACGATGAACATCCTCATCGTCTCGATCACCTTGCTGGCCCTCGGCTCTTTCATCCTGCTCGGCTTGCCCACAACCTTGGAGCGCGGCACCAGCAACCTCAGGCCGCTCCTTCCGGCGTCGGAGTCCGGCGGTATGCGGGCCTTTCTCTATGCAACCGCCCTGATGTTCGTCGCCTACACGGGCTATGCACGGATCGCGACGCTGGGCGAGGAGGTGAAGGAGCCGAAGCGCACGATACCGCGCGCAATCATCGTCACCCTCATCGTCACTGCGATCCTCTACATCCTGGTCGCCGTCGTCGCGATCGGCAGCGTCGGCGCCGACCGCTTCGCCAACGCACCCGGTGCACAGGCGACCCCGCTGGAGCTCGCCGCGCGAGCTATGGATGCGCCGCTGCTGGCCCGCGTTGTCGCCGTCGGCGCGGTTACCGCCATGCTGGGCGTCCTCCTCAACTTGATCATCGGCCTCTCGCGCGTCGTGCTGGCAATGGGAAGGCAAGGCGATCTGCCGCCCCTGTTCGCAAGATTGAGCCGCGAGGGCACCGCACCTGCTGCGGCCGTGATCGCAGTAGGGATCGTCGTCGCCGGGCTGGCCTCAATCGGAAGTGTCGAGACCACCTGGGCGTTCTCCGCCTTCACCGTCCTGATCTATTACGCGATCACCAATCTCGCCGCCCTGCGCCTTCCTCCTGAACAGCGGCTCTTTCCCGCGTGGATCGCGATCGTCGGCCTGGCCGCGTGCCTCTTCCTTGCGTTCTGGGTGCCCATCGCGGTTTGGCTCGCGGGGCTCGCTCTCGTTGCGGTGGGCCTGGTCTTCAAGGCATTGGCGCCGCGCCTTTGGCAAGCAGATCGAACCGGCGAGCAAGGATGACCCGCAGATCGTTTCCATGATGATCGAAATATCTATTGACGCGTGTCTGCGTCGAATATATTTCGATGTTCATGGAAATGAACTCAACCGCTGCCGTTGAGGCGCTGGCCGCCCTTGCCCAAGAGCATCGTCTGGCGCTCTTCCGCCTGCTGGTTCAGGCCGGCGACGAGGGCATGCCTGCCGGTGCGATCGCTGAAGCGCTCGGAATTCCGAACTCCTCGCTGTCCTTTCACCTCTCCCACCTCACCCGTGCTGAGCTCATCCAGCAAAGGCGGGAGGGGCGTTCGCTGATCTACACGGCCGACTACGCGGCGATGAACGCGCTGGTCGGCTACCTCATGGAGAATTGCTGCGGCGGCGCGGTCTGTGCGCCGGCTTCTCAAGGCGGCGACGATGCCGCACCAACTCAGGAAAGGATTTCCGCATGAAGCGTCTGCACGTCCACGTCGGGGTGAACGACCTCGACCAGTCCATCGGCTTCTATTCGACACTGTTCGGCGCTGAGCCGACCGTGGTGAAGTCGGACTATGCGAAGTGGATGCTCGAGGATCCGCGCGTCAACTTCGCCATCTCGGCCGGCAACGCGCATAAAGGGGTGGAGCATCTCGGCATCCAGGTCGAGAGCGACGAAGAGCTTCAGGGCGTCTATGGCCGCCTCAAGGCCGCCGACCGGCCGGTGCTCGAGGAAGGCGCGACCACCTGCTGCTACGCCAAGTCGGAGAAGAGCTGGATCGCCGATCCGCAGGGCGTGATCTGGGAGGCCTTCTTCACCAATGGCGAGGCCACCGTCTACGGCGACAACCCGGAACTGACGGCACTGTCGGAAAACGCCGCAGAGGCGGCCTGCTGTGCACCGGCGATCGCTCCAAAGGTGGCGTGCTGCGGGTGAGCGTCACCATCTACCACAACCGGGCCTGCGGCACGTCCCGCAACACGCTGGCGCTGATCCGGGCGACCGGCACGGAGCCGCAGGTCATTGAATATCTGGCGACCCCGCCATCGCGGGAGGGGCTGACCTCGATGATCCGGCGGATGGGCATCAGCCCGCGCGACCTGCTTCGGGAGAAGGGCACGCCCTATGCCGATCTCGGACTGGGCGATCCGTCGCTGACGGACGATCAGATCATCGATGCGATGATGGAGCACCCGATCCTGATCAATCGGCCGATCGTAGTCGGCCCCAAGGGCGTGAAACTCTGCCGCCCGTCCGAAGAAGTTCTGTCGGTTCTCGATCGGGCGCTCCAGGCCGACTTCGTGAAGGAAGACGGCGAGGTGGTGCGGGCCAATGGCTGACGCCGGATCGGCTGGGCGGCCCGCAATTTCGCTGTTCGAGCGCTACCTGTCGGTGTGGGTGGCGCTGTGCATCGTCGCCGGAATCGCGCTCGGGGCGGCGGTACCCGGCGCCTTCGCCGCGATCGCCTCCGCCGAGATCGCCCGGGTCAATTTGCCCGTCGCGGTGCTGATCTGGCTGATGATCATCCCGATGCTGCTCAAGATCGATTTCGGGGCGCTCGGCTCGGTTCGGCAACATTGGAAGGGGGTCGGAGTCACCCTCTTCATCAACTGGGCGGTGAAGCCTTTCTCGATGGCCGCCCTGGCCACCTTCTTCATCGGCTGGCTGTTCGCGCCATTGCTGCCCGGCGGCGAGATATCCTCCTACATCGCGGGGCTCATCATCCTCGCCGCCGCGCCCTGCACCGCGATGGTCTTCGTCTGGTCGAACCTGTGCGACGGCGAGCCCAATTACACGCTCAGCCAGGTCGCTCTGAACGACCTCATCATGGTGTTCGCCTTCGCGCCCATCGTCGGGCTGCTGCTTGGCGTCGCCTCGATCACGGTGCCGTGGGACACGCTCCTGCTGTCGGTGGTGCTCTACATCGCCATTCCGGTCGTCATCGCGCAGCTGCTGCGCAAGCGGGTGCTCGCCGGGGGCGGACAGGGGGCGCTGGATCGGCTGCTCGGCGTGCTGGGGCCGATATCCCTGGTCTCGCTGCTGACCACGCTGGTCCTGCTCTTCGGATTCCAGGGCGAGCAGATCCTGAGCCGGCCTCTCGTCATCGCCCTGCTGGCCGTGCCGATCCTCATCCAGGTCTATTTCAACGCGGGCCTGGCCTACTGGCTCAGCCGCAAGTTCGGAGTCGCCTGGTGCGTCGCGGCGCCGGCAGCGCTGATCGGAGCGTCGAACTTCTTCGAGCTCGCCGTCGCCGCTGCCATTTCTCTGTTCGGCATCAATTCGGGCGCGGCGCTTGCAACGGTGGTGGGGGTGCTGGTGGAGGTGCCGGTGATGCTCTCGGTAGTGGCAATCGTGAAACGCTCGCGCGGCTGGTATGAACGGCAGGAAGCGATAGCTTCGGCCTGAGACCGGACTTTCCGCTATCGGCCAGAGCCGGTCGGGCAGCCTGGCGCCCATTGCGGATGCTCCGACTATCGACGGGGCGCCGAAGACGGGACCTTTCACTTGCGGGAGCCATGTGCGGTTTCGATTCAAAGCTGGTACGCTCCAAACTTTCAGGGGGTTGAGACCGGACGTACAGGCCGTTGGCGCGTCCCAGGGCTCCAACAAGTCAGCGTTTTCGTCTCTCATCAGCTTGCGTACGCAACCGACGCTGCCTCAAAACGCTAATTCAGGATGACAAACGGCATCCCGTTCGAACGGCCCGGCTGGACTTTGGAGCACGGCGAAGGTCCAATCGTCGCCACCGCGATCCATGACGGTCACGATCTGCGGCCGGAAGTGGCGCGCGTCATGGCCCTCGCCGAAGCCGACCGCCTCCGCGAGGAAGACCCTTTCACCGGGCACGCGGTTGGCGACGTGGGCACGCACATCGTCGTTCATCGATCGCGGTTTGAGATCGACCTCAACCGTGCCGCTGCCGAAGCGGTCTATGTGGAACCCGAGCAATCCTGGGGACTGGACGTCTGGCGTCCGGGCGCCCCCGATGAGGGGTTGGTGCAGCGCTCGCTAGCGCTTCACGAAGACTACTACCGGATGCTCGGGACTTTGTTGGGAGACGTCGCGGCGCGGCACCGCCGTTTCATGCTGCTCGATGTCCACAGCTACAATCATCGCCGTGGCGGTCCCGGCGGTGCCGCAACACCCCAGGCTGACGCCCCGGACATCAATATCGGAACCTTCTCAATGCCGCGGGAGCAATGGGCGTTCCTGCTCGACCCTCTGATGGAGGAGATGCGCGCCTTCGACTTCAACGGACGCCGCCTCGACGTGCGCGAGAATGTCGCATTCCAGGGCAAGGGCGAGCAGACTCGGTTCGTCCACGGCAACTACCCGGAGAGCGGCTGCGCGATCGCGCTCGAATTCAAGAAATTCTACATGGACGAATGGACCGGCGAGCCGGACCCGGCGGAACTGGACGCCATGCGCGCGTTTATAAACCGGCTTTGCGTCGCCGCCGAGGAGTTGCTCGACTCATGAGCGCGCGACCGATGCCTGCCGAAGCCCCGGCCTTCCATGCCGAGTTCGGTCCGCGCGGCGAGTTGCGGCAGCCGGTCGGTACCAGCGGCCGCGCCCATTTCGACCGCTATCTCCCCTTCATCGTCCTGAACCGCTCCGCAAGCCCGGAGCGGAGCATCGCTCGGCGGGTCGCGGTGAACAGCCCCGCCTACCTGATCTGGTCGCCCGAGGAGGACGCGGTTGCCGAGCAGGCGCTCGCGGCGATTTGCCAAGTGATCCAGCGCCGGTTCGAATGCGTCCTGGTGATGACCGTCGAGGACGCGGAGTGGGTCCCCACCCGGGCGGGATCGCAGGATCTGCCCGACTTCTTGTTCCGCATCGCCGCTTCCCCGGGGAAAGGCGGGCAGAGCGCGCTCGCCGCGCTCGCCGAGGCGTTAGCGGAGATCGAGATCGACCTCCGGCAAGCGTTCGTCGAGCTGGCCGGAGCCGACGCCAAAGCCCCGGCGGCCCACGGCGCCGCCGGAATCGATCGGCTGTCCATCTCGATCCCGCAGATTCATCGCGCGGGAGCGGACACTTTCTATCCGCAGGTCACTCACGAGCTTGCGGCGGCCTGCGGCGACGCCCTGCTGAGGACGGCCTGCGCGTTCATGACGCAGGGCAAGGCCGGCGCTCCCGACCATTACCGGTCGCTCGGCCGAAGCGCCTTCCTGACCGCAGCACTGGATGCCGACCGCAAGCTCGACGACGTCGCTCGGAGCTTCGATTTCCTGCTGTCGGTGTCGCCGATCAACAGCCGGGAGGCGATGCACACCTTCCTGGACGGCGGCGCAGAGCAGGCCCCGCAATTCCGCTACCGCCCACTGACCGTCGATCCCGCCGCAGCCAAGCGAGAGCTCTACGCCGTCGACCTCTCGATGCTTGAGGATCCGTTGCTGGAGCGCCTCCTCTCGGAGAAGCGGCAGGAGATCGACAACCAGCTGACAATGCTCGCCATGCGGAACAGCCGCGCCTTCCAGGCAGCGTCGCTGCTCCACTATGGCACCGTCAGTACGAGGTTGCTGGCCGATGCCCGAGCGATCCTCGCTACGAATTATAGGGACGTGGCGCCCGGTCGCCGGATCGGAGCCACCGAGGTCGCGGCGGCGGCGCGAGCGCTGATCGCCAAATATCAGGCGGTCGATCCTCGGTTCGAGGCCGGCGTCGAGGTGCGCGACGACGTCGGCAGCCTGATCGTGTCAGGCGGCAAGCTGATGATCGCGAGCAACACGGCGATGCTCGAGAGCCGGCTGGATGCGCTCCTATCGCACGAAGTGAGCGTTCACCTGCTCACCTATTTCAACGGAGCGGCGCAGGGCCTGACGGTCTTCCGGACCGGTCTCGCTCAATATGAAGGGGTCCAGGAAGGGCTCGGCGTCTTCGCGGAATGGGCCGTGGGCGGGCTGACGGCAGCGCGCCTTCGGCTGCTGGCCGGCCGGGTCCTCGCGGTCCATGCCATGCTCGACGGCGCAGAGTTCGTGGACGTGTTTCGAATGCTGAACGGTCACAGCATCGGCAAGCGCCCCGCCTTCGACATCACGGCCCGGGTGTTCCGGTCCGGCGGCTTCGTGAAGGACTTCATTTACCTGGAGGGATTCCAGCACGTCGTCGGGCTGGTCGAGTCCGGCGCGTCGCTCACCCCGTTCTGGATCGGCAAGATTGCGCCCGCGCATACATCCGCGATCGAAGAGCTGCTTCAGCGGAACCTGATCCGGCCGCCGCTGTTCACGCCGGAATTCCTGGAGCGTGAGGATGTGAAGCGGCGCGTCGCGCGCGTGCGTGCCGGGCTGGAGCTTCAGAACATGCTCGATGTGGAGTGAATGAGAATGATTATCGGCTTCTTCGTCAACGACATCGAGCGCGAGTACGAGAATTACACCACGACGGTGCTGGCCCATCAGGCAGCGAGCCGCGGCCACCGCGTCTGCTACATCACGCCGTCGGACTTCGTGTTGAGCCCCGACGACAGCCTGCGCGCGCACGGCCGCTTCCTGCCCAAGCGCAAGTACAAGAATCGCGGCGAATTCTTCGCGACCCTCAAGGACGACGAGGCCTGCAAGATCGAGCAGGTCGACATGGCTGAAGTCGACGTCCTGATGCTTCGCAACGACCCGTCGATCGACGCCCAGCATGCGCCCTGGGCGATGGACGCCGGGATCCTGTTCGGGCGCGAAGCGGCACGGCGCGGAGTCATCGTCCTCAACGATCCCGACAGCCTGGGGCGAGCCACCAACAAGCTCTATTTCCAGAGCTTTCCGGCGGAGGCCCGCGCTCAGACGCTGATCACCAAGCACGCGTCGGACATCAAGGCGTTCGCCAAGGAGCATGGTGGCAACATCATCCTCAAGCCGCTCCAGGGGTCAGGAGGGTCCGGAGTCTTCAAGGTCGATCCGGAGAACCAGGCCAATCTCAACCAGATGATCGAGGCGATCGGCCGCGACGGCTACATCATCGCCCAGGCTTATGTCCCCGCGGCCAAGAAGGGCGACATCCGCTTCTTCCTGATGAACGGTTCACCGCTGGAGATCGACGGCAAGTTCGCGGCGCTGCGCCGGGTCGCGGCCAAGGACGACATCCGGTCGAACATCCATGCGGGTGGCAAGGCCCAAGCGGTTGAGATCGGAGACACGGAACTGGCCGTCGCCGAGCTGATCCGACCCAAGCTCGTCGCCGACGGCATGTTCCTCGTCGGCGTGGATATCGTCGGCGACAAGATCCTGGAGGTGAACGTCTTCTCGCCGGGGAATCTGGAAAGCTGCTCACGGCTTGCCGGGGTCGATTTCAGCGTGCGGGTGCTGGACGCAATCGAGCGCAAGGTTGAGATCGCCGCGCAGTATAGCCGGGCGTTCGATAACCGGCATCTCGCGATCCTATGATCCGATCGGTTTAGCGACCGCTCTCGCGGGCACTGCTGCGAATAGCGGACGGTCCGTTTCCGGCCATTTTACGACACTCCGCTCATGGAAAAGGCCCCGCGATCGCTCGCGGGGCCGTCTCTGTTTATAGCCTTGAATGGCTGA
>JAEZFL010000049.1 GCA_023417515.1 Pseudomonadota bacterium | reverse complement strand
CGCCCCGCCCGCACCCCCTTGGACCCGTCCGCCGTTGCGCCGTCCGCGCCAGCGGCTATGCTTGGGCGATGGGGCAACGCGACGGGAACAAGGGGCGATCTAAACTTCCGGCCGGCCGTCGCGCGTGCGCTCGCGCCGAGGCCAACCACCGCTCATGACGCTCGCCTTGGGGCCGGCCGAGGCCGCCCGGCATCCTTATCAATGGTGGGAACGGCGCTGGACGGTCGTCGCGCTGGTCCTCGCCACGATGATCCCGTTATTGTGGCCGGACGTCATCCCGCTCGTCGACCTGCCCGGGCATATGGGCCGCTACCGGGTCCAGCTCGACCTCGACAGCTCGCCGGCGCTCCAGCAATATTTCACCTTCGAGTGGGCGATCATCGCCAATCTCGGAGTCGACCTGATCGTCGAGCTGCTCGGGCCGATCCTCGGCCTCGAGGCGACGGTCAAGCTGGTGGTGATGGCGATCCCGCCGCTCACCGTCGCGGGGATGCTGTGGGTCGCGCGCGAAGTACATGGCCGAGTCCCGCCGACGACGTTGTTCGCGCTGCCTTTCGCCTATAATTTCCCGTTCTTCTTCGGCTTCGCCAACTTCGCCCTGTCGATGGCGCTCGCCTTGCTCGCCTTTGCCTTGTGGCTGCGCCTCGGCAGGCTCGAGCGCCACCGCCTGCGCATCGCCTTGTTCATCCCGATCTCCTGCATCCTCTGGGTCGTCCATGCCTTCGGATGGGGCACTCTCGGAGTGCTCGCTTTCTCGGCCGAGTGGGTGCGCCAGTTCGACCGGCGCGGGCGGATCGTCCATTCCGGCTGGCGCGCCGGCCTCCATTGCCTCGCGCTCGCTCCGCCGGTGCTGCTGATGCTGCTGTGGCGAAGCAATGGCGGCGGCCAGACCTTCGACTGGTTCAACTGGATCGCCAAGCTCAACTGGCTGAAGATGACCCTGCGCGACCGCTGGGAGGCCTTCGACCAGCTGTCGCTGCTGCTGGTCCTCGGCCTGCTGGTCCTGGTCGTCGCGAGCCGGCGCCTCACCTTCTCGCGCAACCTCGGCGCCTCGGCCCTGTTCCTCCTGCTCGTCTACATCCTGCTGCCGCGGGTGGTCTTCGGATCGGCCTATGCCGACATGCGGCTCGCGCCCTACATCTTCGCGGTCGCGCTGATCGCGATCCGGGTGCCCGAGGGCCATCTGCGCTTCAGCCGAATGCTCGCGCTCGCCGGTCTCGCTTTCTTCGCCATCCGCCTCGTCGGCACGACCTGGAGCATGGCGCTCTACGACCGCAGCTATGACCGCCTGCTCGCCGCGCTCGACCATGTCCCGCACGGCGCTCGCATGGTGAGCTTCGTCGGCCGCCCCTGCATCGAGCCGTGGGGAATGAGCCGCCTGCATCATCTGCCCGCGATGGCCATCGTCCGCCGCCACGCCTTCGCCAACGACCAGTGGACGATGCTCGGCGCGCAATTGCTCAATGCCGACTATCCGGCCGGCGGCCGCTTCGTGCGCGATCCGACGCAGATCGTCTCGCTGCGCCGCTGCCGCGGGGAAATGTGGCTGACCATCGACCAGTCGCTCGCCTTGTTCCCGCGCGAGGCCTTCGATTATGTCTGGCTGATCGATCCGCCGCCCTACCATGCGGGCCTCGCCGCCGACCTCACTCCCATCTGGCGGGAGGGAACCAGCGTCCTCTATAGGGTGGACCGGGGGACGCAGACGCGTCCTTAACGCCGCCTGCGGCATGATGTCCCAAGGACCCGAGTGGAGATTCGCGTGAACCGGCCTGCCCTTTCGGTGGTCATCCCCTGCTACAATGAAGAGGCGTGCCTGAAGGAGCTTCACCGCCGGGTGAGCGCGGCCGCGCGCGAGGCGGTCGGCGCCAGCCACGAGATCGTTCTGATCAACGACGGGTCGCGCGATTCGAGCTGGTCGGTGATGCAGGAGCTGAGCGCGCTCGACAGCCGGGTCGTCGCGATCAACCTGTCGCGCAACCACGGCCATCAGCTCGCGCTCACCGCGGGGCTCGACCTGTGCTCGGGCGAGCGCATCCTGATCATCGACGCGGACCTGCAGGACCCGCCGGAGCTCGTGTCGCAGATGATGGCCGAGATGGACCGCAGCCAGGCCGACGTCGTCTACGCGGTGCGCCGCGCCCGAGTCGGCGAAACCGCGTTCAAGAAGGCCACCGCCAAGATTTTCTACCGGTTGCTCGACAAGCTGACCGACGTCGAGATTCCGCTCGACACCGGCGACTTCCGCTTGATGAGCCGCCGCGCGCTCGACGCTTTCCTCAGCCTGCCCGAGCAGGCGCGGTTCATCCGCGGCATGGTGTCCTGGATCGGCTTCCGCCAGGTGCCGTTCGTCTACGACCGCGCCGAGCGCTTCTCGGGCAGCACCAAATATCCGCTGCGCAAGATGATCGCCTTCGCGCTCGACGCGGTCACCGGCTTCTCGACCGCGCCGCTCCGGCTCGCCAGCCATATCGGCCTGTGGCTGGTGCTCGCGAGCGTCCTGCTGCTGATCTACATCGCGATCGGCTTCTTCACCGGCAGCGCGGTCCAGGGCTGGACCTCGACGATGCTGGTCGTGGTCCTGCTCGGCGCGGTGCAGATGTTCGTGCTCGGAATGATCGGCGAATATCTCGGCCGCCTCTACATCGAGTCCAAGCGTCGGCCGCTCTACATCGTCGCCGACATCGCCGGCGAGGCGCACGGCCGACCCCAGCTCGGCCACGTCGCCACCGAGGAAAACGTCTCCGTCCAGGCCGAGACCGTCGAGGCCCTGCCGTTTCCGGCACCGGTTCAGGAGCGGGACGTGCCGCCCGCCGGGCAAGCCGACGTCGCCTAGGCGCGCACCACCGCAGCGATCGAGACTCCGGGGGTGAAAGGCAGGCGGGCGATGGCGTGCCGCTCCAGCCCGAACAGGGTTTCGAAGACCGTGTTGATCGCCGCCGGCGGCAGCTTGTCGTCGCTCTCCTCTTTCCCCGTGAGGCGGCCGGCGAGACGCGCGGCCGCGGCGAGCGGGAACAGGATCGAGTTGAAATAGCCGACGAACTCGGCCTTCAGCCCGGCATCGGCGATGGCGGCGTTGAGGGTGCGCTTCGAATAGCGGCGCTGGTGATGGTTCACGACGTCGTGGGCGCTCCACATCCACTGGAAGGCGGGGACGGTGATCAGGATCGCGCCGCCCGGCTTCAGCCGGCGGGCGATGCTGCGCAGGGACTCGCGGTCCTCCTCGACATGTTCGAGTACGTCGAGCAAGGCGACCATGTCGTAGGCGGCGTCCGGAACACCTTCGAGCTCCGGCAGGCGCGCGCCCGTCACGGGCCGCCCGAGCCGGGCGCTGGCCACGTCGCGCGCCGCTTGGTCGAGCTCGATGGCATCGACATGGCCGAACTGGCCGAGCATGCCGAGATTGTGGCCGGTGCCGCAGCCGATCTCGAGGATGCGCGCGTCCTTGGGTGGCTTGACGGCGCGCCGGATCAACGCCGCGAGCACCTCGCGCCGCGCCCGGTACCACCAATGGCGGGTGTCGAGCTCCGCCATCCGATCATAGACGATGCGTTCCATCAGCTAGGCCCTATCACGCAAACACCCAGCGCCGGTTAAGCGTGAAGGTGACGAGCGGGGTCACGAACAGCATCGGGATGACCGGCGTCCAGACCGGCCAGGAGAGCGGCGCGGTCATCGTCCAGACGAACAGGCTGTTGAGGGCGAAGCTGATCAGGCTGACGGTGACGAAGCGAAGACTGCGCTGCGCCGGATTGTCGCGGCTGCCATGGCCGCGGAAGCTCACCTTGCTGTGAAGCACATAACCGCTCGCCATCGCGACGGCGTAGGCGAGCAGGTTGGCGAGCAAGGGCGCCACGCCGGCGAGCGCAGCGACCAGATAGGCGCCTGCGCCGAGCGCGGTGACGAAGCCACCGACCAGCCCGAAGCGGATCACTTGTCCCAACACTTCGGAGCGGCGTGCGCGCTCCACCCATGAAATCATCAAGTCGTGGCCCTGTCGTCGAACCGCCTCCGCGGTCTTGCCGTTTGCGGTCCGTCGAGTAGAGCGGGGCCACCGGCTTGAAAAGGGGCATGAATTGAACCTGGCGGACGCGTTCCAGCGCCATTGGCGGCCCCTCGTGCTGCTTTTCTGGGTCTGCACCGCCGCTTATCTCGTGTGGGAGAGATGGGGCGGCATCCACGGCTTCGCGCTCGGCGACACCGACGACAATCTGCGAATCATGCAGGTGCGCGCGCTGCTCGACGGGCAGGGCTGGTACGACCTCAGGCAATATCGGCTGAGCCCGCCGGAAGGGCTCAACATGCATTGGTCGCGGCTGCCGGACCTGCCGATCGCGGGCCTCTATCTCCTGCTCAAGCCGTTGTTCGGCGGAATGATCGCCGAGCGCTGGGCGGTCGCGATCGCGCCGCTCCTGCCACTGCTCGTCGCGCTGTTCGCGATGGCGCTGACCGCTCGGCGGCTGCTGTCGCCTTATGCCTTCTGGCTGGGGCCGACGATCCTGGTGTGCGGAGGCTCGGTGCGAGCGATGTTCGCGCCGTTGCGCATCGACCACCACAATTGGCAGCTCGCCATGGTCGCGGTGGTCGTCGCCGGACTCGCCGATCCCAACAGGAAGCGCGGCGGAATCACGGTCGGAATCGCCACCGCCTTGTCGCTGGCCATCGGTCTCGAGATGCTGCTCTATCTCGCCATCGCCGGAGCGGCGATCGGCCTGCGCTGGGTCATCGACCGAGCGGAAGCGCCCCGGCTCGCGGCCTACGGAATCAGCCTCGCCGGCGGCACCTCGCTGGGCTTCCTGATCTTCGCATCCGAAGCGAACCGCCTCCCGGTGTGCGACGCGCTGTCGCCGGTCTGGCTTTCGGTGATGCTGGTTGCCGGAGTCGCCGCATTGGCACTGTCGTGGCTGCGCTTCGAGTCGCCCTGGCTCAGGCTCGCCGCCGGAGCCGTGGGCGGCGCCCTGCTCGCCGGCTTCTACGCGCTCGCCTGGCCGCATTGCCTCGGCCGCCTGGAAGGCGTGCCGCCTGAGCTCGCCGAGCTGTGGCTCAGCAATGTCCGCGAGGCGATGCCGCTCTATCGCCACGGCACCACGACGACGATCGCCATCGCGACGCTGCCGGCGATCGGCCTCGTCGGCTATCTGGTCATGCTGTGGCGCAGCCGCCGCGAGGCCGAAACGCTCCTTCGCTGGGGTTCGATCGCGGCGATGGCCGCTCTCGCCGCCGCCCTGCTCCTCTGGCAGACCCGTGCCGCCGCCGCGTCCCAGCTGCTTGCAGTGCCCGGCGCCGCAGGCCTCGGCTGGGCCCTGATCACCTGGTTTCAGCAGCAGCGGCTCATGCTGGTCCGGGTGCTCGGCACGTTCGCGGCTTTCTTCGTCGTCTCCGGCGCGCTGGCGGGCCAGGCGGCCGGCTGGTTCGACAAGAAGGAGCCGGTGACCCCTTACCGCCAGGCGATCAACCGCGCCAACAACAGCTGCCCGACGCCCGCGGCGCTGCGCCCGGTTGCACAGCAGCCCAAGGGCTATGTGCTGACCTTCAACGATCTCGGGCCGCGCCTTGTGACGCTCACCCATCACGATGCGATCTCGGGACCCTATCACCGCAACCACCAGGCGATCCTGGACGTGATGCGCGCCTTCCGCGGCGACGAGGCCAACGCCCATGCGATCGTCGAGCGGCGCGGCATCGACTATGTGCTGATCTGCCCGAACATGTCGGAATCCACCATCTACCGGTCGGCGGCGCCCAACGGCTTCTACGCGCAGCTCAGCCGCGGGCGGGTGCCGGCGTGGCTGGAGCCGATCGCCCTTCCGGCCAACTCGCCCTACCGGATGTGGCGGGTGCGGCGGTAAGCTTTACGCGATCGTCGCTTCGAGGCCGTCGAGGACGAACTGGACGGCGAGCGCGGCGAGGATCACGCCGAGCAGGCGCGTGATCATCCCTTCGAGCTTTTCGCCGATCAGCCGCATCAGCGGGCCGGCCGCGAGCAAGGCGGCAAGCGTCAGCAGCAGGATGCAGCCGAGCGCGCCGAGCACGATCAGGGTGCCGACGAGACCCTCGCTTCGCGCGGTCAGGAGCATGACCGAGGCGATCGAGCCGGGGCCGGCGATCATCGGAATGCCCATCGGGAAGACCGAGATGTCCTCGACCTCGCCGTCGCGCTTGACGTCCTCGGCCCGGTTCGAGCGGCGTTCCTGGCGCTTCTCGAACACCATCTCGAGCGCGATCAGGAACAG
This sequence comes from Pseudomonadota bacterium, assembly GCA_023417515.1. Classification (GTDB taxonomy): domain Bacteria; phylum Pseudomonadota; class Alphaproteobacteria; order Sphingomonadales; family Sphingomonadaceae; genus Allosphingosinicella. The sequence goes on along the minus strand of JAEZFL010000049.1, from coordinate 44,959 downwards.
CATGATCCCGCCGGCGATCTTGAATGCGCTCAATGACACGCCGAGCGCGCGAAGCAGGTCCTCGCCGAGAAGCGCGAAGAAGAGCAGGATGCCGGTCGCGATCAGCACCGATCGCACCGCCATCGCGCGGCGATGAGCCGCGGGCGCGCCCTGGGTCAGGCTGGCGAAGATCGGCGCGCAGCCCGGCGGGTCGATGATCACGAAGAAGGTGACCAGGGCGGAGATGAACAGCTCGGTCACAGGCCTGCCGGGACCTTCAGGCCGCTCCGCGCGTGGGCGGCGACGAGCGTGTTGCGCAGAAGCATGGCGATGGTCATCGGCCCCACGCCGCCCGGCACCGGAGTGATCGCTCCGGCAACCTGCGACGCGGAGGCGAAGTCGACGTCTCCGACGAGGCGGCCCTTGCCATCGTCGCTCGGCAGCCGGTTGATGCCGACGTCGATCACGGTGGCGCCCGGTTTCAGCCAGTCGCCCTTGACCATCTCCGGCCGGCCGACCGCGGCGACGACGATGTCGGCGCGGCGGACAACGCCGGGAAGGTCGCGGGTGCGGCTGTGGGCGATGGTGACGGTGCAGCTCTCGGCGAGGAGCAGCTGCGCCATCGGCTTGCCAACGATGTTGGAGCGGCCGATCACGACCGCGTCGAGGCCGCTCAGGCTGCCGAGCTGCTGCTTGAGCAGATGGAGACAGCCGAATGGCGTGCACGGCACCAAGGCGGGCAGTCCGACCGCGAGCCGGCCGGCATTGACGACATGGAAACCGTCGACGTCCTTGTCCGGATCGATCGCGGCGATGATCGCCTGATCGTCGATGTGGCTCGGAAGCGGAAGCTGGACGAGGATTCCGTCGACCGCCTCGTCGGCGTTGAGCTGCGCGACCAGCGCCAGCAGCTCGTCCTGAGTCACGTCGACGCCGGGGCGATGCTCGAAGCTCGCCATCCCGGCCTCGCGCGTCGCCTTGCCCTTGGAGCGGACATAGACCTGGCTGGCGGGATCCTCTCCGACCAGGACCACGGCAAGGCCGGGCGCCCGGCCGGCTGCGGCCGCGAAGGCCGGTACCGCCGCCGCGACTCGCGCGCGGATATCGGCCGCGGCCGCCCTGCCGTCGATGATCGTCGCGGCCACGCCTAGAGCGGCATGCCGGTGAGGCTGGACCGGATCACGATCTGGATCGCCTTGATCAGCAAAAGCACGACCAGCGGCGAGAAGTCGATTCCGCCGAAGTCGGGGAGGATGCGGCGGATCGGCCGGTAGATCGGATCGGTCATCCGGTCGAGCGCCATCAGGAATCGGCGCATGCCGTCGCTGCGCGTGTTGATGACGTTGAACGCGACCAACCAGCTCAGGATCGCCTGACCGATGATCAGGATGATGAGAACGTTGAGCAGGAAGTCGATGGCGAGGAGGAGACCGGCGAGCATCTTTGATCCCTAGAATGTTGCGGCGGATGTAGCGACGGCCATTGGCGAGAGCAATGCGCGCTGGCGGCCTCCAACGCCGGTTGTTATGCAGCCGACATGATCCTGCTGTCCCTGCTGCTGGCTGCCGCGGCGGCCCAGGACGTCCCGACGCCGTCGGAGATCCACAATTTCCATGACTGGGTGGTGACCTGCGACAATGGCCTGCGCTGCCAGGCGGTGTCTCTGGTTCCGGACGAGACTCGAAGCGCCGAGCAGAGCGGGACGCAGGAAGAGGACTATCCCTGGGAACGCTATGCCGTCCTTCGCCTGGAACGCGGCCCGGAAGCGAATGCACCGCTCGACATCGCCATACTCGACTTCGAAGGAATTCCGGCGCGGCTCGTCCAATATGGAAGCCCGCTGGAAGGGATCGGATTCGCAGCCATCGCCGAGAGCGAATGGCGGGTGCAGGCCGGCGACCTGCCGGAATTCATCCAGAGACTCTATTCGGAAAAGATGATCGTCCAGGACGCCGGCGGGCGGACGATCGCCGAGCTTGCGGTGCACGGGTCCCACGGCGCCCTGCTCTACATGGAGGAGCGCCAGGGCCGACTGCACACCGGCACCTCCTACATGCGTCCCGGCAATCGGCCGGCGAGCGTCATTCCGCCCGCTCCGGCGCTGCCCGTCGTCACGGTCGCGCCGCGCACCCGTGAGCGCCCGCTCGCAATCCCCGCGGAGCGTATCGCCGCGGTGCGGCGCTCGAACGGATGCCTCGTCAGCGAGATGGGCGGCCCCGACGAGGCGCCGGCCTTCGCGCTCGGCAACGGCAGGAGTCTGATCCTGCTGTCCTGCGGCGCGGGCGCCTACAATTACAATTCGGTGCCGCTGATCGCCTGGCGCGACGGGCGCGACATCCGGATCGAGGAGGCCCGGCTCGACGTCGAGCCTCAGGAGGGCGTGGACGAGACCCCGCGCTACTATCTGACCAATGCCGAGTGGGACCCCGAAAGGCGGACGATCCACGAATATGCCAAGGGCCGCGGTCTCGGCGACTGCGGCGTGCGCTCCTCTTATGCCTGGACCGGCGAGATGTTCCGGCTCGTCGAGCAGGAAGAGATGAGCGAGTGTCGCGGCACCTATTTCTACCTCACCACCTGGCGCGCGGAAGTGCGCTGAGCCTCAGGGTGCGAAGCGCGGCGGCTCGGCCTCGGCGAGCAGGATCGCGAACCTGTCTTCGGGATCGGTCCATTCGCGCACCACGCCCCAGCCGGCGGCGAGCAGCAGCAGCCGAGCGTCGCGATGGCCGTATTTATGGCTGTTCTCGGTGTGGATGGTCTCGCCCGCGCGCATCGCGAAAGGCTGTCCGGCGACGGTGAAGCGCGTGTCCCGCACCGCCTCCAGGTGCATCTCGATCCGGGCGTGCGAATCCCGCCAGATGGCGCGGTGGCGGAAAGCGGACACGTCGATCGTTCCATCCAGCTCGCGGTTGATGCGGTGGAGCAGATTGAGGTTGAACGCGGCGGTGACGCCCTCGGAATCGTCATAGGCGGCGATCAGGGTCGCGGCGTCCTTGATCCGGTCCATGCCGATCAGGAGCCAGGACCCGACGCCGAGCGTGTCCTTCATCGCTCGGAGCAGATCGACGCCGGTTCGGGCGACCATGTTGCCGATCGTGGAGCCGGGAAAGAAGCCGAGCTTGGGCGTCTCGCACACCTGCTCGGGAAGTTCGATGGCGCGCATGAAATCGGCCTCGACCGGGAGGATGCGAAGGTCCGGGAATCGCTCCTGTAGCCCCTCGGCCGACAGCCGCAGGAACTCGCCGCTGATGTCGATCGGCACATAAGCGGTCGGCTTCACCGCCTCGAGCAGGATGGGGGTCTTGGTCGAAGAGCCGGAGCCGAACTCGATCACCGCCCCGCCGGTGCCCGTCACTCCGGCCGCTTCCGCGACCATCTCCTTCAGCAGCGCGGTCTCGGTGCGGGTCGGATAATATTCGGGGAGCTGGGTGATCCGTTCGAACAGCTCGGAGCCGCGGCGGTCATACAGCCAGCGCGCCGGGACCGCTCGGATCGGCGCCGAAAGGCCGGCGAGAACGTCCTCGCGAAACGCCTGGTCGCTCGCCTCCATCACGCGTCCTTCGCCAACCTCAATCCCGAGAACATCCAGCGCTGGTGCGGGTAGAAGAAGTTGCGATAGGTCGCCCGGACATGGCCGCGCGGCGTCGCGCAACTGCCGCCGCGAAGCACCACCTGCCCGCTCATGAACTTGCCGTTATATTCGCCGACCGTTCCTTCAGCGGGGGTGAAGCCAGGATAGGGGAGGAAGGCGCTGGCGGTCCATTGCCAGACGCCGCCGAAGAACTTTTCGCGGTGTGGCGGGTGGAGCGGCGACAGCGGCTGCACCGGACCTGGCGAGTCAAACAGGTCGCCCTTGGCTGGATCGTCCATGATGGACGCGACATGCTCCCACTCCGCTTCGGTCGGCAGCCGCGCACCGGCCCAGCGCGCATAAGCGTCTGCCTCGTAATGGCTGATGTGGCAGACCGGCTCGTGCGGATCGACCGGGCGCAGGCCGTCGAGACCGAAGCGCATCCAGCCGTCCTCGCCACGCTCCCAGTAAAGCGGCGCCTCGATCCTGTTCGCCTGAACCCAGGCCCAGCCGTCGGACAGCCACAGGCGCGGATCCGAATAGCCCCCGTCGGCGATGAAATTCTGCCACTCGCGGTTGACGACGACTCGGTCGGCGATCCGGTAGGGGCGCAGGAATTGCTGGTGGCGCGGTCCCTCGCAGTCGAAGGCGAAGCCGGTGCCGTCATGGCCGACCTCGACGAGCCCGCCGTCCACCATGACCATCCGGTGGGCGTCATGGTCCGCCGGCGAGCGAAGGGGTGCAGGGTCGTAGAGGGCCGGCTTCAGCGGGTTCTCGGCGAGCGCGGCGAGCATGTCCATCAGCTGCAGCTCCTGATGCTGCTGCTCGTGCTGGAGGCCGAGCTCGACCAAGTGCGGCGGCAGAACGTCCATGACGTCATGAATCGCCGCATCGACGGCGTCGCGATAAGCGAGCACCTCGTCCAGCGACGGCCTGCTGAGCATTCCGCGCCGCGGCCGGGCGTGCCGCTTGCCCTCCCCCTCGTAATAGGAGTTGAACAGATAGGGCCAGCGCTCGTCATGGAGCCGATAGGCCGGCACATGGTCGCGCAGCAGGAAGGTTTCGAAGAACCAGCTCGTGTGGGCGAGGTGCCACTTGGCCGGCGAGGCGTCTTCGTGCGGCTGGATCGTCGCGTCGGCGTCGGAAAGCGGCGCGGCGATCGCGCGGCTGAGGCTGCGCACCCGGACGTAACGTTCGGCGAGCCCCGCCTGGTCCTGCGCTGGCGCCGCTGCGGCCACGTCGCTCCTCCTGCCGCGATTCCTGACAGCGGCGGAACGAAAGGTCAACGCGACGGCACTCGGGTCAGCGCGTGGCGCCCGGCCGCCACAAGATGTCGCCCTCCGCACGCGCCGCATAACGGCCCGCGACGAACAGATGGTCCGACAGTCGATTGAGATAGCTCAGAGCAAGCGGGTTGAGCGACGTGCCGGCCGCTGCGCCCACGGCGGTGCGCTCGGCGCGGCGCGCCACCGCCCGGGCGAGGTGGAGGTAAGCCGACCCCGCGCCGCCGCCGGGCAGGATGAAGCTCCGGAGCGGCGACAGCTCCTCGTTCATTCGGTCGATCTCGCGCTCCAGGCGGTCGATCTGCGTCTGGACGATGCGCAGCGTCATCTCGCTGGGCGCGAAGTCCTCCCCCGGCGTTGCGAGATCGGCGCCGAGATCGAACAGCTCGTTCTGGATTCGGGCGAGCATTGCCCTGAGCCCCTCGTCGGCGACGTGGAGAAGCGCGACTCCGATCGCGCTGTTCGCTTCGTCCACGTCGCCCACCGCCGCCAGGCGGGGGTCCGACTTGGCGACCCGCGAGCCATCGACGAGCCCGGTGGTGCCGGAGTCGCCGGTGCGGGTGTAGATCTTGTTGAGCTTGACCAAGCCCGGCCTCAGCGCGCGTTGAAAGTCAGGAGGAGCAGGACGGCGAGAAGGATCGCGATCGCCTGGTAGAGGATGCGCTTGCGCATCAGCTCCTGGCTGCGCTCTGGGGTCTGGTTGTTGGCGAGGCCGATGACGCCCTTGATGAGCACGAACAGGGTGGCGAGCGCCGCAATGACGACCAGGATGATGAGGATTGGCTGCATCGTTCCTCTCTAGTCCGCGGCGACCGAATATCCAGCCGGAAGCGCACCTTCCCTGAGGCCTTCGACCAGCTCGCGCGGGTCAGCGCCGGCGGCGCGCAGCGAGGCGATGGTCGGCGCGCCGTTGCGCTTGGCGAGGCGCTCCCCGTCGGCGCCCAGGATCAGATCGTGGTGATGATAATGGGGCACCGGCAAGTCGAGCAGCGCCTGAAGCAGCCGGTGGATATGGGTGGCGGCCAGCAGATCCTTCCCGCGGACGATGTCGGTGACACCCTGCGCGGCGTCGTCGATCGTGACGGCGAGGTGGTAGCTGGCCGGCGCGTCCTTCCGCGCGAGCACCACGTCGCCGAACCGCTCCGGCTCGGCGATCATCTCTTGGCCATGGTCGCGCCAGATGAGCGGGCCTTTCACACGCTCCAGGGCAGCCGCCATGTCGAGGCGCCATGCGTGCGGCTTCTCCTCGAGCAGGCGGTAGCGTTCCGAATGGGAAAGGCTGCGGCAGGTGCCGGGATAGACGGGCCCATCGGACCCGTGCGGCGCCGCGGCGCTGGCGGCGATCTCGGCGGCGATCTCAGCGCGCGTGCAAAAGCAGGGATAGAGCAGGTCCCGGCCGCGCAGGCGGTCGAGCGCGTCCTGGTAGAGCGGCAGCCGCTCGGACTGGAACAGCAGCTCGCCATCCCAATCGAGGCTAAGCCAGGACAAATCCTCGATGATCGCGTCGACATGCTCGCGGCGCGAGCGGCCGGGGTCGATATCCTCGATCCGAAGCATGAACATGCCGTCGCGCGCCTTCGCGAAGTCGTGGGCGAGGATTGCGGAATAAGCGTGGCCGAGGTGGAGCGGCCCCGTCGGGCTCGGTGCGAAGCGGGTCGCCGTCTCATGCGCCGGGGATAAAACGGAAATCGACTCTTGACCGCGAGTCGCGGCCTGTGGTGTCATCATGGCGTCACCTTAACCGGCGATGGGGTGGCGCGACAGGAGAAGAGGCTCGGCGCAACGCCTGTTCTCCCTCGATTCTGGGTGCGACAGGTCCGGGGGCGGCGTTTCGGGGAAGGCTCTTCCCAGAGACGGGAGCTCGTGAGTGTACCACCCCGACCTTATTCGGCATCCGGACTCCTGTCCCGCTCTGGTGCTGAACGCGGACTATACCCCGCTCAGTTATTATCCGCTGTCGCTCTGGCCGTGGCAGACCGCCGTCAAGGCGGTTTTTTTGGAGCGTGTCGACATCGTCGCAAGCTACGAGCGCGAGGTCCACAGCCCGACCATCGCGTTCAAGCTGCCGTCGGTGATCGCGCTTCGCCAGTTCGTCCGGCCGAGCGAATATCCGGCCTTCACCCGGTTCAACCTGTTCCTTCGCGACAAGTTCGCCTGCCAATATTGCGGCGATCCGAGGGAGCTGACCTTCGACCACGTCATCCCGCGCGCGCAGGGCGGACGGACGACCTGGGAGAATGTCACCACCGCCTGCGCGCCGTGCAACCTGCGCAAGGGCGGGCGGACACCCCAACAGGCGCATATGGGACTCGAGCGCTGGCCGTTCCGACCGACGAGCTGGCAGCTCCAGGAGCATGGCCGGGCCTTCCCGCCCAATTACCTCCACGATAGCTGGATGGACTATCTCTACTGGGACATCGACCTGGAGGCGTGATTGTCCTACCCGCGATTTCGCGGGGTCGGGGACCGCAGCCGAAGCGAGTGGTGGAGGGGGTTCTTGTGATGACTCTGCAGCGCGCTCGGCATTTGCGAAAGACAATGTCGCCGCCGGAGGCACGGCTGTGGCGAGAGCTTCGTCAGCGGCCGGGCAGGTTCCAGTTTCGTCGGCAGCATCCGGCCGAGCCCTACATTCTTGATTTCTACTGCAAGGCTGCGGCGCTAGCGATCGAGGTCGATGGAGCGGCGCACGATATGGGAGGCAATCCCGAGCGCGATCTGCGGCGGGACGCGGTCCTTACCGCGCGCGGCATCAGGACGATGCGCATTCCGGCCATCGAGCTGCTTAACAATCTCGACGGTGTGGTCGCCGCGATCGTCGAAGAGTGCGCTTCGCGCACCCCCTCCACCGGCATTCGCCGGTCCCCCTCCCCGCGAAATCGCGGGGAGGAAAGTTAGCGGCGCCGCCGCGTCGGGACGTGGAAATTGGGGTCCTTGTCTTCGATCCAGCGGAGGAAGGCCTGGACCTCCGGGTGCGAGCGGAGGGCGTCGGCGGTGGCGAAGCTGCGTTCCAGCTCCTTGTTGGTGAAGGTCGCGTGGATGGTTCGGTGGCAGATCGGGTGGACGGGCTCGGTGTGCCGGCCGCCGCGGCTGCGCGGGACCGGGTGGTGCCACTCCACGCGGCTGCCGAGCGGGCGGCCGCACAGGAAGCAGATCAGCTCTTTTCGCGAAGCCAATAGCGCCACACGAAATAGGCTGCGACGGCGGCCCCGACGCCGAGGCAGAACAGGACGACGCCCCAGAACGCCCAGGCTTCGCGGGCGAAAGGAATGCCTTCGACATTCATGCCGAGCAGGCCGGTGATGAACGTCAGCGGCAGGAAGATGAAGGCGACGATCGCGATGTGAAGGCTGCGCTGGTCGAGCTGCTCGGCGCGAAGGTCGGTGATCTGCTCGTGGAGCAAGGCGGCGCGCTCGCGCACCGCCTCCAGCTCCTCGGTCATGCGCGCGAAGCGGTCGGCGGCTTCGCGGATGTGGAGGCGATCGTCGTCGCCGAGCCAGGTAACGTCGAGCGCGGCCAGAGTCATCAGCGCGTCCCGATCCGGCGCGACGAAGCGGCGAAAGGCGATCGCTTCGCTTCGGATGCGGGTGATCTGGGTTCGATGGCGATAGAGGCTCTTCGGCTTTTCGAGATCGCTTTCGACCTCGTCGAGAAGGTCGCCGAGGTCCGCGACCTGAGGGTCGAGCTCGGCGCTGATGGTGCGCGCATAGGCCGCGACCAGATCGCCAGGATCGCGCAGCTTCTCGTCCTCGAACAGCCGCATCACCGCCGCCGTCGCATTCATCCGGCGGCGGCTCAGCGAGGTGACCCGGTTGTCGCGGATCCACAGCCGGATCGAGACGAGGCGGTCGGAATCGGCGGGGTCGTTGTCGCCGGGGCCACGCAGGTTGACGATGGCGCCGTTGTCGATGCGGTCGCAGCGCGGGCGGGTCTCGGTGGCGACGAGCGCACTTGCGGCGACGCCCGGGATTCCGGACTGGCGCTTCAGGAAAGCGAGATCGGATTTGTCGCGGCCGTGGAGGTGAAGCCACAGGAAGCCCGGACCCTGATAAGCCTCCGCCTCCTCGATGGTGAGCCGCCGGAACGGACCGTCACCGAAGAGGAAGCCGCACTCCATCAGTCGTGCGACTTCATAATTTCGCTCATCTCGAGCGAGGTCGAGAGATCAGTTCGAGCGAAGCCGAGAACTTCCTGCACCTCGGCTCCGCTCGGCGGGATGTCTCGACTTCGCTCGACATGAGCGGCTGGGCTGATGGCCGACATCACAAATCCGCGATGTAGGCCCGGACCTGGGGGCCGATATCCTCGCGGCGCAGCGACAGAGCGAGGTTGGCGATGACGAAGCCGACCTTCTCGCCGCAATCGTGGCGCTCGCCGTCGAAGCGGAAGCCGTGGAAGGGCTGCTCGCCGATCAGCTTGGCCATCGCGTCGGTGAGCTGGATCTCGCCCCCGGCGCCTTTCTCCTTGGAGTCGAGGATTTGCATCACCTCGGGCTGGAGGATGTAGCGGCCGGGAAGCATCAGGTTGGACGGCGCGGTGCCCTGCGACGGCTTCTCGACCAGGCCCTTGATCTCGACGAGCTTGCCGTCGTCCGCGCCGGGCACGACGACCCCGTAGCGGTGGGTCTCGGACTGCGGCACCTCGAGGACGGCGACGACGTTGCCGCCGACCCGCTCATAGGCCTCGACCATCTGCCTGAGGCAATTGGGCTCGCCGACCATCACCTCGTCGGGAAGAAGCACCGCGAACGGCTCGTCGCCGACGATGTGGCGGGCGCACCAGACGGCGTGACCAAGGCCCAAAGGCTCCTGCTGGCGGACCGAGATGACCGAGCCCGGCTCGGTGCGGGTGCTGTCGAGAACGTCGAGCGACTTGCCGCGCGCGGCCATCGTCGTCTCGAGCTCGAAGGAGATGTCGAAATGCTCCTCGAGCGCACCCTTCCCGCGGCCGGTGACGAAGATCATCTGCTCGATCCCCGCCTCGCGCGCTTCCTCGATCGCATATTGGATGAGCGGGCGGTCGACGAGGGTGATCATCTCCTTCGGAATCGCCTTGGTCGCGGGCAGGAAGCGGGTGCCGAGACCGGCGACCGGGAAGACGGCCTTGCGGACGGGTTTCATCATGTCTCCTGGATTATTGGGGCTGGTCGGCCTCGCCCGGCACTTCCTCGAGCTCGGACGTGTTCGATTCGACCTGGCCCCCGACATCGGGCGGCGGCAGGTCGAAGCGGTCGGCCGGGCGCTCCTCGGACCGGGTCAGCGGCTCGTCGACGCGCAGCGGTCGCATCTCGGACGACACGGCGAGCAGCTCGTCCGAGGTGAGCGCGCGCGGCGCCAAGGCGGGCGCGGGCGGCATCGCCTGGCCTTCGGCCGGGCGAAGCGGCTCGCGCAGGCCGCAACCGGCGAGCAGCAGGGCGCCGCCGAGGATGACGATGGCAGTCTTCGCACTCATCCCTAGGTTCCCAGCGCGGCCTTCGCGGCCGCCACCTGAGCGCGTACCTGATCCGGCGCGGTGCCGCCATAGCTGGCGCGGCTTCGGGCCGAGGCTTCGGGCGAGAGGACGTCATAGATCGAGGCGTCGATACGCGCATCGACGCCGCGCAGTTCCTCGATCGTGAGGTCCCACAGATTGGCGCCGCGATCGTCGGCCAGCTTCACCGCCCGGCCGGTGATGTGATGGGCCTCGCGGAACGGCACTCCGGCGACTCGGACCAGCCAGTCGGCGAGATCGGTCGCGGTGGAATGGCCCGAAGCGGCGGCCGCGCGCATCCGCGCCTCGTCGAAGGTCACCGTGCGGATCATTCCAGTCATCGCCGCGATCGAAATTTCGAGCAGGTCCTGGACCGCGAAGACCGGCTCCTTGTCGTCCTGCATGTCCTTGGAATAAGCGAGCGGAAGGCCCTTCATGGTCGTGCACAGGGCGACGAGCTCGCCGAGGATCCGGCCGCTATGGCCGCGGACCAGCTCGGCGGCGTCCGGATTGCGCTTCTGCGGCATGATCGACGAGCCGGTCGAGAAATCGTCGCCCAGCTTCACGAAGCCGAACGGCTGGCTCGCCCAGATGATCAGCTCCTCGGCGAGGCGCGACAGGTGAAGCGCGCACTGGGCCGCGGCCATAAGATGGTCGAGCGCGAAGTCGCGGTCGGAGACGCTGTCGAGGCTGTTCGCCGTCGGTCGGGCGAAGCCCAGCGCCCTGGCCGTCGCCTCGCGGTCGAGCGGGTAGGAGGTTCCGGCCAGCGCGGCTGCACCAAGCGGGCACTCGTCGGCGCGCGCCCGGGCATCGGCGAAGCGCGAACGGTCGCGGCGGAACATCTCGTAATAAGCCATGAGGTGATGACCGAGGGTGACCGGCTGGGCGACCTGGAGGTGGGTGAAGCCGGGCATGATCGTCCCGGCCTGCTCCTCGGCGCGGGCGACGACCGCCTTCTGAAGGGATTGGAGGCCAGCATCGATCGTCTCGCCGGCGCGGCGCACCCACAGGCGGAAATCGGTCGCGACCTGGTCGTTGCGCGAGCGGGCGGTGTGGAGTCGGCCGGCGGCGGGGCCGATCAGCTCGGTGAGGCGATGCTCCACATGCATGTGGATGTCCTCGAGCGCCTTGTCCTCGGAGACCCCGTTCGCCTCATATTCGCCCGCGATCGTGTCGAGGCCCTGCGAGATGGCCGCGGCATCCTCCGCAGGGACGATGCCCTGCGCGCCCAGCATCGCGACATGGGCCTTGGACGCCTCGATGTCCTGGCGCCACATCCGCTTGTCGAAGGCGATCGAGGCATTTATCTCGCGCATGAGAGCGGAAGGCCCTTCCGCGAACCGTCCGCCCCACATCGCATTGGAGTCTGAATTGAGGCTTGTGATCGCCCTTCTCCTTGGCCTGGCAGCCACCCTGCCCGCGGGCTGCGCTAGGGATAATGAGGCGGCGCCACAAGGCAATGAGGTTGCGGCGGCAGCGCCCGGAAACGCGGTCATCCCGGTGACCGGGCGGCTGGACCGCTCGCACGCGGGCACGCCGGCGCCGAGCTTCACCTTCCAGGATGAGAACGGGCAGCCGACCAGCATGGCGGCCTTCCGCGGCAAGCCGACCTTGATCAACCTGTGGGCGACCTGGTGCGCGCCGTGCATCGTCGAGATGCCGTCGCTCGACGCCCTCGCCGAGCGCGAAGGCGACGCGCTCAACATCGTCGCCCTCAGCCAGGATCTGGACGGCCGCGCCCTGGTCACCCGCTTCTTCGCCGAGCGCGGCTTCCGTCACCTCGAGGCCAATCTCGACCCCGGGATGCGGTTCATGACCGAGATGCGGCTCGACACCCTGCCGACGACGATCCTCTACGACGCGGACGGCCGCGAAGTGTGGCGCATGGTCGGAATGGCGGAGTGGGAGAGCGAGCGCGTCGCCCGACTGCTCGACGAAGGCGAGGCGGGTTGAATGCGCAGCATGGTGGAGGGGTGACGTGCCTCCGCCGTCCGCTACCCCTCCACCATCCGCTACGCGGATAGTCCCCCTCCCCGAGCAAGCTCGGGGAGGAACGGTTTCAATCGCGAAGCAGCTCGTTGATTCCGGTCTTGGCGCGGGTCTGGGCGTCCACTCGCTTGACGATGACGGCGCAGGCGAGGCTGGGGCCGCCGTTGGGATCGGGCAGGGAGCCGGGCACGACGACGGAATAAGCGGGGACTCGGCCGCGCGTGACCTCGCCGGTGGCGCGGTCGACGATCTTGGTGGAAGCGCCGAGGAAGACGCCCATCGAGATGACCGCGCCCTGCTCGACGACGACGCCCTCGGCGACCTCGGAGCGGGCGCCGATGAAGCAATCGTCCTCGATCACCACCGGGCCGGCCTGGAGCGGTTCGAGCACGCCGCCGATGCCGGTGCCGCCGGAGATGTGGACGTTGCGGCCGATCTGGGCGCAGCTGCCGACCGTGGCCCAGGTGTCGATCATGCTGTTCTCGCCGACATAGGCGCCGATATTGACGAAGCTCGGCATCAGCACCGCGCCCTTGCCGATGAACGCGCCGCGGCGGACGATGGCCCCGGGCACGGCTCGGAAGCCGGCCGCCCCGAACTCGGCATCGCCCCAGGCGGCGAACTTGCTCGGCACCTTGTCCCACCACATCGCGCCGCCCGGACCGCCGGGGATCGGAACCATCGAGTTTAGCCGGAAGGAGAGCAGCACCGCCTTCTTGAGCCATTGGTTGACGGTCCAGCCGTCGGCACCCTTCTCCGCCACCCGCGCCTCGCCGCTGTCGAGCAGGGCAATCGCTCGGTCGACCGCGGTGCGGATGTCGCCCTTGGTGTCCGTGCCGAGGCTGTCGCGGTCGTTCCAGGCGGATTCGATGGTGGATTGAAGGTCGGCGCTCATTCCGGTGGGTCTCCCAATATCTCGTGCAGCCATCGGGCCACGTCGTTCGTGCGGAAATCGATGATGGAATCGTCGCGGCCGAAAGCGGCCTGCTCGGACCCGTTGTCGACCCAGACGGTGGTCATCCCAAGCGCCTTCGCGGGCACGAGGTTGCGGACCATGTCGTCGGCGAACAGCGCCCGCGCCGGATCGATTCCGTGCCACTCGCAGATCTGCGCGTAGCCACGGGGGTCGGGCTTGGGGACATATTCCATTGCGTGGATGTCGTGCAGGCCGTCGAAGGCGTTGGCGAGACCAAGCTTGTCAAGGACGCGCCGGGCATAGCCCTCGTCGCCGTTGGTGAAGACGAACTTGCGGCCGGGAAGGCGGTCGAGGGCCGCGAGCATGTCCGGGTCGGCGGTCAGCCGGGCGAGGTCGATGTCGTGGACGAAATCGAGGAAATCGCGCGGATCGACGTCGCGCTCTCGCATCAGTCCCGCCAGGGTGGTGCCATGGTCGCGGAAATAGGCCTTCTGGATGAGATAGGCCTCGTCGCGATCGCAGCCGAACAGGCGGGCGATATAGTCGGTCATGCGCACGTCGATCAGAGCGAACAGGTCGCACGACGCCGGGTAGAGGCTGTTGTCGAGATCGAAGATCCAGGTGTCGACATGGGCAAGCTCGGCGCGCATCGCCGCTCCCTAGCGCCGGGTACGGCCCGCGTCACGGCAGACCGAGCAGAAAGCCGCTTTCAACGACCCCCGCCTAGGGAGTAGAAGCGAGGCTTGCGAGTGCGGGAGTGTATTGAATGTTGACGGTTTTCGCGGTGGCGGCGCTGACCCTGGCGGCTCAGGCTGTCGGCGAGTGGCAGGATTTCGGCGCCGGCCCCGACGGGGTCGCGGTCTCGGTGAACATCGACTCGATCGAGCGGGGCGCGGACGGCGCCGAGGCGATGGTTCGGCTTCGCATGCCGCGCGCCACGGGAACGACCGCGGTCCAGTCCGACATCCTATTCAGCTTCGACTGCGCCAGCCGGCGGGCGACCCGGCGCCTCTATGTCGAGCATCGCGCCAATGGCGAGATCACCGCGCGAAACACCGATGGCGAGCCGATGCCGCCGGTCGAGGTCGCGGCGAACACGCCGCTCGACCAGGTCCGCGAGCTGGCCTGCTCGATCGCGGGCTGAGCCGCCTGCCCTAGATCGTGAAGCTCTCGCCGCAGCCGCAGGCACCCTTGGCGTTGGGGTTCTGGAACACGAAGCCGGCGGTGAAATCGTCCTCGACCCAGTCCATGGTCGAGCCGATCAGATAGAGGACGGAAGCCGCGTCGATGTAGAAGTCGCCGCCGGGGGTCTCGATCTTCTCGTCGAGCGGGTCCTGAGCGGTGACGTAATCGACCGAGTAAGCGAGGCCGGAGCAGCCGCGCCGCGGGGTCGAGAGCTTGACTCCGATCGCGTCTTCGGGGGCGCGGGCCATGAGGTCGGCCACGCGCTGCTCGGCCGCCGGGGTAAGGCGGACGGCTGCGGGGCGGGCTCGGGTTCTTACTTCAGTCACTTCCATCTCCTCTCCCCTCCCGCAAGCGGGAGGGGAGGTATCATAGCATCCCCAATTCGAGCCGGGCCTCGTCGCTCATCTTGCCGGGGTCCCAGGGCGGGTCCCAGACGAGATTGACCTCGGCGTCGCCGATTCCGGGGACGGAGCCGACCCGAAGCTCGACCTCGCCGGGCATCGATTCCGCGACCGGGCAATGCGGCGTGGTCAGGGTCATCGTCACCTTGGCGTGGTTCTCCGGAGTGATCTCGACTCCGTAGATCAGGCCGAGATCGTAGATGTTCACCGGGATCTCCGGATCGTAGATGTCCTTGAGGGCATCGATCACCGCCTCGTAGAGGTCGCCGCCGGGCTCGGCCGAGTCCGGCCCGGCCGGCTTGGGCTGCTGGGCGAGGAAGCCGGCGAGATAGTCCTTCTTGCGTTCGAAGGTCTCGGTCACGCTCTCCGGCTCCACACGCGCTTTTGGCGGCTTCGCGGGCTCGTCGACGTCCTCGACCCTGATCTGGCTGTGCTCGTTCATCGTTCGCCTTCTGCAACGTCACCCTGAACTTGTTTCAGGGTCCATCTCCCCGCCTCGCAGCGGCTCGAAAATGGATGCTGAAACAAGTTCAGCATGACGATCTCCTTTTACCCAAAAATTTTCCTCACCCGCTCCAGTCCATGCATGAGAGCGTCGATATCGCGTTCGCTGTTGTAGACGCCGAAGCTGGCCCGCGCCGTCGAGTCCACGCCCAGATGCTGCATCAAGGGTTGGGCGCAATGATGGCCGGCGCGGATCGCCACCCGGCTCTCGTCCAATATGGTGCCGACGTCGTGGGGATGCACCCCCTCGACAGCGAAGCTGACGATCCCCGCGCTGTCCTCCGGCCCGAACAGGCGGACCGAATTGAAGCTGCCAAGCCGCTCGCGCGCGGCGCGGACCAGGGCCGCCTCGTGCGCGGCAATGGCGTCGAGGCCGATCCCGGTCACATAGTCGATGGCGGCATGGAGGCCGATCACTCCGACGACGTGCGGAGTCCCCGCCTCAAACCGCGCGGGCGGCGGGGCGAAGGTGGTGCGCTCGAAGCTGACCTTGTCGATCATCGCGCCGCCGCCCTGCCACGGGGGCATGGACTCGAGGATCTCGGAGCGCGCCCACAGAACGCCGATACCGGTCGGGCCGTAGAGCTTGTGCGCGGAGAAGACGTAGAAGTCGCAGCCGAGCGCGGCCACGTCGACCGGCATGCGCGGCACTGCCTGGCAGCCGTCGAGCAGCAGCTTCGCGCCCACCGAGTGAGCGAGCGCGGCAGCGCGCGGCGCGTCGAGAACGGAGCCGAGCACGTTGGAGACATGGGCGAGCGCGACCAGCTTGTGCTCCGGCCGGATCATCGCCGCCATCGCGTCGAGGTCGATGCGGTGGTCGGGGGTCAGCGGAACGACATCGATCTCGGCGCCGGTGCGCTCGGCGATCAGCTGCCACGGCACGATGTTGCTGTGATGCTCGAGGGTCGAGAGCAGGATGCGGTCGCCGGACTTCAGGTTCGCGCCGCCCCAGCTCTGGGCGACCAGGTTGATCCCCTCGGTCGCGCCGCGGACGAAGACAATCTCCTCCGGAGCGGCGGCGCCGATGAACTCGGCTGTGCGGCGGCGGCTCGCCTCGAAGGCGAGCGTCATGTCGGCCGAGCGCTGGTACACGCCGCGGTGAACGGTCGCGTAGGTCTCGGAATAAGCCTTGGCGATGGCGTCGATGACGACGCTCGGCTTCTGCGCGGTCGCGGCGGTGTCGAGGTAGGCCCAGCCGTCGGGGATCGCCGGGAAGTCGGCGAGCCAGTCGAGCGGGCGGGTCGAGGCGATCGCGGTGGCCATCATCCGAACCACTTCTCGACGTCGGCGTAGAAGGCCTCGCGCACCGTCTCCTCGCCGATCCGGTCCAGCGCGTCCGCGACGAAGGCGTGGGTGAGCAGCGCCCTGGCTTCCTCGGGCGGGACTCCGCGGCTTTCGAGATAGAAGAGCGCCGCCTTGTCGAGTTCGCCGACGGTGGCGCCGTGGGCGCATTTCACGTCATCGGCGAAGATCTCGAGCTCGGGCTTGGCGTTGATCGTCGCCGTGCGGCTCAGCATGATGCCCTTGAGCGACTGCTCGCCGTCGGTCTTCTGGGCGTCGCGGGCGACGTCGACCCGCGCGGCGACCGAGCAGATCCCGAGATCGTCGGCGACCGATCGCCACACCTGGCGGCTGCTTCCGTTGGGCTGCCAGTGGCGGATGGCAAGATTGGCGTCGTGGCGCTGGCTGCCGCGCGCGAGCAGGGCGCCCGCGGCTTCGGCGTAGGCGGCATCCCCGACGAGGCGGATGTCGCCGTCGAGGCGCGTGTCGACTCCACCGGCGGCAAGCGTCGCCGAGACGAAGCTCGCGCCCTCGCCGACCTCGGCGCGGTCCGTCAGGCTGACGAAGCCGCTGTCGCCGAGCAGGCGCCGGTTGAGCATCAGCCGAGCGCCCCTAGCGAGGCGGAAGTGGCTGAGGCGGTTGATCCAGCCCGAGCCGATGAAGGTCTCCACGACGCTCGCCTGAGCATCGACATCGAGGACGATCTCGCCCGGGAGATGGTCGGCAGCGCCGGTCGAGACGTGGACGATCTGAACGAGGCCCTGCGGCGCATGGTCGCGGCCCATGCGGAGGCGCCAGCCCTCGGGGCCGACGAGGCGGGCGAGGGCATGGTCGCGCGGCTCGGCCTCTACGGGTCCGATGTCGATCGCGCCGGGATTGCTCTGCTCGGCAGCCAGCCGGCCGTCGACGAACAGCAGCCGCGGGCCGTCGCCATAGCCGTCGAGCCATGGAAGGTCACGCAAAGGTCTCGCCAAGCCGAGCGGCTCGCGGGACGCAAAGTCAGGGAGCGCAGAGAGGTTGCTCCAGCGCCAGCCTTCGTCGCGTGCCGAGGGGAGATCGAGAAGCATCAGGCGGCGATCTCCGCATAGCCCTCGCGCTCGAGCTCGTGGGCGAGCTCGGGGCCGCCCGAGCGGACGATCTTCCCGCCGGCGAGGACGTGGACGAAGTCGGGCCGGACGATGTCGAGCAGGCGCTGGTAATGGGTGATAAGAAGCACCGCCTTGTCGGGCTTGCGCATGATGCGGTTGATGCCGTCGCCGACGACTCGGAGCGCGTCGATGTCGAGGCCGCTATCGGTCTCGTCGAGGATGGCGAGGCGGGGATCGATGATCCCCATCTGCACCATCTCGTTGCGCTTCTTCTCGCCGCCCGAGAATCCGACGTTCACGTGCCGCTTCATCATGTCCATCGACAGGCCGAGCTTGTCGGCCTGCTCGCGCGACAGGCGGAGGAAGTCGCCCGCCGAAAGCTCCGCTTCGCCGCGGGCGCGACGCTGGGCGTTCAACGCGGTGCGCAGGAACTGGACGTTGGACACGCCGGGGATCTCGACGGGGTACTGGAAGCCGAGGAAGATGCCCGCCGCGGCGCGCTCGTGCGGTTCGAGGGCGAGGAGGTCCTGGCCATCGAAGGTCGCGGTGCCGCCGGTCACCTCATAGCCGGGGCGGCCGGCGAGCGTGTAGGACAAGGTCGACTTGCCCGACCCGTTCGGCCCCATGATCGCGTGGATCTCGCCGGGGTTCAGCTCGAGGCTGATCCCCTTGAGGATTTCCTTGCCGTCGACGGTAGCGCGAAGGTTTTCGATCTTAAGCATTGGATTCGGGTTTCTTCTTCAAGACGTATTCGTGGGACTGCTCGACAACGGCGGCGCCGTTCACCTCGAGCTGCTTGATCTGCGCTGATTGGGTGGGGTCGACGACAGCGTCATATTCCCCCAGGCGCCTCGGATCATCGATGCGCCACTGCGGACCGTTGCTCATCCCACGCTCCCTTCGAGGCTGATGCCCAGCAGCTTCTGCGCTTCGACGGCAAACTCCATCGGCAGCTGCTGCAGGACCTCACGGGCAAAACCGTTGACGATGAGGGCGACCGCTTCCTCCTGGGGGAGGCCGCGGCTCATCGCGTAGAAGAGCTGGTCGTCGCTGATCTTCGAGGTGGTGGCCTCGTGCTCGATCTGGGCCGAGGGGTTGCGGACCTCGATATAGGGCACGGTGTGGGCGCCGCACTCGTGGCCCAAGAGCAGGCTGTCGCACTGGGTGAAGTTGCGCACGCCCTCCGCGTTGGCCAGCACTCGGACGAGGCCGCGATAGGTGTTGTTGCTCCGGCCGGCGCTGATGCCCTTCGACACGATGGTCGAGCGCGAGCCCTTGCCGATGTGGATCATCTTGGTGCCGGTGTCGGCCTGCTGCATGTTGTTGGTCAGGGCGACCGAATAGAATTCGCCGACGCTGTCCTCGCCCTGGAGGATGCAGGACGGATATTTCCAGGTGATTGCCGAGCCGGTCTCGACCTGGGTCCAGCTGATCTTCGAGCGGGCGCCGCGGCAGGCGCCGCGCTTGGTGACGAAATTGTAGATGCCGCCCTTGCCCTCGGCATCGCCGGGGTACCAGTTCTGGACGGTCGAATATTTGATCTCGGCATCGTCCAGCGCGACCAGCTCGACCACCGCGGCGTGGAGCTGGTTCTCGTCGCGCATCGGCGCGGTGCAGCCTTCGAGATAGGAGACGTAGCTCCCCTTGTCGGCGACGATCAGGGTGCGCTCAAACTGGCCGGTATTCTCGGCGTTGATCCGGAAATAGGTCGACAGCTCCATCGGGCAGCGAACGCCCTCGGGAATGTAGACGAAGGTGCCGTCGGAGAAGACCGCGCTGTTGAGGCAGGCGTAGAAATTGTCGCGCTGGGGAACGACCGAGCCGAGCCACTTGCGGACGAGATCGGGATATTCCTTCACTGCCTCCGAGATGGACAGGAAGATGACTCCCGCCTTCTTCAATTCCTCGCGGAAGGTGGTGGCGACGGAGACGCTGTCGAACACCGCGTCCACGGCGACTTTCCGAGCGCCTTCGACGCCCGCCAGAACCTTCTGCTCCTCGATCGGGATTCCGAGCTTCTCGTAGGTGCGGCGGATCTCCGGATCGAGCTCGTCGAGGCTCTTCAGGGCCGGCTTCTGCTTGGGCGCCGCGTAATAATAAGCGTCCTGGAAATCGATCGGCGGGATGTCGAGCTTGGCCCAGGTGACCTCCTCCATCTCCTGCCAGGCGCGGAACGCCTTGAGGCGCCAGTCGAGCAGCCATTCCGGCTCGCTTTTCTTGGCCGAGATGAAGCGGATGGTGTCCTCGTTCAGGCCCTTGGGCGCGAACTCGGTCTCGATGTCGGTGACGAAGCCGGCGCCATATTCCGAGGCGCGCTCGGCGGCCTCGTAGGCTTCGCGATTCTTGATGTCGGTCATTGGGCGAGACTCGGGATTTCGGCTTTCTGGGAGAGCTGGTCGAGCGTGACCGCGGCGAGGGCGCCGCGGATGGTGCCGTTGACCAGGCTCATATGGGGGCGGACCGCGCAGCCGCCCTCGAGCGCGCATTCGTGGCGGGCGGAATCGACGCAGGTCGTCATCGCGATCGGTCCTTCGACCGCCTCGACGATGTCGGCGAGGCTGATGTCATGGGCGGTGCGGGCGAGGCGGAAGCCGCCGCCGGCGCCGCGCGCCGTCTCAAGCAGGCCGGCGCCGGCGAGGCGGCCGGTCAGCTTCTGGGCGGTCGGAAGGGGAACGCCCGTCTCCTCGGCGAGCAGGGTCGCGCTCAGCCTTTCGCCCGACGGATGGCGGGCGGCGGCGGCGAGCAGGACGACCGCATAATCGGAGAGGGAGGTGAGGCGCATCTGTTTAATTCGGATCGATTTGGTCGCATTGCATGTGGTCCGATTCGTGGCGCGATGCAACCCATCCGTCACCCTGAACCCTTCGACAAGCTCAGGACAGGCTTGTTTCAGGGTCCATTTCCGAGACCGGCGCGATACGGACGAATGGATGCTGAAACAAGTTCAGCATGACGAAGGGGTGTGACATAGGCGCCCGCAATGGCCCTTTATCCTCTGCTTCGCCCCGCCATCTTCGCGCTCGACGCCGAGAAGGCGCACCGGCTGACGATCGCTGCGCTGAAGCTGAAGCCGGCCGGGCGGCCGAAGGTGCCCGATCCGGTGCTGGCGGTGCGCGTGGCGGGGCTCGACTTTCCCTGCCCGGTGGGGCTGGCGGCGGGCTTCGACAAGGATGCCGAGGTGTTCGCGCCTCTGCTCGGCCTCGGCTTCGGCTTCGTCGAGGTGGGGACCCTGACCCCGCGACCGCAGGCGGGCAATCCCAGGCCGCGGCTGTTCCGGCTCGCCGAGGACGAGGCGGTGATCAACCGCATGGGCTTCAACAATGGCGGCCAGGCCGACGCGGCCACGCGGCTGAAACGGCGCAGGCGCGGCGGCATCGTCGGGATCAATATCGGCGCGAACAAGGACAGCGCGGACCGGATCGGCGATTATGTCGCGGGCGCGCGGGCGATGGCGCCGCTCGCCGACTATCTCACGGTCAACATCTCCTCGCCGAACACGCCGGGCCTGAGGGCGCTCCAGGACAAGGGGGCGCTGACCGAGCTGCTGGCGGCGGTGGTCGAGGCGCGCGGGGCGGAGGGTCCGCCCATCTTCCTGAAAGTCGCCCCGGACCTCGAGCCGACGGACGTGCAGGACATCGCCGAGGCAGTGCTGGCGCAGGGGATCGATGCGCTGATCGTGGCGAACACGACGATCAGCCGGCCGCCGCTGCGCTCGCGCCACGCCAAGGAAATGGGCGGGCTGTCAGGCGCGCCGCTGAAGGCGCTGGCGCTGAAGCGGCTGCGCGACTTCCGCCGGGCGACGGAGGGGCACGTGCCGCTGATCGCTGCTGGCGGCATCGCCCGCGGCGCCGACGCCTGGGAACGGATCAGGGCGGGCGCGAGCCTCGTGCAGCTTTATTCAGCGCTGGTGTTCCACGGGCCGGGCCTGGCGCGGCGGATCGCGACCGAGCTTCGCGAGCTCGCGCTGCGGGAGGGATTATCGAGCGTCGCGGATGCAATCGGAATCGACGAGCGGCCCAATCGATCAGTGTGAGCGAGATTCCTTCGTTGAACTTTTGCGAATGATTCTCATTTAGGTCGATGGGAGACTTTCCATGCCGACCGACCTGATCAAGACACTGACCTATCTCGCGCTGCATTTGGCGATCGGTTTCACGGTCGCCTATCTGCTGACGGGCTCGGTGGCGATCGCCGGCGGAATCGCGCTGATCGAGCCGGCGGTGAACGCCGTCGCTTTCTTCTTCCACGAAAAGGCCTGGAACGGCGGCCTGTTCGGGGGCCGGGCGCTGGGCGCCTAGCGGGCGCTCTCGACCCTCACCACGCCCTCGCGCCGCGGATCGGCGCCGCCGTCGACGCGCCCCTGTCTCAGGAACACGCCGTGAAGGCCGGAATCCTCGCCCTGTCCCGACCGCAGGCTGATCCCGCGCGCGCGCAGCCCCTCCAGCACGCCGCCCGGGAAGCGGTCGACTTCGCCCTGGAAGCTGCTTCCGCGGGCGATGAGGTTGGGCAAGGCGATGGCCTCCTGCATCGGCAGGTTCCAGTCGATCGCTCCGACCAGCGCCTTGCCGACATAAGCGAGGATCGCGTTTCCGCCCGGCGAGCCGAGCGCCCCGACATAGCGGCCGTCGGCGGTGAGGATGATCGCCGGCGCCATCGACGAGCGCGGCCTCTTGCCGGGAGCGACCGCGTTCGCCGCCGGCCGGCCCTGAGCGTCGCGCGGCTGGAAGGAGAAGTCGGTCATCTGATTGTTGAGGAAGAAGCCGTCGACCATCCGGCCCGAGCCGAAGATCGATTCGACCGTCGCCGTCATCGACACGACATTCCCCTGCGCGTCGCCGACGATGAAGTGGGTGGTTCCGGCAGGCTCCTGGGTGGCGTCCGGCGCGCGCGTCATCGCTCCGGGGGGCGTGCCGGGCAGCGGCGCGGGTCCCGCCTGCGGCCCGATCAGCGCCGCGCGCCCCGAGACATAGGCCGGATCCAACAGTCCGGCGACGGGGACCGGCACGAACGCAGGGTCGCCGACATAACGGTCGCGGTCTGCGTACATGAGGCGGCTCGCCTCGGCGAACAGATACCAGGCCTGCGGATCGGCGGGGCCGCGTGCGGCGATGTCGGTGCGCTCGAGCATCGCCATCAGCTGGAGCAGGGCGACGCCGCTCGACGGCGGCGGCGGCACGCAGATGAGGTAGGCACGGTAGGGGCGGCAGAGCGGATCGCGCTTCACCGGCCGGTAGGAGGCGAGGTCGGCCATGGTCATCGTGCCGGGCAGTGGGCCGGCGCCGGTGCGCGCGACGATCCGCTCGGCGGTCTGGCCGCGATGGAGGGCGTCGGGACCCTCGGCGGCGAGACGACGCAGGAAATCGGCATAAGCGGGATTGCGCAACCGGTCGCCGGGATCGACCGGCGTGCCGTCGGCCTCGGCGAAATAGGCGCTCACGTCCGGCATCGCGGTCTGCGGATAATTCCGGTTGGTGAAGCGGCCGAGGCGCGGGCTGACGATGAAGCCCTCGCGCGCGGTGCGCTCGGCATCGCCGAACAGGCTGCTCCACGGCAGCCGGCCATGCTCGCGATGCGCCATTTCCAGCATCCGGACGACCCCGGGGACGCCGGTGGCGCGGCCGCTCACGACCGCCTGGCCGAACGGCAGCGCCTCGCCATTGTCGTCGAGGAACATGTCGGGGGTCGCCCCGGCCGGGGCCGTCTCGCGCCCGTCATAGACGCTCACCCGGCCGGCCGATGCATCATAATAGGTCATGAACGCGCCGCCGCCGAGGCCGGAGCTCTGCGGCTCGACCAGGCTGAGCATCGCCTCGACCGCGATCGCGGCGTCGACCGCGCTGCCGCCGCGGCGAAGCACGTTCATGCCGGCCTCGGCCGCGAGCGGATTGGCGGCGATCACGTAGAATTGCCGCGCAGGCTGCGGTGCGACCTGGCCCTCGGGCTGCGCGGTCGCGCAGCCGGCCAGCGCGGCCGCGACGGCAATCCACAACAGGCGGAGCAACGCGCTCATGACTCGACCCCACGACATTCAGGTCGGGGCGGCCTAGCCAAGCCACCCGAAGCCGTCCACATCTGATCCGCCGCGCTCGACAGTCGGTTCGAAAACTGAAAGAACCCGCCGTTCGCGACGCGAAACAATCGCGCGGGAGAGGGCAGGGATGCGTCAGCTCGAACATTTTCCGAATCTCGTCACCATGTTCTTCACGCGGGCGGGCGAGCAGGGCGACAAGCCGTTCCTGTGGGCGAAGAAGTCCGGCCAATGGACCTCGACCAGCTGGCGCGAGGCCGCCGAGACCGTCACCCGGCTCGCCGCGGCGCTGAGGCGGATGGGGCTGCAGGCCGGCGACCGGGTGATGCTCGTGTCGGAGAACCGGCCGGAATGGCTGATCGCCGACCTCGCGATCATGGCCGCGGGCTGCGTGACCGTGCCGGCCTACATCACCAACACCGAGCGCGACCACCAGCACATCATGGACGACAGCGGCGCGCGCGCCGTGATCGTGTCGACCGCCAAGCTCGCCAGGACCGTGCTTCCGGCCGCGATCCGCGGCTCCAATTGCGAGCATGTGATCGGAATCGAGCAAATCGGCGGCATCGGCCAGTCGGGCGAGGTCGGGCTCCATCAGTGGGACGCGCTGATCGCGGCCGAATCGGCTGCGGTCGCGGACTGCGCGGCGCGCGCCACGTTCAAGCGCGAGGACCTCGCCTGCATCATCTACACGTCGGGCACCGGCGGAGCGCCGCGCGGGGTGATGCAGCATCACGGCGCGCTGCTCCACAATGTCGAGGGCTGCACGGCGCTGATCGCCGAGGATTTCGGCTGGGACGAGGAGGTGTTCCTGTCCTTCCTCCCCGCGAGCCACGCTTATGAGCATAGCGGCGGGCAGATGTTCCCGATCGCGCTAGGCGCGCAGATCTACTACGCCGAGGGGCTCGAGAAGCTCGCCTCGAACATCGAGGAGGTTCGGCCGACCATCATGGTGGTGGTGCCGCGGCTGTTCGAGGTGCTTCGCCAGCGAATCCTCAAGCAGGTCGAGAAGCAGGGCTGGTTCGCCGAATATCTGATGGCCCGGGCGCTCAACATCGGCGCCAAGAGCTATGAGGGCCGCCGCAACCCGCTCGACGTGCCGATGAACCTGTTCCTCTCGCGCACGCTTCGGCCCAAGATCCAGAAGCGCTTCGGCGGGCGGATCAAGGCGATGGTATCGGGCGGCGCGCCGCTGAACCCGGAAGTCGGAATCTTCTTCCACTCATTGGGGCTCACCCTGCTCCAGGGCTACGGCCAGACCGAGGCGGCGCCGGTGATCAGCTGCAACCGGCCCAAGGCGGGCCTGAAGATGGACACGGTCGGGCCGCCGCTGCCCAATACAGAGGTGAAGATCGCCGACGACGGCGAGATCCTGGTGAGGGGCGAGCTGGTCATGCACGGTTATTGGCGCAACCCGGCGCTGACCGAGCGCACGGTGGTCGACGGCTGGCTCCACACCGGCGACGTCGGCCATATCGACGAGGCGGGCCGGATCGTCATCACCGACCGCAAGAAGGACCTGATCGTCAACGACAAGGGCGACAATGTCGCTCCGCAGAAGGTGGAGGGAATGCTCACCCTCCAGCCCGAGATCCTCCAGGCGATGGTGGTCGGCGACAAGCGGCCCTACGTCGTCGGCCTGATCGTCCCCGATCCCGAATGGACTGCGGAATGGTGCACGAGCCAGGGGCGCAAGTGCAATTTCGCGGACCTGGCGCACGACCCGGATTATCTGCGCGCGCTCGCCGCGTCGGTGGACCGGGTCAATGCCGATCTGTCGGTGATCGAGAAGGTCCGCCGATTCATCGTCGCCGACGAGCCGTTCACGGTCGAGAACCAGCAGCTCACCCCGTCGATCAAGATCCGCCGCCACGTCCTCAAGGAGGTCTACGGCGCGCGGCTGGACGCGCTCTACGCGCGCTGATCATCCGCTCACCCTGAGGAGCCGGTCTGGTGCCGCCTTGCCTCAGGGCGCGCGCTCATAGGGCACGAACTCGCCGAGCGTGCAGCTGCCGATCGGGCCGGTCGGGAGATCGACGACCTGCGCGATATCGCCGCGGCACAGCCGGCCGGTCGGCGTGCGCGTGACCAGAGTCTCGCCGGTGCGCAGGCGACAGCCGCCCGCGGGGCGGTTGACGTAGACCCGGCCGCCGACGCCCTGGAACAGGACGATGTCGGGGCCGATGCCGCGATTGCCGCGAAGCGCGGTGAGCTGGACGCATTGCTGCGGCGGCCCCGGCTGGCGCCCGCGCAGCTCCTCGGCCAACTGGGCCTCGGCACGCGCCGATTCCGCCACGGCGGCGGCGCTCGGACGATCTTCCATGGTGCATCCGGCAACCAAAGCGGCCGTGCCCATTGCGGCGAACGCGAACATCCTCATCGCACCCTCCTCAGCCTTTGAACCTGTCCTTCTCAAGACGCCGCGCGGCGAGCTGATCCGCATCGGACGCGCGCATGAACGGGTTGGTGGCGAGCTCCAATGCGATGGTCGTCGGGACCGTCGCGAGGCCCGCCGCGCGCGCCGCCTGCACTTCCTCGACACGCTGCCGGATCGCGTCATTGTCCGGTTCGGCAACGAGGGCATAACGCCCGTTCGACAAAGTATATTCGTGGGCGCAATAAACTTCCGTCTCGGGCGGCAGCGTGGCGAGGCGCTGGAGGTTGGCGTGCATCTGCTCGGCGGTGCCCTCGAACAGGCGGCCGCAGCCCATCGCGAACAAGGTGTCGCCGACGAAGACGATGCGCTCGTCCGGCAGATGGTAGGCAATGTGGCCGGCGGTGTGGGCAGGGACTTCGAGCACGTCGGCCGCGAGCGGCCCGAGGCTGACCGTGTCGCCTTCGCTCACCTGGCGGTCCAGCGTGGGGATTTTTGCCGCCTCGGCCGCGGGGCCGGTCACTTTCGCGCCGGTCGCCTCCTTGATCGCCGCATTGCCGCCGGTGTGGTCGGGGTGCCAGTGGGTGTTCCAGATCTGGCTGATCCGCCAGCCGCGCCGCTCGGCCTCCGCAAGCACCGGCTCGGCCTGGGCCGGATCGATCACGGTCGTGTCGCCCGTCTCCGGCTCGTGAACGAGCCAGATGTAATTGTCGCTCAGCGCCGGGACCCGGGCGATCTCAAGTCGCGATGGCATCATAGCCTTCCTGGTTGAACTCGATGAGGCAGAAGCCGTGGCCGAACGGGTCGGCGAACATGGCGAGCTTGCCATAAGCCGCGTCGCACGTCTCGCCTTCCTGAACAGCCCCCGCAGCGAGCGCGCGCGCAATCGCGGAGTCGATGTCCTCGACAACGAAATCGGGATGGATCGGGGTCCAGTGCCGCGCGTAGCGGCGGGTGTCGCCGCCGGCCGGGCCGATCGGCGTGCCGCCAGCCTTCTTCAGCAGGTAGATCGGCGCGCCACCGCCCAGCGATTCGACGAAATCCGGACCCAAACGGCGCCCGACGGTAAGCCCGAGAGCGGCGGTGTAGAAGGCTTCCCCGGCGGCGATGTCCGGGACATCCACGTTGAGGAGAAGCCCGGTCACCTCACCACTCGCCCGTGTTCGGCATCGACGCCCACGGTTCCTGCGCCGGCTTTGCCGGGCCAGCCTGGAGAAGCTCGATCGAGATGTCGTCGGGCGTGCGGACGAAGGCCATGTGGCCGTCGCGCGGCGGCCGGTTGATGGTCACTCCGGCATCCATCAGCCGCTGGCAGGTCGCGTAGATGTCCTCGACGCGGTAGGCGAGATGCCCGAAATTGCGGCCGCCGCCATAAGGCTCGTCATGGTCCCAATTGTGGGTGAGCTCGACCTGCGCCTCCTCGTCGCCCGGCGCGGCGAGGAAATAGAGGGTGAAGCGCCCCGCCTCATTGTCCATGCGCCGCACCTGCTTCAGCCCGAGCAGCTCGAAGAAGCGAAGTGTGGCTTGCGGGTCACGGACGCGGATCATCGTGTGCAGATATTTCATTTCTCTCACTCAGCTCGTCGATAGAAAGCAACGGTTCATCGCAACCTTGGCAGGTGAGTCGCAGCGGCCGCATGGTGCACCGCCTGGCTCAGAGGAGCTAATATATGCGCCTTCCTGCTCTCACCAATCGCAACAACGTGCTCATCGCCGCTTTGCTGCTGGCGGGCGGCCTCATCGTCGGCGGCTACCTGCTCGGCGACGGGCTGAGGCGCGCGCGCATGGCCGACCGGTCGGTGACGATGCGCGGCCTCGCCGAACGCGACGTCACCGCGGACCTCGCCACCTGGTCGCTCAACTTCAGTGCTTCCGGCACGGATCCCGGCGCGGTCCAGGCCAAGATCGACCGCGACCAGCGCATCATCCAGGACTTCTTCCGCACCGCGGGCTTCCCCGCCTCGGTGCTGAGCGACGGCGGCGGCTCGATCAACACCATCTATGACGAGAACCGCCAGGCCGATGTCGTGACGATCAACCGAAGCCTCAATTTCCGCACCAACGACGTGATGCGGGCGCAGCAGGCCTATCTGCGACAGTTCGACCTCATCCGAAGCGGCGTCCAGCTCGATGGGTCGGGCATGAACTACAGCTTCACGCGCCTCAACCAGATCAAGCCGGAGATGATCGGGGCGTCGATCCAGGACGCCCGCCGCGGGGCGGAACGGTTCGCACAGGATTCCGGCGCCAGCGTCGGCGCGATCCGATCCGCGACCCAGGGCTATTTCTCGATCGGCGCCCGCGACGGCGACGCGGATACCGACGGCGGCGGGAGCGGCACCGCGACGCCGCTCCAGAAGGTGCGCGTGGTGACGACGATCGACTTCTACCTGGGCTGAGGCTGGGCCGACGCCTCGGCGTCGTGGGCGGTGGCCAAGCTCGCGGCGGCGGCGCGGCCGGCGTCGCTGTCGGGGAAGCGCTCGGCGACCTGGCGGTAGAGGCGCTCGGCCTCGGCCATGTCGCCGGCGCGGCCCGCTATGGTGCCGGCGAGCAGCAATATCTCGGAGTCGTTCGCGGCCATCTGGCGGGCGCGGGCGATGTCGGTGCGGGCACGAGCGATGTCGTCCTGGCGAAGCGCCAGGGCGGCGGAGAGGTACCAGGCTATCGGGTCGCGCGGCACAAGCTGGAGCGCCCGGTCGAGATTGTCGCGGGCCTGGGCGGCATTGCCCTGCACGACGAAGGCGCGGGCGCGGTCGAGATGGACCTCGCCGCGAAGCTCCGGGCTCAGGGCCTGGCCGGCGAGCGCGGTGTCGAAGGCGAGCAGCGCCCTGGCCGCGTCGCCACCGGCGAGCCATGCGTTGCCGGCCTGGACCCAGAAATCGGAGGCCCGGCCGTCATTGCCGCGCTGCGCTTCCTGCGCCGCCTGCTCGTAGATGGTGGCCGCGTTGGTCCATTGCTCGAGCGCGGCATAAGCGAGGCCGACGCATTGCCGCGCAAGCAGCCCGCCGCCGGCCGACTGCCAGCGATTGGCGACGGCCAAGGCCTCCTGCGGGCTCCGGCGAACCGTCGCCTGGCAGGCGGCGGCGCGGCCTTCCTCGGTCTCCGGCGCCGGCGCGGGCGGAGTGACCTGGGCGGAAGCGGCGAGTGCGAGAGCGGCGAGGATCATTCAGGCTTCCAGCAGTTGCGACAGGGTGGCGGTCAGAAGCGCGATGTCCTGCGGGCGCGACAGCCTATGGTCGCCGTCCTTGACGAGGATCGTCTGCACGTCGGCTGAACGCAGCCGGTCGGCGATGCGCAGCGAGATGTCGAACGGGACGTCGGGATCGGCCTGGCCATGGAGCAGGCGCACGGGCGCATCAATCGCGATCTCGCCGCCGAGAAGCTTCAGGGTCTCGCCGCTGTCCCAGAAGATCCGCGTGGTGACATAGGGCTGGTCGCCATAAGGCGTCTCCTCGACGAGGCGGCCGTCGCGGGCGATGGTCGCCTTGTCGGAGTCGCTGAAGCCCCAGGAGGTGAAATCGGGCGCGGCGGCGATTCCGATCAGGCCGGCGACGCGACCCGGCCGGGCGAGCGCGGCGAGAAGCATGATCCAGCCGCCCATCGACGAGCCGACCAGCAATACCGGCCCGCCGACGCTGTCGATCATCGCGAGCGCATCGTCGCGCCAGTCGTCGAGGCCCTGCTCCTCGAAAGCACCGGGGCTGATGCCGCAGCCGCCATAATCGAAGCGGAGGAAGGCGCGGCCCCGTTCGGAGCACCAGGTTTCGAGCGCCAGCGCCTTGGACCCCTCCATGTCGGACATGTAGCCGGGCAGGAAGATGACGGTCGGGCCGCGGCCTTCGCGGCGGTGGAAGGCGAGGCGGCGGCCGGACGGGGCGGTGAGATATTGCGGGTCGGACATGCGCGCCCTCTAGCACGCCCGACCCGGTGGCTGGCTAGCGGGCGAGGAAGGCGTTCAGCTCGGCGCGGAACCGCTCGGGCTGGTCGAGCATGATGAAATGCATGCTGTCCTCGACCGGCACCAGGCGAATGGCCGGCGCCGGCGCATATTCGCCGGTCCACAAAGCGCGGGCGCGGTCCGCGATCTGGGGCGGGACGGCGTAGAGCACCGTCGTCGGAACCCGCGATATGGCGGCGAGGTCCGGGCGAAGGTCGGCGGTGGCGTCCTCGTAGAGCGCCTGGCCGACCACCGCGGGATTGGCAGCGCGCGACCAGCGGGCCACCTGAAGGCGGCCCTCGGGAGTCGCCGACATGGTGGCGACGGCCGGGTCGCTGGCCGAGGGCTCGCCGCTTCGGCCCGCGCCGCTGGCGATCAGCCGGCGCATATTGTCGAAGGTGGCCCGCATCGAGTCGACGGTGGCGGAGGGGCCGAACAGGCTCCCGAAGAAAGGCAGCGAATCGACCACGAGCAGCCGGTCGACACGCTCGGGATGGTCACGGGCCAGCATCATGCCGACGACTCCGCCCATCGAATGGCCGACGACCGCGGCCTTCTGGCCGGGATGCTCGCGCTCGAGGAAGGCGGCGATGTCGGCGACCACGCCGGGGAGGATGCCCTCGCCCGTATTGCCGCGCGGATCGTCGCCGCCGAAGCCGTTGACCTGGACCAGAAGCACCCAGTGCGTCCGGGCGAGCTCGGCGACGAAGGGGCTCCACACGTCGCGCGGCGTGGCGAGGCCCGGGACCAGCACCAACGGCGGTCCCGATCCGACCGCCTCGATCGAGACATGGTCCATCTGGGTTAGCGCGGCCGGCGCGGCGGCGGGAGCTGGGGACTGCGCGGCCATGGCGGGGGCCGCCACGGTCGCGAGAAGCAGGGACGCGATGATGGCTTTCATTGGTCGTTCTCCCGGGCGGGATTGTCGAAAATCTGCTCGATCGGCAGAGCGAAAATGTCGGCGATGCGGAAGGCGAGCGGGAGCGATGGGTCGAAGCGGCCGGTCTCGATCGCGTTGACGCTCTGGCGCGACACGCCGAGCCGCTCGGCGAGATCCTGCTGGCTCCACGCCCGTTCGGCGCGGAGCACGCGGAGGCGGTTCTTCATTCGCCGCCGTTCCGCTGCAGGGTCAGCCAGTTGAAGCAGTTGCCGACGCCCAGCCCGACGAACCACAGGATGGCGACGTAGAAGGCGTCGACATGCGGCACGAGATCGAGATTTTCGAGAAAGCCCCAGACGGTGACGATGGTCAGCGTGAAGCCGGTCGCGACGAGCGTCTGCCGCACCAGCAGCATGCGCAGATATTCGTCCTGCTCCTCGATCAGCAGCCGCCCGACCGCCCAGAACACCCCTGCGACCGAAAGCCCCGGGAGGACGCCGAGCACATAAGCGAGCGGCCCGGTGACGTTGCCCCTGCCGACGAAGTGAAGGGCGATTCCCAGAGTGACGACATAGGCCGTCATCGCGATCGCCAACCGAACCAGATAGCGGCGCTCAGCCGCGGATTTGACCTTCACCATGACAAGCCTCTTTTCCGTTATGGAAAGGACACTTGTCATCACGCGCCAGGCTTGTCAAGCACGCTTTCCAGCCACCGGGTTGGGAAGCAAACCGGGAATGTCGCAATGGGTGGAAAGCAGACACTGGCTCCCTTAGCCGGGTACGATCGCAAGCTCTCCGCCGCCCATTGCGATGACGCCCCATCGCTTGCCTCCGGCAGTGTAGTAGGCATCCCAGCCTTCATAGCCGCACGATTGGTTGAACACGTCTATGCGGGCGTTGCCGTCGAACTCGATCCTTAGATCACCCGTTACCTCGTCAACGTGCAGGGCTTGGACGATTCGCTCGCCAAGCAGGGACGCCGCGCGCTTTTCGCCGTCGATCGGCGCGGGGAGTCCGAACTGCTGGCCATCATCTTCGTCGCCAAATGCTACCCGGCCATTCGCGACGATACGCCACGGCACCCTAAAGGCCATCGTGAACTGATCGCCGAAGTCTGCACGCCAGAACGGCGGTTCCCGCTCGATAGAGCAGGTCCGTCCTACGAATGCCTGTTTGAATTCGCCGATATGATCTCGTTCCATGGCGCATTGCTCGCATCCGAGACGAATGTCCGCAATGGGTCGAAAGCGGACGCTCACCGCTAGCCTCGAACCCCCTCAACCTGCACCCGCCGTCGCGCGAAAGCCCTACCGCGCCAGGACGATCAGCTCCGTCCGCCGGTTCTCGGCTCGTCCTTCCGAGCGGCCGTTGTCGGCGACGGGGGCCTGCTCGCCGCCGGAGCGGGTTTCGAGGCGTTCGGGGGAGACTCCGCGGGCGGCCAGGGCTTCGGCGACCGAGTCGGCGCGCTCCTCGCCGAGCTCGGCGTTGGCTCGGCCGCTGCCCTCGGCATCGGTGTAGCCGATGATGGCGATCCGAACGGTCGGGTAGGCGAGCAGGACCTGGGCGAGCTGGTCCATGTCGACCACGTCGGACTGGCGCACCGCCGCCGAGCCGCGGTCGAAATTGAGCCGGTCGAAGGTGAAGGTGCGCGGGGCGCGCTCGTCGGAACGAAGGAAGCGATCGAGATCGCCGGCGATGGTGCCGGGCGCATAGGTGCCGTCGCCGCGGCGGGTCTCGGTGATCGCTGCGCGGTCGTCGTCGTCGCGGTCGTCGCGGCCGTCCTCGATGCCCTCGTCGAGCGCCTTCAGAAGGACGAAGAGCAGGACGAGCAGGAGCAGGGCGCCGAGGATCCAGGGCAGGTAATAATTGCCGCGCGGCTTGGCGCCCTCGACGATCGGGTTGGCGACCGGCGGGAGCGGTCCGGGAAGCTCGTCGCCGCTCGCCGGGGTCGCGGTCGCGCCGGCGATGGTGGAGGCACCGGCCGCCGCGGCGGTGAGGCCGGCCAGCCTGTCGCGGCCGACATTGAGATGCACATGAGCGTCGACCCGATCGACCGCGCTCAGCGGCACCGACCGCTGATTGCCGTCCGGCCCGCGCGTAAGGCGGATCGCCTCGCCCTCGACCTGGTCGACCGTGCCGACTTGGCCGCCGTCCGACGCGATGACCTCCATGCCAGGGCGAATCTGCGAACGATCGAACATGACGCCTACCTCTCCACCTGTTGCGCAGGCAGAATGTTCATCGGCGCCGGAGCGTTCCCGCCGGCCGCGCGGGTTGATCGAGACCGGGCGCGCGTTACATGCGGCGGGTCATGACTCAGCATTTCAAGATCGCCCTTCCCGACGGCTCCGTTCGCGAAGTCGAGCCGGGAACCACGCCGGCCGACGTCGCCGCGGCGATCGGGCCGGGCCTCGCCAAGGCGGCGCTTGCGGCGCGCGTCAACGGCGAGGTGCGCGACATCATGCGGCCCTTCGAGGGCGACGCGGAGCTCGCGCTGATCACCTCGCGCGACGAGGCCGACGCGCTGGAGCTGGTGCGGCACGATTATGCCCACATCCTCGCCGAGGCCGTCCAGAACCTGTTCCCGGGGACCCAGATCACCTTCGGTCCGGCGACCGACGACGGCTTCTATTACGACTTCGCGCCGACCGCGGAGCGCGGGCCGTTCACCGAAGAGGACCTGCCGGTCATCGAGGAAGAGATGCGGCGCATCATCGCGCGCGACGAGAAGCTCGTCCGCGAGGTGTGGACCCGCGAGCAGGTCCGCCAGTTCTTCATCGACCAGGGCGAGACGTTCAAGGCCGAGTGGGTGATGGAGCTGCCCGAGGGCGAGCCGATCACCATGTACCGCACCGGGGAGTGGCTCGATCTGTGCCGAGGCCCCCACCTCGCCTCGACCGGCAAGCTCGACCCGCAGGCGTTCAAGCTGACCCGCGTGTCCGGCGCCTATTGGCGCGGCGACCAGAAGAACGCGATGCTGAGCCGGATCTACGGCACCGGCTGGCTCAACAAGAAGCAGCTCGACGCCCATCTGGTGCGCCTCGAGGAGGCCGCCAAGCGCGACCATCGCAAGATCGGCCGCGAGATGGACCTCTACCATCTCCAGGAAGAGGCCCATGGCTCGATCTTCTGGCACCCCAAGGGCTATCTCATCTGGCGCGAGCTCGAAGCCTATATGCGCCGCGCGATCGACGGCGCCGGCTATCGCGAGGTCAAGACCCCGCAGGTGATGGACGCCCGCCAGTGGGAGCAGTCCGGCCACTGGGGCAAGTATCGCGAGAACATGTTCGTCATTCCCGACGAGGTGCCCAACACCGAGGAGGAAGGGCCGCTCGTCTCCGACGACGCCGACTGGATGGCGCTGAAGCCGATGAACTGCCCGGCGCACGTCCTCATCTTCCGCCAGGGCATCAAGTCGTATCGCGACCTGCCGCTCAGGCTCTACGAGAATGGCTGCTGCCACAGGAACGAGCCGCACGGTGCGCTCCACGGCCTGATGCGGGTGCGCCAGTTCACCCAGGACGACGCGCACATCTTCTGCACCGAGGAGCAGATCGTCGACGAGGTTCAGGCTTTCTGCAAGCTGGCCGACCGGATCTATCGCGACTTCGGCTTCAGATATGAGATCAAGCTGGCGCTTCGGCCTGACAAGCGCTTCGGCAGCGACGAGGTTTGGGACCTGGCCGAGGCGGAGCTGCGCGAGGCGGTGGTGAAGGCGGGCCTCGCAACCGACGAATATGGCTGGGAGGAGCTTCCGGGTGAAGGCGCCTTCTACGCGCCCAAGCTCGAATGGCATCTCACCGACGCGATCGGCCGCACCTGGCAGGTCGGAACGATTCAGTCCGACCGAGTGCTGCCAGAGCGGCTCGACGCCTCCTATGTCGGCGAGGATGGCGAGCGGCACCGGCCGATCATGCTCCACCGCGCCATCTTCGGGTCCTACGAGCGATTCATCGGAATCCTGATCGAACATTATACCGGCAAGTTCCCTTTGTGGCTGGCGCCGGTGCAGGCGGTCGTCGCGACGATCGTGTCGGACGCCGACGATTATGCGAAGGAGGTCGCCGCCAGGCTCGGCGCCGCAGGCCTGCGGGTCGAGACGGACCTCCGCAACGAGAAGATCAACTACAAGGTGCGCGAGCACAGCCTGGCGCGGGTCCCCAACCTGCTCGTCATCGGCAAGCGCGAGGCCGAGGAGCGCACCGTCGCCCTGCGCCCGCTCGGCGCCGACGCCCGCCAGGAAGTTCTCGGCCTCGACGCGCTGGTCGAGCGGCTTCGCAGCGAGGCGCTGCCGCCGGACCTGCGCGAAGGGACGAGCGCCTAGGGCGCGGTCGGCCGTTCCGAAACCTGCGCGAAATAATGGTGAAGGACGTCAAGCTCGTGATCATCCGCTTCGCGCAGCTCGGTTCTGGCGGCATTCGCCTTCACTGCGATCTTCTCGAGCGCCTCTAGAGTCTTCTCGCAGTAGATGCGCCGCTCATCCGTCGTCGCGTCGCGGCATCGGCGGAGGCACTCGGTGAGGAGCTCAGGGACTCGACGATCAAGCGTGACGGCCAGAGAATGATGATCAGCGGAGAAGGACGGCGACGCCCTCTCGATGTTGAAAGCCTGGATTGAGGTGCGGACCGAGGCGACTCGATGGCGCTGGTGCCAACGAAGCCTGCCGGCAAATTCTTTCCACAGCATCACCTCGTTGGCATTGGTGGGGGGTGGCGCGAGATCATGATCGATGGCCTCCGAGCGCGCTCGGGCAGGAGCCGCGAGTAGACGGCGGAGGAGCCGGTAGGCGATCCAACTCGCCAACGTGGATACGGCGGCGGGCAGCCATGCTCCTTCTTGAAATGCAATCAACCCGGCGGTGAAGCCGCCGGCCATGAAGAGGCCAAGGGCAACCAGAGCGAAGAGGCGGAGCATCGGACGGAGCAGGCGCCAGAAGAACTGCAGAACAGCAGCGGCGACTGCCAGCAGGAGCAGTGCCGCCACAGCCATAACTATCCAGGTCACCATCGAGACCGCCTCCCGTCGGAGCCATGCTCGCGCGCGCGTCTTTGGCAAGCAAGGTCTTTCTTCTCATGCCGGCCGACGCAAGACCGACGAGGCCGGGAGCCGCAGTTGATGCGTGATGCGTGATGCGCTATGTTGCGCGTATCATGCGAACGACGCTCAGCCTTGATGAGGATGTCCTTGCGGTCGCGCGGGCAATTGCCGAACGCGACCGCCGCTCCCTCGGTCAGGTTGTCTCCGATCTGGCGCGGAAGGGAATGAGAGGGCGCGCCTCCGGGGCAAGGTCGCGAAGCGGCTTTCCTACGTTGCCGCGCCGTGGGACAGTGATCACGCTCGAACTCGTCAATGCCCTTCGCGACGAAGAAGAGTGACCTACCTGCTCGACGTCAATATTCTGATTGCGCTGCTCGACCAGGACCACGTCTATCACGATCGCGCCGATCGCTGGTTCGCAGACAAAGCCAAATCGGGCTGGGCAACGTGCCCGCTGACCGAGAATGGAGCGGTCCGTATCCTTGGACACCCGCGCTATCCGAAGGGACCGGGCACGCCGGCGGCGGCCGCCGAGTTGTTGGGCGGGCTCCTCCACGTGGATGGGCATAGCTTCTGGAGCGACGATATCAGCCTGTTCGATCCGCGGCATGTGAGATCGGAGGCGCTCGCGAGCCCGGGCCAGGTCACCGACACCTATCTGCTTGCGCTTGCGGCGTCACGCGGTGGCAGGCTTGCGACGCTCGATCGCCGACTTTCCGCCGCTGCTGTCGCAGCGGGCGGCGAGGCGCTCCACCTTATTGAATGAATGCGCGCTCGACGCCGCTTCCTTTTGGCATCGCGCGGCACTAAGTAACCGCCTCGATCGAACCATTTCAGGAGTTACGCCCCATACGTCCGCCAATGTCACGCCGCCCCATGGCGCCGCCCATGAATGGCCCCCGCTACAACGAGTTCATCCAGTCGCCGACCGTTCGCGTGATCGACGACAAGGGCGAGAATGTCGGGGTGCTGAACACGCAGGTCGCGATCGCCCGCGCCGCCGAGGTCGGTCTCGACCTCGTCGAGGTGTCGCCCAACGCGGACCCGCCCGTCGCCAAGTTCCTGGACGTCGGCAAGTACAAATATGAGGCGCAGAAGAAGGCCAACCTCGCCCGCAAGACCCAGAAGACGCAGGAGATCAAAGAGATCAAGATGCGTCCGAACATCGACGATCACGATTACGACGTGAAGATGAAGAAGATCCACGACTTCATCGGCGAGGGCGACAAGGTCAAGGTGACTTTGCGCTTCCGCGGCCGCGAGCTCGCCCACGGCCAGCTCGGCATGCACCTGCTCCAGCGCGTCCAGGCCGACACGGCCGAGACCGCCAAGGTCGAGCAGCATCCGCGCATGGAAGGCCGCCAGATGCTGATGGTGCTGGCGCCCAAATAGGTCCGGCCGCAAGCCGCTCAAGAAGCCCCGCTGTCACCGGCGGGGGCTTTTTGCGTGCCCGGCCGGTGCGCGCCGCCGCGCAGGCTCGAACAGCCAACTCCGCCTTTCCGTAGCGTCACCGCAAGACGATAGGTTTTGCCCTGCAACCAATCTGTTGCGGAAATGCAATGAAGTGCCAAAACTCGCGGAAATGCGCGGGTTTCGCATGGCAAACGGCCCGTTTCACTGTAGCTTCTCTTCCAAACATTAAGACGGAGGGGAAGATCACGATGTCCAAGGCCTATTGGATGCTGTCGGTTGGCGCGCTCGCGCTTGCGACGCCCGCTTATGCGCAGGACGACCAGACGACCGAGAGCCCGGTCGAGGCCGGCTCGGTCGCCCAGCAGGGAGACGAGGACGTCGTCATCGTCACCGCCCAGGGCCGCCAGCAGGCCCTGCAGGACGTTCCGATCGCCGTGAACGTGGTCAACGGCGAGTCCCTTCAGAATAGCGGCGCGACCGACATCCGCGCGCTGAACCAGCTGGCGCCGTCCCTGCTCGTCTCGTCGACCGGCTCGGAAGCCAACGGCTCGGCCCGTATCCGCGGCATCGGCACGGTCGGCGACAATCCGGGCCTCGAAAGCTCGGTCGCGGTGTTCATCGACGGCGTCTACCGCTCGCGCTCCGGCATCGGCCTCAACGAACTCGGCGAGATCGAGCGGGTCGAGGTGTTGCGCGGGCCGCAGGGCACCCTGTTCGGCCGCAACGCCTCGGCCGGCCTCATCCACATCATCAGCCGCCGTCCGAACATGCGCGAGCTCGAGGGCTTCGCCGAGCTCACTTACGGCAATTACGACCATGTGCGCGTCGCCGGCGCGATCAGCGGTCCGCTGAGCGAGACGATCGGCGCCCGCCTCGACGCGGTCTATGTCCGGCGCGACGGCTTCTACACGGTGGTCAACCCGACCGGCGGCACCGAGCCCGACGTCAACGACCGCAACCGCCTGTTCACCCGCGCCCAGCTGCTGTTCGAGCCGACCGACGCGCTGTCGATCCGACTGATCGGCGACTATACGTGGCGCGACGAAAGCTGCTGCGGCGCGGTGTTCATCGAGACCCGCGAGACCATCGACCCGACGCCCGGCCAGCCCGGCGACTTCCAATATTCGCCCAGCGAGAACCGCATCGAGACCGTGCTTCGCTCGCTCGGCGCCCGCTTCTCTTCGGAGGGCGATCCGTACAACCGCCTGATCGACGTGTCGCCAGGCCGCACCTTCCGCAACGAGACGACCGATTACGGCGGATCGCTGCAGATCGATTATGACTTCGGCAACATCAACCTGACGTCGATCACCGCCTATCGCGGCTACAAGTCGGGCGGCGCCGCGGACATCGACTACAACAATGTCGACATCCTGTTCCGCGCGGCCGACGGCAACGTGTTCCGCGAGTTCAACACGTTCACCCAGGAGCTGAGGTTTAACGGCACGGCGTTCGACGGCGCTCTCGATTGGCTCGTCGGCGCCTATTTCGCCCAGGAAGACCTGACCGTCGTCGACAATACGATGTTCGGCAGCCAATATGGCGCTTTCGCCGCCTGCCGCCTCGTTGCCACCCTCAACCCGGCCGCGGTGCTGCGCAACCCGGCGGCCCCGGGCTGCCTGAGCGCGGCGGGCCGCGCCACGGTGGTCTCGCCGGCGGCGTTCGGTCCAGCTCTCGGACCCGCGGTCCTTGCCGGCCTCGATCGCCTGAGCACGGTCAACAATGTCGGCGACGTCCGCGCGGAATATCTGCAGGAAAGCCAGAATTTCGCGATCTTCACGCACAACATCATCAATCTCGCCGACCGGCTCAACCTGACGCTGGGCGCCCGCTACACGATGGAAGACAAGGCGTTCGAAGGGCGCTTCAACAACAATAACACGATCTGCCCGGTCCAGCAGGCCGCGCTCGGCCCGTTGCTGGCCAACCCGGGCGTCCCGGCGACCGCCCGGCAGTTCATCGGCGGCATCGTCACCCTGACCTGCGTCGGCAACTCGAGCAGCTCGCTCAACGCGCTCAATCCGACCGACAGCTTCGACGACGGCGAATTGTCCGGCACCGCGGTGCTGTCCTTCCAGCCCAACCCCGACACGCTCATTTATGCGAGCTACTCGCGCGGCTACAAAGCGGGCGGCTACAACCTCGACCGCTCGGACCTCGGCTCGGCCCTGTCGCCGCGCTCCAACGCCGACGCCGCCAATCTGCGGTTCGGGGCGGAGATCAACGACGCCTATGAGATCGGCTTCAAGCTGAGCGGCCGGGGCTTCCAGTTCGCGGCGGCGGCGTTCCACCAGCGCTTCCGCGACTTCCAGCTCAACACGTTCAACGGCACGGTGTTCATCGTCCAGAACATCAACGGCTGTAACAACCTGATCGGCGGTGACGGCGCGGATTCGGATCCGTCAGCGGTGACCGGCGGCTGCGCCGCGGACGACGTGACCTACGGCGTCACCTCGACCGGCGTGGAGCTGGAGTTCAGCATGCGTCCGCATCCGGACCTGGCGATCAACCTCGGCTACACCTACACGGACACCAGATATCGCGGCAATCTGATCGGCAGCAGCACCGGCGAGCCGCTCGACCCGTTCCTGTTCCTGCTGCCGGGCGACAATATGTCGAACGCTCCGGAGCATGTCGCGACGGCGTCGGTCGCGTGGACGCCGCCGATCGGCAACAGCGGCATGTCCGGCCTCTTCTACCTGGACGGCCGACTGACCGACGACTTCAACACCGGCTCCGACCTGTTCCCGGAGAAGGAGCAGAACGGCTTCCTGGTGGTCAACGGCCGAGTCGGCATCCGCGGGCCGGAGCAGCGCTGGTCGCTTGAAGTCTGGGCGCAGAACCTGTTCGACGAGGAATATACCCAGGTCGCGTTCAACACGCCGGTGCAGGGCGCCAACAGCCGCGCCCATGTCGCCAATTTCGGTGCGACGCAGGGCTTCGGCAACGCGAACCAGCTGTTCTCCGCCTACCTCGCCGAGCCGCGGACCTACGGCATCACCGGGCGGTTCCGCTTCTAAAGGCCAAGACCGACGAGGAGAGAGGGGGCTCCGCCGCGAGGCGGGGCCCTTTCTCTTTTCCCGTCAGGCGCGGCTATTCGGCGGCGAGCTCGGACTCGCGGCGGTCGGGCTCGAGCGCGGCGCGGACCAGGCTCGAACGGATCGCCTCCAGATGGAAGGTGGACTCGATCTTCCTGCCGTCGCGGTCGGTCAGGTAGAAGACGTCGACCGCGCGCTCGCCATAAGTGGCGATGTGGGCCGAGCGGATCGTCGCTTCATTGTCGTAGATCGCCTTGGCGAGCTCGCACAGCAAGGCGTCGCGGTCGCGGGCATTGACCTCGACGACGGTGTAGCGGCCGGACGCCTTGTTATCGACGAACACGGCCGGCTCGATCGAGAAGGCCTCGGCGCGCAGCAGCGGGAGCGCTCGGGCCTGGAGGCGCTCGACCGACGGTTCCTGTCCCGACACCGCGGAGCGCACCGCCTGCTCGAGCCTCTGCAGGCGATGGGGCTCGGTGAACGGGCCCGACGACGCGCCGTCCTGCACAAGCAGATTGTCGAGCGCCATGCCGTCGGCCGTGGTGTGGATGCGCGCGTCGATGATGTTGCCGCCCGACAGCGAGATCGCCCCGGCGATACGGTAGAAGAGGCCGGGCTCGTCGGGCGTGTAGACGCTCACCAGGGTCGCGCCACGGTCCGGTTGAGGAACCAGCTCGATGGCCTGGTGCAAGCCCGGGGCGGAGTCCGCGGCGGCGACGAAGCGGGCGTTGCGCTCGATCACCTGCGGCGGCTCGGCGAGCCAGTAGCTGTCGACGAGGCGCGCGGCATGGGCCGCGAATCGATCCCGGTCCCAACCGAGCGACGCCGCCACATCGTCCTGGACCGCAGCCACCTGCTCGAGCCGGCCGCGCTGCTTGTGGCCGAGACGGAGCACTTCCTCCGCCGCCTCGAACAGATTGGCGATCAGCTGGCCCTTCCAGCTGTTCCAGGTGCCGGGGCCGACCGCGCGGATGTCGACCACGGTGAGGATATGGAGCAGGCGCAGCCGTTCGAGGCTCTTCACCCGCTCGACGAAATCGCGGATCGTCTGAGGATCGGAGATGTCGCGCTTCTGAGCGGTCGAGGACAGCAGGAGGTGCCAGCGCACCAGCCAGGCGACCTGCTCGGTCTCGGCCGGGGTCAGGCCGAAGCGCGGGCAGAGCGACCTGGCGATCTCCGCGCCGACGATGCTGTGGTCGCCGCGACGGCCCTTGGCGATGTCGTGGAGAAGCACGGCGACATAGAGGACCCGGCGCGAGGCGATGCGCTTGAACAGGCCGGTGGCGAGCTTGTGCTCGTCCTTCAACTCTCCGCGCTCGAGCCGGGCGAGCAGGCCGATGGCGCGGATGGTGTGCTCGTCGACCGTATAATGATGATACATGTCGAACTGCATCTGAGCGACGACCCGGCCGAAATCGGGAACGAAGCGGCCGAACACGCCGGCCTCGTTCATCCAGCGAAGCACGACATCCGGCCGGCGTGGGCTGGTCAGCACGTCGAGGAACAGGGCGTTGGCGCGCGGGTCGGCGCGGACCGAGGCATCGATCAGCCTGGCCTGGCGGGCGATCGCCCGAAGCGCCACCGGGTGGATTTCGAGATTGTGGGCGTCGGCGAGCTGGAAGGCCTCGATCAGCCGAACCGGGGCCTCGGCGAGGAAGTCGTCGCTCGGAACGGCGAGTCGGCCACGATCGAGCATGAAGCCGTTGAGGTTGCGCGGGCGCCGGCGAAGCGTCGGGAACATCAGCCGGCGACCGCGCTTGGCAAAGCGCTCGTCGAGCTGAGCGAGGAACGCGCCGGTGAGGTCGCCGACGGTGCGCGCGTGAAGGAAATAATGCTTCATGAAACGCTCGACCGGCGCGTTGCCGTGGCGGCCGGCATAATTCATGCGGCTCGCGATCTCGCGCTGATAGTCGAAGGTCAGCCGCTCCTCGGCGCGGCCGGCGATGGAATGAAGATGGCAGCGCACCGCCCATAGGAAGCGCTCGGCGCGCTGGAACTGGCCGAGCTCCTGCTTCGACAACAGGCCGACATCGACGAGATCGGCAGCCGAGCGGACTCGATAGGCATATTTGCCGATCCAGAAGAGGGCGTGGAGATCGCGCAGGCCGCCCTTGCCGTCCTTGACGTTGGGCTCGACGACGTAGCGGCTGTCGCCCAGGCGCAGGTGGCGCGCCTCGCGCTCCTCCAGCTTCTCGGTGACGAACTTGCCGACGTTGCCGGCGATGACCTCGGTCTGAAAGCGCGCCTGGACCTCCTCGTGGAGGCGCTCGTCCCCCCAGATGTAGCGCGATTCGAGCATCGCCGTGCGGGCGGTGTGGTCGTCGAGCGTCGCCGCGATGACATCGTCGAGCGAGCGCACGGAGTGGCCGATGGTGAGGCCGAGATCCCAGAGCAGGTAGAGCAGCGATTCGATGACCTGCCCGGCCCGGTCGCCGGGGGCCGATGGCGTGACGAAGCTGAGGTCGACATCGCTGTGCGGCGCCATCTCGCCGCGGCCATATCCCCCCAGGCCGAGGAGCAGCAGGCGGTCCGCCTCGCTCGAGCCGGCCTGCGGATGAAGGCGCTCGACCACGAAGTCATGGGCGAGGCGCAGGATCTGGTCGGTGAGGAAGGCCGTCGCGGCGGCGCTCTCGCTGCCGGCATAAGGCTGATCGAGCAGGCGCCGGTCGATCTCGGCGCGACCATCGGCGAGCGCTTGCTTGAGGAGCGTTGCGGCCTCCCCGCGATCCGCCTCGCGCAGGCGATCGGCGAGGCCGCGCCGGTCGACGATGGCGCGGCGGTTCGCGAGGCTGTCGAACGGGCCGGACATATCGCTTGCAAGATAAGGGGTGCGGCGAGGCGCGTCACGCCATTAGGATGGCGCCATGTCCCACCCGCTCGACCGCCCCGTGTGGAACGCGCTCCATTCGCGCCAGGCGCAGCTCGCGATCGGCGGCGGGAAAGCGGTCGGCTACGAGCGGCCTTATGCGATGTTCATTGCCGGCGAGGATTCTTCGGAAGCGAGCCTGGCGGCGATGGCGGAGCTGGTGCCGGCTGGCGCGCAGGCGGCGCTGGTCGAGCGCGAGCGCTGGCCGCTGCCGCGAGGCACGCGTCTCGTCGTGGACTCTCCGATCGTGCAGCTCGTCGCGGAGGACGGGATCGCGGGACCGGAGGCGGACGTGCCGTTCCTGGAGCTCGGCGAGGCGGACGAAGCGGACGCGCTCGAACTGGCGTCCCTGTGCCGGCCCGGCCCCTTCTTCGAACGAACCTCGGCGCTGGGCGGCTTCATCGGCGTGCGCGACCCGGCGGGGCGGCTCATCGCCATGGCCGGCGAGCGGATGAAGGTGGGCGAGTTCACCGAGGTCAGCGCGGTGTGCACCCATCCCGACCATCGCGGCCAAGGCCTCGCCAAGGGGCTGATCAGCATCGTCGCAGGGCGCATCGTGGAGCGCGGCGAGATTCCGTGGCTCCATTCCTATCCCGATAACGCGGCCGCACTCGCGCTGTACGGATCGCTCGGCTTCCGCCGGCGGGCCGAGGTCAATTACACGATCATCGAACGGACATAGCACGGTCCGCCCGTCTCGAGCGCAGTCGAGAGACCTGTTCGAGCGAAGCCGAGAACATATGAGCGCCTCGGCTGCGCTCGACGGGATGTCTCGACTTCGCTCGACATGAGCGGGTCGCCTATTCTCGCGCCAGCTGCTTGAGCCGGTAGAGCGTGTCGAGAGCCTCGCGCGGGCTGAGGCTGTCGATGTCGAGCGATTCCACCGCGGCTCGGATGGCGTCGCATTGCGCCTCTTCTTCCTCCTGAGCGGCGGCGAACAGCGGGAGGTCGTCGAGGCCTGCGGCGATCCCGCCCGTGGCGGCACGGCCACTTTCCAGCTTGGCGAGGATCGACTTGGCGCGGGCGAGGACGGCGGGGGGAAGCCCCGCCAACCGGGCCACGGCGATGCCATAGGAGCGGTCGGCCGGACCCGGCGCGACCTCGTGGAGGAGGACGAGGTCGCCTTTCCACTCGCGCGCGCGGACATGGTGGAGCGACAGGGCGTCGAGCCGTTCGGCGAGGCGGGTGAGCTCGTGATAATGGGTCGCGAACAGGCAGCGGCTCCGGCAGTTTTCGTGGACCCACTCGACCACCGCCCAGGCGATGGCGAGGCCGTCATAGGTCGAGGTGCCGCGGCCGACCTCGTCGAGGATGACGAAGCTGTCGGGGGTCGCCTGCGCGAGGATTGCGGCGGTCTCGACCATCTCGA
Organism: Pseudomonadota bacterium; assembly: GCA_023417515.1. Classification (GTDB taxonomy): domain Bacteria; phylum Pseudomonadota; class Alphaproteobacteria; order Sphingomonadales; family Sphingomonadaceae; genus Allosphingosinicella. Next base: position 352 of record JAEZFL010000049.1, on the reverse strand, counting down.
CCATGAAGGTCGAGCGGCCACGGGCGAGATTGTCCGAGGCGCCGACGCGGCTGAACAGGCGGTCGACGAGGCCGAGCTTCGCCCGCGCTGCCGGCACGTAGGCGCCGGCCTGGGCGAGGACGGCGATGAGGGCATTCTGACGCAGGAAGGTCGACTTGCCGCCCATGTTCGGACCGGTGACCAGCCACAGCCGCTTCTGCTCGCCCAGGCTGAGGTCGTTGGCGACGAAGCGCTCGCCGCGGGCGCGAAGCGCGTCCTCGACGACCGGGTGGCGGCCGCCCTCGACGTCGAAGCAGGGCTCGTCCGCGAAATAGGGGCGCGACCAGCCGCCTTCGACCGCGCGCTCCGCGAG
>JAEZFL010000048.1 GCA_023417515.1 Pseudomonadota bacterium | reverse complement strand
CACCTCAAGAGATTACCCCTCCACCATCTGCTGCGCAGATGGTCCCCTCCCCATCGCCTTCGCGGACAGGGAGGAACTCAGCGGCTGAGCATCGGCCCCAGCGGCCTGCCGGCGAAGATGTGGACGTGGAGGTGGGGCACTTCCTGGCCGCTGTGCAGGCCGACATTGGCAAGCAGCCGGTAGCCGTCGCCGGCGAGGCCCTTGTCGCGGGCGATCCTGCCGACGGCGCGGACGAAGCCCGCGATCTCCGCGTCGCTCGCCCGCTCCGAAAAATCGTCCCAGGAAACATAGGGGCCCTTGGGGATCACCAATATGTGGGTCGGCGCCTGCGGCGAGATGTCGTTGAAGGCGAGGACATGATCGTCCTCATAGACTTTCGAGCAGGGCAGCTCCCCGCGCAGGATCCGCGCGAAGATGTTGCTGTCGTCATAGGGCAAGGTCGGGTCGATCGGCATCGCGTCCTCCGTCACCCCTGGGTTTGATCCGGGGTTCATCCTCTTCGCGGCGGAGTGGAGAAAGGTGGATGCCGGATCAAGCCCGGGATGACGGGAACGACTGCTGGTTCCTAACCCTGATTGGCAAATTCTGCGGTTCCAACCGGGTTGACCCGCACACCGGCGGCGCTACCGTCGCCCGTGATGACCGACGAGACTCCCGACAGCCTGATTCCCTATGACGAGATCGTCCAGGAGGCGCTACGCGCCGTGGTCGGCCGGGTGCTCGGCGAGGTCGAGAAGAATGGCGGGCTGCCCGGCGGCCACCATTTCTACATCACCTTCAAGACCGGCGCCGCGGGGGTCGACATCCCCAAGCACCTCAGCGACCGTTTCCCGGACGAGATGACCATCGTCATCCAGAACCGCTTCTGGGACCTGAAGGTGCAGGAGGACCGGTTCGAGGTCGGCCTGAGCTTCAACCAGATGCCGGCCAAGCTCCACATCCCCTTCTCGGCGATCACCGTCTTCTTCGACCCCGAGGTCAAGTTCCAGCTCCAGTTCCAGGCGTCGGAAGAAGACGAGGACGAGGCCGAGGAAACCCACGACGCGGAGAACGACCGCCCGGTCGGCGAGCCGCTCGAGGACGGCAGCAACGTCGTGTCGGTGGATTTCAGCCGGAAGAAGTGACGGCCCCGACAGGCTGTCACCCTGAACTTGTTTCAGGGTCCATTGTCGAGCATGGCGCGCGTCACGAAATTGGATGCTGAAACAAGTTCAGCATGACGAAGCCCGGGGGACCCCATGAGCACCCAGACCCAGACCCGCACCGAGACCGATTCCATCGGCGCCATCGAATGCCCGGCCGGCGCCTATTGGGGCGCCCAGACCCAGCGCTCGATCGAGAACTTCCCGTTCGGCCCGACCGAGCGGATGCCGATCGGAATCGTCCACGCCCAGGCGATCGTGAAGCAGGCCGCGGCGCGGGTGAACGGCAAGCATGGGCTCGACGGCAAGATCGTCGCCGCGATCGAGGACGCCGCGCGGGCGATCACGAGCGGGAAGCTGGATGACCAGTTCCCGCTGGTGATCTGGCAGACCGGCTCCGGCACCCAGACCAACATGAACGTCAACGAGGTGATCGCCGGCTACGCCAACGAGAAGCTGACCGGCACCCGCGGCGGCAAGTCGCCGGTCCACCCCAACGACCATGTCAACATGAGCCAGTCGTCGAACGACAGCTTCCCGACAGCGCTCCACGTCGCGACGGTGCTTGCGACCGAGGCCGTGCTCCTGCCGGCGCTGGAGATCCTGACCAACGCGCTCGACGCCAAGGCGAAGGCGTGGGACCATATCGTCAAGATCGGCCGAACCCATACGCAGGATGCGACCCCGCTGACTCTCGGCCAGGAGTTTTCGGGCTATGTCGCGCAGCTCGTCAGCTGCCGGGCACGGATCCAGGGGTCGCTCGACGGCGACATCCGCAAGCTCGCCATCGGCGGCACCGCGGTCGGCACCGGCCTCAACTGCCCGCAAGACTGGGCAGCGGACATGGTCGCCGCGATCAGCGACATCGCGGGCACGAAATTCGAAAGCGCGCCGAACAAGTTCGAGCAGCTCGCCACCAAGGACGGCCTCGTCTTCTTCTCCGGAGCGCTCAACACCCTGGCGGTCGCACTCAACAAGATCGCCAACGACATCCGCTTCCTCGGCTCCGGCCCGCGCTCGGGCCTCGGCGAGCTGTCGCTTCCGGCGAACGAGCCGGGCAGCTCGATCATGCCGGGCAAGGTCAACCCGACCCAGTGCGAATCGCTGACGATGGTCGCCGCCCAGGTCATCGGCAATCACCAGGCGGTGACCGTCGGCGGGATGCAGGGCCATTTCGAACTGAACGTGTTCATGCCGCTGATCGGCGCCAACGTGCTTCGCTCGATCCACCTGCTGGCCACCGGCATGACCAGCTTTGCCGAGCGCTGCGTCGAGGGGATGGAGGCGAACGAGCGCCAGATCGCCGAGCTGGTCGGCCGCTCGCTGATGCTGGTCACCGCGCTGGCGCCGGAGATCGGCTACGACAATGCCGCGAACATCGCCAAGCACGCCCACAAGAAGGGCCTGACGCTGAAGGAAGCCGGCCTCGAGCTCGGCCTCGTCGACGAAGCGACCTTCGACCGCGTGGTCAGGCCGGAGCGGATGCTCGGCCGCTGAATTTATCCTCCCCGGCATTTGCCGGGGAGGGGGACCGCCGAAAGGCGGTGGAGGGGCGCGCGAAGCGCGTCTTCGTGAAGAGTCGGTGGCTGCGCCGCCGCCCCTCCACCAGCTTCGCTGGTCCCCCTCCCCGCGAAAACGCGGGGAGGATAGGAACCCTCGCCGGCCTTGCCGCGCTTTCCTGCCGGCAAAGCAGGAGGCCGCGCATGGCCAAGGACGAGATCGCCCCCGGAGACATGGCGCCTCCGGGCACACCGGGTACGGGCGAGAATGTCTGCCCCGACTGCAACGGCTCCGGGCAGGTCGACGGCGGCACTTGCCCGACCTGCCTCGGCACCGGCCGCGTGATCGAGGGAATCGGCGGGGCTTGAAGCCTCCCCTCCCGCTTGCGGGAGGGGATTGAGGGGCGGGGCTGTTCTTGCCGCCGCCGGGACAGTCCGGTCGGACACCCCCTCCCGCAAGCGGGAGGGGAGTCAGGCCTGCAGCATTTCCTGCAGCTTCAGCACCGTCCGCCAGTTGCGCTGGGTGACGGGAGAGCCGGCGGCCTTGTCGAACAGGGCCGGGGTCAGCTTCGACGTTCCGGCGCCGGCCGGGTAGTGGACCCACAGGGCATCGCCCTTGAGCTTCACCTGCTCGCCCGCCGCCGCCTTCGCTTCCAGCACCGCAGGCGCATCCGCCTTGGGCGGGTTCTTGGACAGCGCGAGCATCAGGCGATTGGGCTCCTCCCGCTCCGCTTCGGGGAAGGGCGATCCCTTGGCATAGTCGGCCCATTGCCTGGCGCTGCGCACGATCACCGGCCGCTCGAAGCCGAATCGCTTCGCCACCGCCTTCTCAAGCGCCGCTTCGAGCGACGCCGGCCTGCCCGATGCCTCGAACACCACATTGCCGCTCTGGATATAGGTTTCGACCTTGTCCCAGCCGAGCTCGGCGCAGACCTCGCGAAGCTCCGCCATCGGCAGCTTGCATCCGCCCACGTTCACCGCGCGCAACAAAGCGACATAGCGCATCGACACCTCCGACCTTGGCCTTGACCTTAAGCGCCGGGTTCCGCCACTAGCGCCCATGGAAATCGCATCCGCCTTCCAGCGCCGCGGCCTGCTGTTCGTCCTGTCCAGCCCGAGCGGCGCGGGCAAGTCCACCATCGCCCGGATGATCCTCGAATCGGACGACGGCATCGCCATGTCGGTCTCCGCGACGACGCGCCCGAAGCGGCCCGGCGAGGTCGAGGGCCGCGACTATCATTTCGTCACCGACGAGGAATTCGACCGGATGCGCGAGACCGGCGCCTTCCTCGAATGGGCGCATGTCTTCGGCTATCGCTACGGCACCCTTCGCAACGAGGTCATCAAGGCGATCGAGAATGGCCGCGACGTCCTCCTCGACATCGACTGGCAGGGCACGCAGCAGCTGAAGCAGGTCGACCCGGATATCGTCCGGGTGTTCATCCTGCCGCCGTCGATGACCGAGCTGGAGCGCCGCCTTCGCAGCCGCGGAACCGACAGCGAGGAGGTCATCGGCACCCGCATGGCGCGCGCCACGGCGGAGATCAGCCACTGGGCCGAATATGATTATGTGCTGATCAACAACAATGCGGAAAAGTGCCGCGAGCTGGTCCACAACATCCTCAAGGCCGAGCGGCTCAAGGCGACGCGCCGGGTCTTCCTCCACGACTTCGTGCGCGAGCTGATCGGCGGCCGGCCGGCGTAACCGTCATTGCGAGGAGCCGTCAGGCGACGAAGCGATCCAGCTTCAGCGTCTGGATTGCTTCGCTTCGCTCGCAATGACGTTTATGGCTACGCGAAACAGCCAAGGGAGAGCGCGATGGTGCGGGTAATCATCGGTGCGGCGGTGGCCGCAGTTGCGATGCTGATCGTGAGCTTCCTATTGTTCGCGACGCCCTTGAACGGACTTGGCACCGGCAATATCGGCAACGCGGAGGCCGCCCAGCTGCAGAGCGCCCTGGCGCTGAACCTGCCGCGCACCGGCACCTATGCCGTGCCCGATCCCAACACGGCCGAGCAGACCGTGATGTACGGCCAGGGCCCGATCGCGACGGTCCACTACAATACCGGGCGCCACGCCGCGAACGATCCGGCGATGTTCGTTTGGGGGCTCGTTCTCAACTTCGTGACAGCCCTGCTGGTCGGGCTCGGCCTGCTGGGCATCGATCGGCGCGTACCCGACCTCGCCTCTCGGGTGCGGTTGATCATTCCTGTCGCGGTCGCCGCGGCGGCGTTCATCCGCTTCGGCGAGCCGATCTACCTCCACCATGATTGGGGCAACGCGCTCTACAGCTTCCTCGGCAATGCCCTGACGCTGAGCCTCGGCGGCGCCATCGTCGCCTGGTTTATCCCTCACGGCCGCATAGCCGCCCCGGCCGACGCGCCGACCGACGTTTGAAGCCTCCCCTCCCGCAAGCGGGAGGGGATTAAGGGGGAGGGCATGTTCGAGGTCCACGCTCGCCAGCCGGACACCCGCTCCCCCAGCCCCTCCCGCAAGGAGGGGAGCTAGCTCGCGAGCAGCTCCAGGAAACGCGCGCCGGCCTCGAAATCCTTGCGCCGTGCCTCGAGTGCCGCGCTTGCCTCGGAATCATCGCCCCATTGCTCGAGCTGCCATTGCTCGTCGAGGCTGGCCGCGTTCCACGCGTCCTCGAGGCCGATCGCCCGTTCGGCCAGCGCCAACGCGATGACCAGCGACCCGCTGACCGTCACCAGCGGCGACAGGCCGGCAAGCTCGAACGGCCCACGCGCCGCGACGACGCGAGCGAGCTGCTGGATCGCCGCTGCGCTCTGCGGCTGATGCATGATCCCGCAAATGACGGCGAGCTCGATGTCGAAGCGCCGCCGCGCCCAGGCGAGGATCGGGTCCCAGCGCTCCGCCTGGCGCGCTACCAATTTGTCGGGTGTTTCGGCGCGGTAGCAGAGCAGGTCGCTCTCGGCATATTCGGCGAGCCGCGCCGCGAACGCCTGCGGGTCCGGCGCGACCCGGTCGATCGCGGCGTTGGCGAGGCCGGTGAGCGGCATCGAACGCGGGTCGATCTCCTCGCCCTGAGCCGACCATTCCGCCGCAATCGCCTCGGCCAGCGCCGCGCTCGGCACGACCAGGCCGGCGCGGGCGGGGGTCTTCACGCCGCGCTCGTCGAGCCGCAGGGCGAAGCCGGGGCCTTCCGGAGCGACGCTGACTTGCTTGTAGAATCGCTTCATGGTTCGCTCGGCCGCTTCCATCTCCTGGCCATCATTCGCGGCCCGAAGAAGCTGATCACCAGGCCGGCGAGCGCCAGCGGGAAGCCGATCCAGTGGCCGCCCTCGACGAAGACGCTCGACTGCCACAGCAGAAGCGCCAGCAGCACGACGATCGTGCCGCCGATCTGAACCAGGTTCATGACGATGAACCGGTTGCGCCAGGTGCGCTGGTCGATGTCGCTCATGCCGGCTTTCTCATCAGCTCGATGACCTCCCGCGGATGGCTGGCGACGTGATGCGCGCCCGCGTCCCACAATTCTTGCGGATCGTGATAGCCCCAGGCGACCCCGATCGCGGTCACTCCGGCGGCGCGCGCCATGGCTATGTCGTAGCTGGTGTCGCCGATCATCCAGCTCGTGTCAGGTGCGGCGCCCGCGTCGGCCATCGCCTGCTTGATCATGCTCGGATGCGGCTTGGACGGGTGGCGGTCGGCGGTCTGCAGCGTCATGAACCGGTGGGCGAGGCCGTGGCAATCGAGGCACAGGTTGAGGCCGCGGTCCGATTTGCCGGTGGCGACTCCGAGCAGGAAGCCGTCGGCATCGAGCGCGTCGAGCAGGTCGGCGATGCCGTCGAACAAAGGCTCGTCAACCGAGTCCGAGAGGCGCATGCGCTGGAACGCGGTCTTGTAGGCTTCGGCCATTTCGGCATGCAGGTCCGGCGGCGCATCCGGGGCCATCGCCTGCATCGCCTCGACGAGGCTGAGGCCAACCACCCGCCGGGTCCTCTCCTGCGGCGGCCTGGGCAGCCCGACCGCGTCGAAGCACGCCTCCATAGCCGCGCAGATGGCGTGCTGGCTGTCCACCAGCGTCCCGTCGCAGTCGAAGATGGCGAGGCGGTTCATCCCTGTTCCTCCCCGCCGCTTCGCGGCAGGGAGGAACGGGTCAACGCCGCCGCCTCGGCCTCACCAATCGCCTCCAGAGCCGCGGCCACCCGCGCGCGCTCCTCGGCCTTCTTGTTCTGGCCGAGCTTGCGAGTGCCGCGCAGCGCCTCGATGCGCAGCTCATAGCCGACGATCGCCTTCAGCATCGTCTCGAACCGGCCGGGCGTCATCTTGTCGCGGGTCCAGGGCGTCTTGGGCGCGAGACGCTTCTCATGATCCGCGCTGAGATCGTCGAGCAGGGCAGCAAGCTCGCACTCGTCCAGCCGCCGCAGCGGGCCTTGCGCCTCGACCACGACATAGTTCCAGGTCGGCACCTGGTCGTCCGTCCCGTACCAGTCTGGGCTCACATAGAAGTCCGGGCCGAGCACCGACGCGACCGCCCTCGCGCGATCCAGCTTGTCGGCCGCAGCGTTGCTGCGGGACACGTGGAAGAGCAGCCGGTCCGGTCCCGCCACGACGAGCGGCGCATGAACCACCGCCGGCCCGTCGACGCAGATCGTCGCGAACGACACCTGAGCGACGAAGGCGAGCATCTCCTGCTCGTCGGTCCAGTGGAAGACGCGGTTGGGATGCACCCTTATCCTCCCTGGCCCCGCGCCAGCGGCGATGGGGAGGGGGACCGCTGGCGAAGCGAGCGGTGGAGGGGCAGGACCACGCCAAGCCCCTCCACCACCCTTCGGGTGGTCCCTTTCTCCATCGCCTGCTGCGACAAGGAGGATGACGTTGCAGCGTGCCTCACCGTCTTTTCCCGCCGCCGCGATTGCGGCGCTCGCCGCGGCGTTCCTTGCGGACCTGCTTGGCGTGCTGCCTGGCTTTTGCCTTCTGCTGCTCGCGGCTTGGCGGCGGCGCCTCGTCGATCTCGAGGTCTCCGGCGGCGGGATCGAAGCCGAGCGAGGCGAGGGTGGCGGCGAAATGCTCGGGCGGCTCGGCGGTGACGTCGATTCGGCCGCCGTCGGGATGGTCGATGCGAAGGCGGCGCGCGTGAAGGTGGAGCTTGCGGCTGATCGAGCCGGTCAGGTAGCTTTCCTGCCCCGCATATTTGCCGTCGCCGACGATCGGGTGGCCGATCGCCGCCATGTGGACTCGAAGCTGGTGGGTTCGGCCTGTGAAGGGCTGGAGCTCGACGAAGGCGGCGCGGTTGCCGGCGCGCTCGATCACCCGGTAGCGGGTGCGCGCGGCCTGGCCGTTCTCCTCGTCGACATGCATCTTCTCGCCGCCGGTGCCGGGCTGCTTGGCGATGGGGAGGTCGATGATTCCGTCGTCGATCGACGGAACGCCCATCACCACCGCCCAATAGATCTTGCGCGCGGTCCGCCCGGAGAAGGACTTGGAGAAGAAAGCTGCGGCGCGCGGAGTCCGCGCCACCAGCAGCACGCCCGACGTGTCCTTGTCGAGCCGGTGGACGAGCTTGGGCCGTGCCGCATCCTCGTCGACGAGCCCGCCGAGCAGGCCGTCGACATGCTCCGTCGTCTTGGTGCCGCCCTGGGTGGCGAGGCCGGGCGGCTTGTTGAGCACGATCGCCGCCGGATCCTCGCTGATCACCATCGAGCGGGCGAAGGCGATCTCGTCCTCGCTCAGCTTGCGGACCGGCTTCCTCGGCGCCGGCGCGTGCTCCTCCGGAGCGATCGGCGGGATCCGGATGACCTGGCCGGCCTCGATCCGGTCGCCGGGCGCGGCGCGCTTGCCGTCGACGCGCAGCTGGCCGGTCCGGGCCATCCGCGCGACCGCGGTGAAATTCGCTTCCGGCAGGTTGCGCTTGAACCAGCGGTCGAGGCGGATTCCGTCATCCTCCTCGCTCACCGTGAATTGACGGACATCGCTCATCGCGGCGCATGTAGCGACGCGCGGCGATGCGCGCCACCCGCGCCTAACCCGTCATGCCGGACTTGATCCGGCATCCACCTTCTTCTCTCAGCTCCCCTCAAGAAGGTGGACCCCGGATCAAGTCCGGGGTGACGAAGGGCGGCGACAGAAGCTTCCGCATGATGATGTCGAGGTCGGCGTGGGTGCCGACCATGAAGTCGTAGGTCCCGACCGCTTCGAACCCATAGCGGTCGTAGAAGCGGCGCGCGCGGTGGTTGTCGACGAAGACGGAGAGGTAGAGCTGCTCGGCGCCGCGCCGTTTCGCCTCCTCGATCGCCCAGTCCATCAGCGCGTGAGCCACGCCCTGCCCGTGCCACGGCTTGAGCAGGTAGAGCTGCCTGAGCTCGGCTGTCGGACCGGTCACCTCGAACGGCAGTGACGGCGGCCCGACCTTGGCGAAGCCGGCCGCTGTCCCGGCATCCTCGGCGATGCGGATCGCGAAGTCCGGGCTCGACAGCTCGCCGTGCCAGTTCGCCGCCGAATGATTCTCGAGGAACGCGGCCAGATTCTCGGGCGTGTAGAGATGGCCGAACGTCTCGACGAACGTCTGCTTGCCGAGGCGCGACATCAAGGCGGCGTCGTCGGGGCCGGCGTCCCTGTAAGCGATCACGTCAAAACCCTTCCGGCTCGGGCCAGCGCGGCGCGATGAGCGCCATCACCTTGAACAGTCGGCCCATCTGCTCGGGCGCGCTCAGCCGCTCGCGAGCGGCGACGATCTCCTCGGTCCGTTCCGGCGCCGCCTTGGCGAGCTGCGCCGCGCGCAGGTCGATCCCCATCGCCCGCAGCCACCGTCCCTGCCCGATCGCTCCGAACACCCGAACGCCCTCGGCCTTGGCCGCGTCGTGGAGCGCCTCGAAATCGACATGGACGGTGAGGTCCCGAGTCCCCGGCGCTTCCCATGGGTCGGCATAAACATGGTTCGACACCGCCTGCAGCGTGTCGCCGATGCCGCGCCGCTCGTGCCCGTAATCGATGAACAGCGCCGCCCCGCCCTGCGCGGCAAGCCGCCGAGCCAGCCTGGCCGCGATCTCCACCGACGCCGGCGAGCGCTCGACGACCGTGCCGAGGTCCGCAGCGGGGAGCGCCTCGTCGGCCGGCGGACCCGGCTCGCGCCGGAACCGGTCTCCCTCGGCCGCCGCCACCACCAGCTCGCGCCAGCCGTCGGCCGCGCGCACGAACTGGCGCACCGGCAGCGCGTCGAAAAACTCGTTGGCGACGATCAGCAGCGGGCCCTGCGTCGGCAGGCCGTCGACATCGTCATGCCAGCGCGCAGCGGCGATTCGGCTGAGTTGCTCGTCGCGGAGGGCGGGGCTGGTCTCGACCAGTTCGACCGGCGGCTGAAGCCCGATTCCGCGCATCGCCCGCAACGCGTCGGCCGCGAGCGTTCCCCGCCCGGGGCCGAGCTCGGCATAATGGACCCCGCCGGGCTTGCCGGCGCGAAGCCACAGGTCGGCGAGCCACAGGCCGATCAGCTCGCCGAACATCTGGCTGATCTCCGGCGCGGTGATGAAGTCGCCGGCCGCGCCGAGCGGATCGCGGCTCGCATAATAAGCCGCGTTCGCCGCCGCCATATAGTCTGCGACGCTGATCTGCCCTTCGGCCGCGATCCGCGCCTTCAGCGTGTCGGCAAGCGACATGGCATCAGGCGGCTTCCCGAGCCTCGCCGGCAGCACCGGCGGGTTCGTCGGTCGGAGCGTGGATCGGCTCGCGGCTCCGCGACGTGAGGATGAGGTAGAGGCCGATCAGGATCATCGGCACGGTCAGCCACTGGCCCATCGACAGCCCGGTCCGCTCCGCCAGCCACATGAGGTGCGCGTCCGGTTCGCGGAAATATTCGACGACGAAGCGGCTGACCCCGTAGCCCAATGCGAACACGCCCGCGAGCAGGCCCGGCTTGTATCGCGCCCGCGTCCACCAGAAGAGCGCGAACAGGACGAGGAACAGGACGATGCCCTCGAGCGCCGCCTCGTAAAGCTGGCTCGGGTGGCGCGGCGGCCCGACTACGACCAGGTTGGGACCGACCGCCTCGCGGAACTGCACCGCCCAGGGCACGTCACTCGGCCGCCCCCACAATTCGCCGTTCACGAAATTGGCGCAGCGCACCAGGAACAGCCCGAACGGCGCGCAGCAGGCGGCATAATCGGCGATGCGCAGGAAGCTCAGCTTGTTCTTGCGGGCGAGATAGAGCACCGCGAGCGTCGAACCGATCAGCCCGCCGTGGAACGACATGCCGCCGTCCCACAGCTGCACGATCTCCAGCGGGTTCTGGAGATAATCCATCGGCTTGTAGAACAGCACGTAGCCGAGCCGGCCGCCAAGGATGATCCCGAGCGTCACGTAGAAGACGAAATCGTCGGCATGGCGCCGCGCCATCGGCGCGCCGGGCTGCTTGATCAGCTTCAACAGGTACAGATAGCCGAGGACGATCCCGGCCAGGTAGCCGAGGCTGTACCAGCGCAGCTCGAAGAAGCCGAGGTCGAGCGCCACCGGAGAGAGATTGTGGACCCAGTGGGTGCCGGTGGCCGCGGCGGCCGGAAGAGTGGTCATTGCAGTCATATCGCGAGGGCTTCCCCCTTGAGCCTGCCGCCCTCATAGAGGGTCAAAGACAAAGCCAAAAGGGCAAGAGAGGAGCCGAATTCAAGATGTCGACCGAGCTTGACCGCAAGATGGACCAGATGCTCGCCGCAGTGACCGGCGAGGGCGGTCCGATCCAGCTCGGCACCGACGACCAGGGGCGGGTGATCGTCACCAACCTGCCGCCGACTCTGCCGATCTTCTTCGACGCCTTCTGCATGCTCAACCAGAATTCGGAAGCCGTGGTCGCGGACGGCGAGCGGCTGACCTTCGGCGACCTCCTCGCCCATGCCAACAAGCTCGCGCCGGTCCTCGCGGGCGCGTTCGGGATCGAGAAAGGCGACCGGGTCGCCATCGCGATGCGCAACTGCCCCGCCTGGATCCTGACCTATATGGCGGTGTTGAAGGCCGGCGGAGTCGCCACCCTGATCAACGGCTGGTGGCAGCCGGGCGAGCTCACCCATGCGCTGGCGCTGTCGGAGCCCAAGCTGGTCATCGCCGACGCGCCGCGGGCCGAGCGGGTCGCCGCGACCGGCCTTGGAATCCCGACGGTGAGCCTGCCGGTCGACCGGCCCGCCGCCGAGGCGCTGGCGCCGTTGCTGGAGCGCGGCGGCGATGGGGAGCTGCCCCAGGTCGGCCCGGACGACGACGCGACCATCCTGTTCACCTCGGGCTCGACCGGCCTCGCCAAGGGCGCTCTGTCGACCCACCGCGCGGTGACCACCGGAACCTATACCTATGCCGCCTCGCTGGCGGCGCTGAAGGCGATCCTGGAGAGCGAGGGGAAGCCGCCGGCCAACCCGCCGCGCACGCTGATCAACGTGCCCTTGTTCCACGTCACCGGCGAGGTTCCGGTGATGCTCAACTCCTTCGTCATCAACCGCTGCATGGTGATGATGCGCAAATGGGATGCGGGAGAGGCGCTGCGCCTGATCCAGGACGAGAAGATCACCTATTTCGTCGGGGTGCCGACGATGAGCCTCGAGCTCATGCAGCATCCCGACCGCGAGAAATACGACCTGTCGACTCTGACCGACCTCGCCGCCGGCGGAGCGCCGCGGCCGGCCGCGCACGTCGCCCGGCTTCGCGAGGCGTTCAAGACCGCCCAGCCCGCGCTCGGCTACGGACTCACCGAGACCAATGCGGTCGGCTGCGGCAACGTCTGGTCCAACTATGCCGCCAAGCCCGACTCCACCGGGCGCCCACAGCGGCCGCTGGTCGACCTCGTCATCCTCGGTCCTGACGACAAGAAGCTGCCGAGCGGCGAGCGCGGCGAGATCGCCATCCGATCGGCGGCGAACTTCAAGGAATATTGGCGCGATCCCGCGGCGACCGCGGCCGCCGTGACCGCCGACGGCTATGTGCGCAGCGGCGACATCGGCTATCTCGACGAGGACGATTATCTGTTCATCGTCGACCGCAAGAAGGACATCATCATCCGCGGCGGCGAGAATATCGCCTGCCCTGAGGTCGAGGCGGCGCTCTACGCCCATCCCGGGGTCGCCGAGGCGAGCGTGTTCGGGATCCCGGACGAGCGGCTCGGCGAGGTTCCGGTCGCCGTGGTCTATCTGGAGGATGGCGCGGCGCTGGGCGAGGACGAGCTGCGCGCGTTCGTCGCCGGCCGGCTGGCGCCGTTCAAGGTGCCGGCGGCGATCGCGGTCTCGGCCGACCCGCTGCCCAAGCTCGGCACCGGCAAGATCGACAAGGTGACCTTGCGCCAGCGCTTCAAGGACATGCCGGCGGGCTGAGACAAGTGGGGCCGGCGCCTGGTCGCGCCACGCGCCGGCCCCTCCCTCGATACGCTACGCGAGGGAACTGGCGAACCCGCGGTGGGAAGACGGGCAAAGCACAAGCACGCCTGACGGGTCCGCGGCGAGGCTCTTCGCCGATTCGCGTTGAGCGAGCCCTGAATGCCGACGTAAGCGCTTGTTAATGCCGGAAGACCCGGCGCCCGGCGGCGCCGCGGCGGTTACCAGCGGCGGTCGCGGCGGTCGTAGCGGTAGCGACGGTCGTAGCGGCCGCGGCGGTCATAGCGATCGTCGCGCTGGGCACGGCGGATCTCGCGCCGGCATTCGCGCAGCTCGCGGCGATATTCGCGGCGGCTGTCGGCGCGGCGAAGCTCGCGGCGGCACTCGCGCATCTCGCGCGCGACGTCGCGGTCGTAATGGCCGTAGGCGTAAGGCGGCTGCGGATAATAGCGGCCCTGGGCCGAGGCGGCGCTGGGCAGGGCGACGGCGGCGAGGCCGGCGGCGGCGATGAGCAACATACGCATCACGAATCTCCCGAGGGACAGGGGCGCCCGCCGTGGCGGACGACCGACCACGACAGAACCAGCGGAGGATGCGCCCCGTTGCATGAACCCGAAACTACGTCCCGTTCATCGGGGGTTTACCAAGCCGGAGCGGAGGCCGGCGCGGAGGCGATGGTCACCGATGTTCGCACTGGCCATGGCCGTCACGCGAGTGAATCGCGTGACGTCGGTCGTGTCGCCCCGGAGCAAGTCCGGGTCGCACGCCGTCCGGCATTCGCCGTCTCTCGTGCTGCCGGGCGATCGCTTCGCGCTCACTCGGCTGCACTCGGCGGCTCATGCCGATGGTCACCGATGTTCGCACTGGCCATGGCGTCCGTTACGATGGCGCGTCCGTGAGCTCGTCGAGAAGGGCGGGGAAGGCCTGGCGCGCCTCGTCCTGGGGATCGGCGGCGCCGTCCTTGCGAAGCTCCCACGGCGCGGCGAAGCGGCGCGGATCGAGGCGGGCGAGAAGCCACATCAGAAGCTTGTCGCTGGGCGCCCTCTTCTCGGCGACGAGGTCGCCGTCCTGCCAGACCTGCTCGACTCGCCCGTGGATGGCGCGGTCGAAGGCGAGCGCGGAGAGGCGCCCGACCGCGAGCTGCTGGGCGAGGTGGAAGGCGGCGGCGAAGGCCGGCGAGCGGGCGCGAAGGCGATAGGCCGAGCGCGCCGACAGCCGCGCCGCCGAGCTTGCGAGATGAACCGATCCGGTTTCCGCGAGATGGTGGAGGAAGATCCGCTGGCGCTCGGCGCTCCAGCCGGCGAGGCGCCTGTAGCTGTCCTCCAGGGCGACGCCGTCGAACGGATCGGCCGCGACCGGCGGCTCGGCAGCGGTGTCGCCGGACGGGTCCTGCGCTTCCGGCGGCAGCAGATCTGTCGGCCAGGCCACCTCGCGGTCGGTGGCGGGCACGAGCGAGAGGTGCGGCCCGCCCTCCTCGTCCGCGGCCTTGGCGACCGCGTCGAACCGGTCGCTCGCGGCCACCCAGTCGTCGAACTCCTCAAGCGTGCACTCTTTTGCAACGCGCTTCATGATTCGTGCTCCTGCGACTCGAAGGAGCAGACCATTTATCCCATTTGGTACGCTGTAGGAAAATGGTTTTTGTGCGGTGGCAGGCAATTCCTGCTTACGGCCCGCGCCTGCACTTCACTTTCTTAGTGACTCACGCGAAGCCGCGAAGGCGCGAAGGCATGAAGAAGGGTTGAGCCTGTCGCCGCGGTCAGGTCTTGCAGTCGCCGTTGCGTTCCTTGCCGAGGCACTGGTTGCACAGATCGTAGCTCGGGCGGCTGGTGCGCTCGTCATAGTCGCTGGTCGGCCAATTGGTGCAGTTGCGGCACCAATGCCAGGTGTCGCTGCCCTTCCTGCGGCGATACGCCATGATCGTCTCCTCTCTGCCCGAAGGTTACGGGGGCGGAACGGCGGCGCGAAGACGAGATGGCTCCGAAATGAAGCCACTATTGAAGGAGGTGGATCCCGGATCAAGTCCGGGAGGACGATGGGGTGGGCTGAGGCGGGCGGTGGGGCCGGCGTTCAGCGGCCGCTGCCCCAGCCGCCTTGTTCGGGGCGGTCGCCGCCCTTGCTGGTCCAGCCGCCGGCAGCCGGGGCTGCGGGGTCCATCTGGGAGCGGACCGGCTGGAACTCGCCGCCGCCACCGCCGGGGCCGTCGAGGGAGCAGCCCTGGCGGCGCATCTCGGCGCCCATCTGGTGGACGCGGGCGACCGCCGCGACGCCCGAGGCGCCGCCGTTCTGGGCGAGCAGGCGCTGCTCGAGGTCGGCGCAGAATAAAGCGGTGGCCTGGGGCGGCGCCTCGAGCTGGTCGAGCTCGTCCTGGAGGGCGGCGGCGAACAGGCCCATGGTGAGGCCCTCCGAGCGGAAGGCGGGGGAGGTGCGCTCGTCGGGGGCATTGCCGCGCTCGACGGTGGCGGTGACCCGGGTGCGGGCGCCGCCATCGAGCGGCTCGAGATGCGCGGTCATTCGGGTGGCGACCTGGTCGCCGCTCATCACCACGAAGCTGATCGCCTTGTCGGTGCGCTCGGTGCGGAAGACGGGCGCGACCCCGCCGGAGCGCGCCGCATCTGTGCCGGGCGAGCCGGGCTGGCGGCGGACGTCGAGATCCTCGAGCGCGGCGAGGACCTGGGCCGGGCTCTTGTCGACGTCGCGAGCATAGCCGGCGTCGAACGCGCCGCCGAAATAGAGCGCCCGGCGGCGAGCGGCACGCACAGGCCCATGGTCTTCAGAAACATCGCAATCTCCCTTTGGGAGGGAGGCTAGGAAGGCTGGGTTAAGGAGAGGTTGGCCGGGCGCTGCGGCTCGCCTCGGCTTCGGTGGCGGGCAGGGAAGGCGGATCCCGGATCAAGTCCGGGATGACGAGTCGGCGGGACGAGCGGGCGGTGCGGCCGGCGGTCAGGCGTTGCCGCGCTTGCGGCGGGTTTCCCAGCCTTTCTTGGCGGCGGCGCTGCGCTTCTCGGAGGATTGCGAGGATCCGCTCTTGCGGCCGCCCTTGCTCGACGAGGCGGTGTTGTCCTTCTTGCCGCGGCCGGAGCCGGACTTGTTGCCGCCGCCCGATTCCTTGACCGTCGCCCAGGCGCGGCTCTTGGCTTCCTTCTTGGGCGTGCCGCGATCCTCATAGCCCTCGGCGATATGCTCGGCCTTGCGCTTCTGCTTGTCGGTATATTTGCCCTTGTCGCCCTGCGGCATGGTGAGACTCCTTCCGGGGCGCGAAACGTGCGCGGATGGGGGAAGGTTTCGGCCAAGCAGGAGGCTTGCCAAGCACTGGGGTAGCAACCCATGAAGCCAACATGACGGACGATCCTCTCAAGAGCGCTCTAGCCACCCTGCCAAGGATCGCTACCGAAGATCGAATTCCAGCAGGTTTGTTGCCGAAGGGGTTTGCCGAGAAGTACGAGATTAAGAGCTTCCGCAATGCAGCGAATTTGCTCTCCACCGCACATGGGGATGAAGTCGCACAGCTCTTCGGGACTCTCAATTCCTTCGAGATCCAGATGGAGGACATTCTCAAGAAGGGTGGAAATAAGAGTCAGGTTGCCAAAAAGCTTGAGGCTGCATTGCATCCTCTCGGCTGGAACGAGACCAGGATTTCTGGGGATCTCCTTGTCCGGAAGCGGGCGAGGGCGCTCAACACGCGAACCAAGAATCCCAAATTTCTCAAGGTCGAGAACGTCAGCCTTCTCGAGAACTTTCTCGACGGGCATCAGATCGACTTTGTGAAGGACCGCGTGGCGTTTGATCTCGAGTGGAACAGCAAGGACCAGACGTTCGATCGCGACCTCTATGCGATGCGCGCGTTCTACGAGTGCGGGATCATCGATGTGGGCATCATTCTGACGCGCTCGTCCGAACTCGCCACGATGTTTGCCGACATTGCGAGCCGCCTCGACGCCCTGAAATCGTTTAAGGACAAGTACGGGGCAAGCACGACCTGGATGGGGAAGCTGGATTATCGGGTGAATGCCGGTCGAGCGGGCGGCTGCCCCATCCTGGCGCTGGGCTTCAAGGAAGCGGCCTTTAGCGAGCTTGAGGAGTGGCGGGAGGCACACCCGGTCATTGACGCGAAGGCAGCAGCTGAATTCCTTACCGAAGACGGCTCAGACGACTGATCACTCCGCCGCGATCGGGACCGAGCTGTTGTAGCTGTAGGTGTCCCAGGTGGGCTTGTAATCGTGGTCGGCCTGGTTGCCCCACACGGTCCAACCATGGCGCTTGCCGCGGCTGAACATTTCGAGGCGGGGACCCCAGGAGCAGCTTTCGATGATGTCGTATTGCTCGTCCGGCTTGCGGCTGTGCTCGCGCTTGCGGGTCTGCATCATGTTGACCTGCGAGCGGCCGGGATCGAGGGTCCGGACGTTCTTGCCGCGGATTCCGAACAGCAGAAGCTCAGTGACGTTGCGGAAGTAGAAGCCGACGCCGCGCCCGTCCGAGCCGCCGTCCTTGCGCACCTTGTGCCAGACGATGTTGGACACGTAGCGATAGCCCCACGCCTCCATCACCTTCAGCCCCTCCGGCAGAAGCGCGTTGGGGACCCAGAGGTAGAGGTGCGAGCGGTCGGCGGCGATGTCTGTGACCGGCAGCGCGCAAATCTCGTCGAGCGTCATCGTGCCGTAGCGGTTGAGCCGCTTATGCTCCGGCGCGACCTTGCCGGTGCGGTTCTGAAACTGCCACGGCGGGTCGGCGAGGATGGTGGCGAACCGCTGGCCGCGCGAAGTCGCAAGAAGGTCAATTCCTGCTTCTGATAGCTTGGGGTCAAAAAGCGACATTAGAACATGATCCTTTTGAGTTCGGCATCTATTGTCGCAATCTCACGATCAAGGAGAGCAGCGGACACGTTGGTGGGGCTCCAGTAGGCCTTCCCGTCGAATGCGTCCAAGATCCCGAACTCCTCACCTCCCACGCCCTTATATGCTCTTCGCAGGAGGATGATCCCGGCGCCAGCCTTGTCCCGGTTCAGGCGTGGCTCCCGGCGAGGATACACAGCTAGAATCTTCGTTTTCCCGCCCTGCTCTAGGCCGATCTCAGGCTCGATATGAACGGAAAAGCACTTTTCCGGGGATGGCCAAACCCCTCGAGACGGAGCGATGCGTTTGCCGGGCTGTTTGACTAGCCAATCGGCTACGTGTTCGAAGATCTCAATGTTGTGGGCCACGGCATTTTGTGGAGCTAGTTTTGCAATGTCTTGCATCACTGATTTACGATTTCGGCCATGTGCCGAATGCTGCAAGACGCCATCTCGAGACGTCCGATAGAAATCAAAACCGCCTGGTGTGGAGTAGCTCTCCAAGTGCCGAATCTTGTCGCCCGTATCGAGCGTGAGAAATTTCAAGAACGTTGAGAAATGCATGATCACGGGCATGGAAGTCTCCGTGTGCGCTACTTCCCGGGCTTGCCCGATCTCACCCCTCGCTCTCGGTAGGATCGCTTCCGTAGGTATTACGCTCGCGAATGCGCCCGTTGCGGCCAGTGAGATATGCCTCTCCTCCCGCGCGTTCAGCGCGTTCGCGAGCTTCAGCCCACGCCTCAGCCTGCGTGCTGTGAACCGAAGTGGCGCGCTCATTGCCCGCGCCCTTCACCTGCCAGCCTTCCGGATGTTTTGTCGTCCAGTAGTCCTTGGCCATGTCCGTGCCTCCAAGCGTTCACGCTCTGTATACCGTAAATTCTACAAACGTTCAATCTACTCCGCCGCCACCCCGGCCCGCGCAAACATATCCTCGTCGCCGTCGCCTTCGGGCGTGTCGTTGGCGGCCTTGGCGGACTTGCGGCGGTCGAAATTGTCCCAGACTTCGTTCCAATTCCCCTTGGTCGCGGCCTTCGAATATTCGGTCGCTCGGGTCTCGAAGAAGTTGGCGTGCTCGACTCCGTTGAGCAAAGGGGCGAGCCAGGGGAGGGGGTGCTCCTTGATCCGGTAGATCGGCTTGAGGCCGAGCTGGTTGAGGCGCCAGTCGGCGATGAAGCGGACGTAGGACTTGATGTCGTCCGCGCTCATGCCCTCGACCGGCCCGAGCTCGAAGGCGAGGTCGACGAACGCGTCCTCGAGCTTCACGGTCTTGAAGCAGGCCTCCTCGATCGAATCGCGGACCTCGCGGGTGAGGCAGTTCCTCTCCTTCACGAAGGCGTGGAACAGCTTGATGATGCCCTCGCAGTGGAGGCTCTCGTCGCGGATGCTCCACGAGATGATCTGGCCCATGCCCTTCATCTTGTTGAAGCGCGGGAAGTTCATCAGCATCGCGAAGGACGCGAACAGCTGGAGGCCCTCGGTGAAGCCGCCGAACATGGCGAGCGTCTTGGCGATGTCCTCGTCGGAATCGACCCCGAACTGCTGCATGTAGTCGTGCTTGTCCTTCATCTCCTTGAACTGGAGGAAGGCGCTGTATTCGCTCTCGGGCATGCCGATCGTGTCGAGGAGGTGGCTGTAGGCCGCGATGTGGACCGTCTCCATGTTGGAGAAGGCGGTCAGCATCATCTTGATCTCGGTCGGCTTGAACACGCGGCCATATTTGTCGTGGTAGCAATCCTGCACCTCGACGTCGGCCTGGGTGAAGAAGCGGAAGATCTGGGTGAGCAGGTTGCGCTCGTGATCGGTGAGCTTCTGGGCCCAGTCGCGGCAATCCTCGCCGAGGGGGACCTCCTCCGGCATCCAGTGGATCTGCTGCTGGCGCTTCCAGAAGTCGAACGCCCAGGGATATTCGAACGGCTTGTACTGCTTGCGGGCTTCGAGAAGGGACATGGGCGTTACTCCGACAGCAAAGTGAAGAGGTGGTAGCCGGCGAGCCCGAGGCCCCCGGCGATGAGGATGATCGGATAGGTTCGGGTCAGCCAGCGGCCCTGATCGGAATCGAGCTCGACCGCCTGGGGGCGGTACTCCGACGGGTCGTCCTCGCGGGTGAACAGGCGGCGCGGCGCGCTCCGCATATAGGCGCCGAGGCCGACGAGGAGCAGGCCGACGACGATCCACAAAGCGGGGTAGGCGGTCATCATGCCGCGCTCCTCAGGGAGAGGCGGTCATCAGCGCGTAGGAGGTGGTGAAGGCGAAGATGATCACCCCGAACGCCATCAGCATCGTGCCGGCGATGATCATCATATAATGGGCCGGGTCCTCGACCCCGATCGGCGCCGCGGGCGGCGGCCGGTCCGGAAACAGCCGCGCCCACCAGCCGCGCACCTGGTCCTGGCGGAACGCGATGTGAAAGCCCGCGACCGCCGCGACGATCGCCAGGGCGTCGGTGATCAGGACGCCGCTCGACACGCTCATGAGTGACGAGCGAACGGCGCGCCTCCCCGTTCCCTTGCGGGCGGGTGCAAAGACGGGGGGCGCGGATGCCCATCGCTCACGCCCCCTTCCAGGCGGTGAGCGCACCGGCGACGAAGAAGGCGATCGCCGCGACCGTGCTCAGCGCGGCGGTGAGGTGCGCCGCCCGCGCCGACTCCCGGCTGGTCTCCCTGCGCGCCCGGCCGTAGCTGCTCATCGCCACCGCCAGGAAGGCGGCGCCGAGCGCGATCCACACGACGTTCATCAGCGCAGATCCTGGGCGACGGCGGATGTCACTGGCACGCCAGGCATTCGTCATAGTCGGTGGTTGCGGCGAGCTCGATCTGCTTGAGGTCGGGGGTGTTGTCCGCCTCGACGCCGCCGGCGAAGCCCGCGCGCTGCACCGACTTGGAGCGCAGGTAGTAGAGCGATTTGATGCCCAGCTCCCAGGCGCGGTAATGGAGCATCAGCAGATCCCATTTGTCGACGTCGGCCGGGATGAACAGGTTCAGCGACTGGGCCTGGTCGATATAGGGGGTGCGGTCGGCGGCGAGCTCGAGCAGCCAGCGCTGGTCGATCTCGAAGCTGGTCTTGTAGACCGCTTTCTCCTCAGGCGTGAGGAAATCGAGGTGCTGGACCGAACCTCCGCGCTCGAGGATCGAATTCCACACCGCGTCGCTGTCCTTGGACTTATCCTTGAGCAGCTTCTGCAGATAGGGGTTCTTGATCGAGAAGGAGCCCGACAGCGTCTTGTGGGTGTAGATGTTGGCCGGGATCGGCTCGATGCAGGCGCTGGTGCCGCCGGCGATGATCGAGATGCTCGCGGTCGGGGCGATCGCCATCTTGCAGCTGAAGCGCTCCATCACGCCCATGTCGGCCGCGTCCGGGCACGGCCCGCGCTCGTTGGCGAGCATCATCGAGGCCTCGCTGACCTGGGCCGCGATATGCTTGAAGATGCGCAGGTTCCACGACTTGGCCATGGCGCCCTCGAACGGGATCGAGCGGGCCTGGAGGAAGGAGTGGAATCCCATCACTCCGAGGCCGACCGAGCGCTCGCGCATCGCCGAATATTTGGCGCGGGCCATCTCGTCGGGCGCGCGCTCGATATAGTCGGTCAGCACGTTGTCGAGGAAGCGCATGATGTCCTCGATGAACATCTTGTCCCCGTTCCACTCGTCCCAGGTCTCGAGGTTGAGCGACGACAGGCAGCAGACCGCGGTGCGGTCGGCGCCGAGATGGTCCTTGCCGGTGGGAAGGGTGATCTCCGAGCACAGGTTCGAGGTCGACACCTTGAGGCCGAGGTCGCGGTGATGCTTGGGCATCGACCGGTTCACCTGGTCGATGAAGATGATGTAGGGCTCGCCGGTCGCCAGCCGGGTCTCGACCAGCTTCTGGAACAAAGCGCGGGCGTCGACCTTGCCGCGCTCCGACTGGTCCTTGGGCGAGCGAAGGGTGAACTCGGCGCCGTCGCGGACCGCCTCCATGAACTCGTCGGTGACGAGCACGCCGTGGTGGAGGTTGAGCGCCTTGCGGTTGAAGTCGCCCGACGGCTTGCGGATCTCGAGGAACTCCTCGATCTCCGGGTGGGAGATGTCGAGATAGCAGGCGGCCGAGCCGCGGCGCAGGCTGCCCTGGCTGATCGCGAGGGTGAGCGAGTCCATCACCCGGACGAAGGGGATGATGCCGCTGGTCTTGCCGTTGAGGCCGACCGGCTCGCCGATGCCGCGGACATTGCCCCAATAGGTGCCGATGCCGCCGCCGCGCGAGGCGAGCCAGACATTCTCGTTCCAGGTGTCGACGATTCCGCCGAGGCTGTCGTCGACGCTGTTGAGGTAGCAGCTGATCGGAAGGCCGCGGCCGGTGCCGCCGTTCGACAGGACCGGAGTCGCCGGCATGAACCACAGCTTGGAGATATAGTCGTAGAGGCGCTGGGCGTGGGGCGCGTCGTCGGCATAGGCCGAGGCGACCCGGACGAAGAGGTCCTGGAAGGTCTCGCCGGGGAGGAGGTAGCGGTCGTTCAGCGTGTCCTTGCCGAAATCGGTGAGCAGGGCGTCGCGGCCATGGTCGACCTCGACCGGGTAGATGACCGGCTTCACCGACTTCGAATCGGTGTCGGCGGCGGGCGCTTCGGCGCCGCTCACGGCATGCTTCCCGGCCTTCTTCGCCTTGGCGGTCGCCTCGGTAGCCTCGATGGTTGCGTTCATGACGTCGGAAGCTCCCGACTCGCTGCTGCCTGAAAGATCCATCACTCTACCCCTCGTTCTACTTACGTTCCAGCCGCTTCTACGGCCAGATTAGGCGAATGAAAGGGGCAGCGGCGGACTTCCTTGCGATCGTCCCCGATATCCACAGAGCTGTGGATAAAGTGGATCGAATCTTGCGCGTCACCACCATCTATGGGGCCGCCCCAGCCATTCGACCGCAGCATCTTGTGCCACGCCGGACTCGGCTGCAAGCCGTTAATGTTGTAGAAAGGACTCCGCTCGCCGCATTTCTGTGGATGGTGCGCACCCGTTCCGGAGCGCCGGCTCATGCGAGCCCGCTTTCTCCTCCAACGCGCGGATCGTCAGCGCCGGGAAAGCAGCCCAGGCGAGTCGGCGCGTTGCCTACATGCCGTTCATGACGGTGGTCGTCAGATTGGCGAGCATGTCGTCCGACAACGGGCCGTGGAAGCAGGCTTCCTGGGCGAGGTTGGCATAGGCGCTGCCGGGCGCCGCGCGCACCAGCGGTCCGCCGCCGGGCTGCTCCGGTCCCGCCGAGCGCCCGTCAAGGTCGTAGTGGCGGGTCCGCTCGACTCGGTAGCGATATTTGGCGCAGTCGATCGCCAGGTCGCGCTCGGTGAAGCCGTAGCGGCTCCCCGCCACCGCCGCGTCGTCCGTGCGGACCCGCACCCGCATCGGCCGCGCCTCGAGGTCGGATGCGCGCAGGTCGATATACCAGGCCGCGCCCGAATCGTCGGAGGCGCCATAGAGCCACTCGCCGTCCGCGACCCAGGCCGGGCGAAGACCGATTCGGCCATGTTGTAATCGACGGCGTTCATGTCCGCGGCCATGTCCGAGGCGTTGGTGCCCATCGTCATGTTGAAGTCGCCGTCCGGGCCGTAGCCGGGCGGAGCGCTCGCCACCGCGACGGCGGCCAGGGCGACGATCGGAAGCATCAGGGCGGCAGCGCGCATGTCGGGTCTCCCCCTCGCCGCCAGAATGATCTCATTGGCAGCCGGGTCAAGCCGGCGCAGCCATTGCGCGGCTCCGGCGTTCCTCGGCCATGCCGTCGACGATCATCCGCGCGTTCGACTATCGCCCGGCCTCGCGCGAGCTCGACGTCCTGTTCACCACGGGCCGCCGCTACGTCTATCAAGGCGTGCCGCCCGAGGCGGCCGAGGCCTTCCGCCGCGCTTTCTCCAAGGGCCGTCACTTCAACGCCCGGATCCGCGGCCGCTACCCTTATGAGGAGCGCGAGCCCGCGCTCGACCTCTAGGCTTCCCCGGCGGCGCGGCGCGTGGCATGAAGCCAGGGCATCTTCGGGGGGAGAAGCCGTTCATGCCGAAGGATAATGTCGCCACCGTCCGCCGCCTCTACGAGGCCTTCGCCGCGGGAGACGTCGACGCGATCATCACGTTGATGAGCCCGGACATCGAATGGGTGGAGGCCGAGAATTTTCCTTATGCCGACAACAATCCCTATCGCGGGCCCGAGGCGGTGCTGACCGGCGTGTTCGGCCGGCTTGGGACGGAATGGCAGGGCTTCGGCGCCCATCCCGAGGAATATATCGACGGCGGCGACACGGTGGTCGTGCTCGGCCGCTATTCCGGCACCTGCGCCGCCACCGGCAAGGCGATGGCCCCGCAAATGGCCCATGTCCTGCGCGTGGTCGACGGCCGGATCACCAGCTTCCGGCAATATGTCGACACGCTCGCCGTCGCGCGGGCGACCGGCGACGCCTGAAAGGGAACCGGGGGCCGGTTTCACGTTTTAGGGGCGGAACAATGCCCCTCGAACAAGTCCTCATCCGCCTCGGAGTCGCGACCCTCGTCGGCCTCATGCTCGGCTTCGACCGCGAGGTGCGCGGCTTCCCGGCCGGAATCCGCACCCACGCCCTCGTCGCCCTGAGTTCCGCGGCGGTGACGGTCAGCGCGTTGAAGCTCACGGAGCAGTTCGACGATTCGGACCCGCTGCGCGCGATCCAGGGCCTCGCCCAGGCGATCGGCTTCATCGCCGCCGGCCTCATCTTCGCGGCCCGCGACACCGTTCACAACACGACGACGGCGGCCAATCTGTGGCTCGCCTCGGCGCTCGGCATCGCCGCCGGAGCCGCCCATTTCGACGTGGTGATCGTCGCTGCCAGTCTCGGCCTCATTCTCCTTGTCCTGGTCGGCCAGATCGAGAAGCGCCTCGGCCTGACGCAGAAGAATGCGAACAAGGATTCAGACGATTCAGACTAGCACCAGGGCTCGCGTCGGCCCGTCCAGGTCCGCGCCAGGCCCTCGGCGACGAGCATGTCGCCGATCGAGCGGCCGTCGCGCACCACGACCCTGAGCTTGCGGCCGTAGCGGTCCTCGTCGCGGCCGTTGCGGACCAACTCGAAAGGGCCGGCGGCGAGCAGCGCCCGCAAGCGCAGGGTCGCCCGCGCCGCCTGGGCGCGCTCCTTCGGGCAGCGGCCGCGCACTTCCGGCGTGTCGATGTCGGCGATGCGGATGCGATCGCCGCCATAGTCGAACGTGTCGCCATCGATCACCCGCAGCGCTGCGGTCGTGGCGATCCGATGGCCGCTTGGGTCGGCAAGGCCGACCGACGGCGCGCCCTCCTGGGCCGCGAGGATGGCTCGCGATTGCGCCGACTGCGCATAAGGGTCCACCGCTTGCGCCGGCGCTTCGATCGCTGCCGGCGGTCCCGCGACGACCGGCGCGACTGCGGCCGGCACGTTGGCGCCGGCGAACTGGGCGAGGCTGAAGGCGGTGAGGCCGATCAGAAGCCCGGCCTCGACCATCAGCCGGCCCTCGCGCCAGCGCCGGCGCGATGCCCGATAGGGGGCCCATTGCTTCGGCAGGCGGCGGCGGCGGCGGAACGGATCGAAATCGGCCATGCCGCCGGAATTAGCCGGCCATGGCTAAGGGTCGGCAAACAGGCTGCTCCGCTTCGGCGCCGTTATGGAGAAAGCGCCGCGGCGCGCGCGGTGTCAGTCGCCTTCGGTCTCGCGGTGGTAGCGCTCGAGCTCGTCGCCGACGAGCCGGACGATGTGAAGCACGTTGGTCGAGCCCGGCGTGCCGAACGGAACGCCGGCGGTGATGATGATCCGCTGCCCGCCGGTGGCGAGGCCGTGGCGAAGCGCCATGCGCTTGGACTTGCCGACCATCTCCTCGAAATTGGCGACGTCGCGAGTGCGCACGGAATGCGCCCCCCACAGCAGGCCGAGCCGACGCGCGGTGCGCAGCGACGGGGTCAGCACGAGGAGGGGCACGGTCGGCCGCTCGCGCGCGACCCGGCGGGCGGTGCTTCCCGACGCGGTGAAGCAGACGATTCCGGCCGCGTTGACGACATTGACCATCGCTCCGGCCGCCTCGGCGATGGCGTCGTTGGTGGTGGGATCGGCCGGGGTCTCGGTGAAATGGACCCGGGCGTGGTGGCTGGGGTCCGCTTCGACCTCGGTGCCGATTCGGTTCATGATCGTCACCGCCTCGACCGGCCAGTCGCCGCTCGCGCTCTCGGCCGACAGCATGATCGCGTCGGCGCCGTCATAGACCGCGGTGGCGACGTCGGAGACCTCGGCGCGGGTCGGGCTGGGCGAGCTGATCATCGATTCGAGCATCTGGGTGGCGACGACGACCGGCTTGCCCATCTGGCGCGCCGTTTCGACGATCTTCTTCTGGAGGGGCGGGACCTGCTCGGGCCGCATCTCGACTCCGAGGTCGCCGCGCGCGACCATGCAGGCATCGGCGAGCTCGAGGATCTCGTTGAGGCGCACCACCGCCTGCGGCTTCTCGATCTTGACGAGGAGATTGGCCTTGCCGCCGATCAGCCGCCGCGCCTCGGCGACGTCTTCGGGCCGCTGGACGAAGGACAAGGCGATCCAGTCGACATTCTGGTCGAGCGCGAAGGCGAGGTCGCGGCGGTCCTTCTCGGTCAGGGCCGCGAGCGGAAGCACGACGTCGGGGACGTTGAGGCCCTTGTTGTTGGAGATGGTGCCGCCGACCTCGACATAGGCCTCGATGCTATCGGGTGTGATCTCGGCGACCCGGAAGACGAGCTTGCCGTCGTCGACGAGCAGGCGGGTGCCGGGCTGGAGCGCCTCGAAGATCTCCTTGTGCGGAAGCTCGACGCGCTTGTCGTCGCCCGGCGCAGGATCGCGGTCGAACCGGAAGGTCTGACCCTTCCTGATCTCGGCCTTGCCGCCCTCGAAGCGGCCGACTCGCAGCTTGGGGCCCTGGAGGTCGACGAGGATCGTGGTCGGCCGGTCGAGCTCGCTCTCGAGGGCGCGGATCGCCTCGATTCGCTTCTTGTGCCCGTCATGCTCGCCATGGCTCATGTTGAGCCGGAAGGCGTCGGCGCCCGCTTCCGCGAGCGCCCGGATCATTTCGGGAGTCTCGCTCGCCGGCCCCAAAGTGGCCAGGATGCGGACCTTGCGGGTGCGCGGGACGAAGCGGCTCGGCGTGGATTCTCGCGTCGGCATGGCAGCCGCGCATAACCGCTGTGGACAACAGTGCAAGGCGGGGTTGAGCCGGGGCGGTCGTTTGCCTAGACGCGCCGCTCACCATTTTTGCGGGGATTGGACTCACATGGCGGAAGGATCGGTCGCGGCCGACGAATTGCGGCTCCTGATCGAACGGATCGAGCGGCTCGAGGAAGAGAAGAAGGGCATCGCCGACGATGTCCGCGACGTCTACGCGGAAGCGAAGGCGCGGGGCTACGATCCCAAGACGATGCGCACCATCGTTCGGCTTCGGAAGATGGAGAAGAACGCCCGCGACGAGGCCGAGGCCCTGCTCGAGACCTACAAGGCCGCGCTCGGACTGGGCTAGTCTCGAACCGGGCGGTCGCCGTCAGGCGCGGCCGCCCGCTTTCCTCACGATCATGTCGACCACGGCCGGGTGGAGCGGCCGCTCGAACGCGCAGCCGATGAAGTGGCCCGTGCTCCACGCCACCGTGGCGTGAAGAGGCTCGAGGCCGGGCAGGCGAAGCCACACGTCGGCGCCGTTGTTGAGCTCGAGATGGGTGGAGGCGCGGAAGCCCTCCGGCGACAGGTCGAGCACTCGGACCGAGACGCCGGACGCGCCGCGCTGGCGAAGGCCGGCGCTCACCTCGACCGTGAGTCGCTCGGACTTGCGCACCTTGCGCTCATGGTTCGACGCGGGCCAGTGGGACAGCTCGGCGTCGAGGCCGCTGCCGTCGCTGCCGAGGCCCGACTGCCAGGGGGTGCCGAACGCGTCCACGGCGGGACTCAGAGATCGCCTTCGGGGATGTTGATGCCGACCTGGACGCCCCAGGCGGCCGCAAGCGCGCGTTCCTTGTCGCTCGCGCCTTCCTTGATTCCGGGGCGGCGGAAACGCTCGCGCGCCTGCAGGTTGGAGACTCGCTTGAGCTGCACCAGCATCTCATTCTCGTCGATCTGATAGTGGAATTCGAGACCGACGCGGCCGTCGCCTGACCAGGCGACCCGCGCCGGCACGGTGATCGGCCCGCGCGAGAACACGACCTCGCTGCCCTGCGGCGGGGTCGGCGAACATTCGACCAACGCGCCCTTCTGCGACAGGTCGCGGAGCCGCGCGTCGATCTCGCCATAAGGAGTCTGCAACTTGGCGGCCAGCAGCACCCGGGCGCGCTTCGCCCTGCGGGTGCCTGAACCCGAAGCCGCCGTGAAATTCTCTACGCCCATTCTTCAGCCTCGCATGCTCGCTTCACCCTAGGTCGTTCGTCCCTAATGGAGAGTTAAATCGCGACCGGTGGAAGGCGTATTTCTGCGGGAAAATCGCATGCGTTGACGCGCCCGCCCAACCCTCGCAAGGGAGCCGCCATGCGCTTCTTTTCCGATAATGCCGCCGCCGTCTGCCCCGAGGTGATGGTGGCGATCGCAGCGGCCAACCGGCTCGACACCGCTTATGACGGCGACTCGCTCAGCCGGAGCCTGTCGGCGGCCTTTTCCGAGCTGTTCGAGAAAGAGGTCGCGGCCTTGTGGGTGAGCAGCGGGACGGCGGCCAATTCGCTGGCGCTCGCCGAGCTGTGTCCGCCGCACGGAGCGCTCGTCTGCCACCAGGATGCGCATATCAACAATGATGAGTGCGGGGCGCCGGAATTCTATACCCATGGCGCCAAGCTGCTGACCGTGGCGGGGGCCGGCGCGAAGCTGAGTCCGGCGAGCCTGACCGAGCGGCTCGACCTGGTGCCGGACGGCGTCCACTGGATGAAGCCGAACGCCGTATCGATCACCAACGCGACCGAATATGGCCGGGTCTACACCCCGGACGAGACCGCGGCGATCGGCGCGGTCTGCCGGACGCGCGGGCTCGGCCTTCATCTCGACGGCGCGCGCTTCGCCAATGCGGTGGCTCGGCTCGGCTGCGCGCCGGCCGACCTGACCTGGCGTGCCGGGGTCGACATCCTGTCGTTCGGCTTCGTCAAGAATGGCGGCATGTCGGCCGAGGCCCTGGTCTTCTTCGATCCAGCCCGCGCGGCCGCGACCCATTATCGGCGCAAGCGCGCCGGGCACCTCTTGTCCAAGGGGCGCTATCTCGCCGCCCAAATCCTGGCGATGATCGATGGCGATTTGTGGCTTCGCAACGGCCGCCTCGCCAACGACGCCGCCGACCGCATCGCCGCGGCGGCCGGGACGGAGCGGCTGGTCGAGCCGGTCGAGGCCAACGAGCTGTTCCTCAAGGTCAGCGCCGAGGAAGCGGCGGCGCTTCGTGCCCAAGGCTTCGACTTCTACGACTGGGCGCCGGGCGAGGTCCGGCTGGTGACGAGCTGGGACAGCGATCCCGCCCATGTCGACGCGCTCGCCGCCGCGATCCGCGCGCTCTGACATGACCGAGCCCAGTTCCGCTCATGGCGAGCGAAGTCGAGACATCCTGCCGAGCGCAGCTGAGGCGCATGAGGTTCTCGGCTCCGCTCGAACCGGTCTCTCGACTTCGCTCGAGACGAGCGGGGGCGGGGAGACGAGCCTGTCCTCCCCGTCGATCCTGATCCCCTTCCTCCTGATCACCCTGATCTGGAGCTCGACCTGGATCGTCATCAAGGACCAATTGGGCGCCGGCGCCGATGCGGTGCCGCCGTCCTGGTCGGTCGCCTACCGCTTCGCCTTCGCGAGCGCGGCGATGTTCGCGATGGCGCGGATCAGCGGCGCGCCGCTGAGGCTCGGCCGCAACGGGCATCTGCTCGCGCTCGCCATCGGAATCCCGCAATTCGTGCTCAACTTCAACTTCGTCTATGCCGCCGAGCAATATGTGACGTCCGGGATCGTCGCGGTGGTGTTCGCGCTTCTGGTGGTGCCCAATGCCGGCTTCGCCAAATTGTTCTTCGGCCATGAGCTGACCCGCCGCTTCCTCATCGGCTCGCTCGTCGCGATGGCCGGAGTCGTGCTTCTGTTCGTCGCCGAGATGCGCGTGTCGGAGGCGCGGCCGGGGCAGGTGATGCTCGGAATCGGCTTCACCCTGGTCGCCATCCTGTCCGCGTCGGCGGGCAATCTGCTGCAGCTGGTCGACGCGGTGAAGAAGATGCCGGTCGCGACCCTGCTCGCCTGGTCGATGCTGTACGGCACCATCGCCAATGCCGGGATCGCCTTCGCGCTCTACGGCGCGCCGGTGGTCGAGAGCCGGCCGGGCTATTGGCTCGGGCTCCTCTATCTCGGGCTCGTCGCCTCGGCGCTGGCCTTCTTCTTCTACTACCGGATCCTGCGCGTGATCGGCCCGGGCAAGGCGGCTTATTCGAGCGTGCTCGTGCCGATCGTGGCGATGCTCCTGTCGACGGTCTTCGAGGATTATCGCTGGACCGCCCTCGCGGCGGCGGGCGGCCTGCTCGCCATCGCCGGACTCGTCGTCGCGCTGGGTGCGCGGCGGCCGACTCCCGTCATCATCGACTGAGCTAATTCTCCTCCTCGATGCGGCAGCGCACCTGATATTGGCGGCCGGCGTGACGAAGCGAACCGGCATAGGCGCCGCTTCCGCTGGGTCGCCAGGTACGCAGGCGCGCAACGTAGCCGCTGCCGGCCGGGTCGACGATGTCGAGATGGAGCGCGCGCTCGTCGAGCCACGACTGGGCGATCATCGGCCCATCGCCATCGGCCGTGGTGACGAGGCCGTCGCCGAAGCGCGCCTGGGCGATGACCGGGCCGACCAGGTGACCGATGACGATGTCGAGCCTGATCTCGGGATCGGTCGTGGCGCG
This sequence comes from Pseudomonadota bacterium, assembly GCA_023417515.1. Classification (GTDB taxonomy): domain Bacteria; phylum Pseudomonadota; class Alphaproteobacteria; order Sphingomonadales; family Sphingomonadaceae; genus Allosphingosinicella. Next base: position 7,573 of record JAEZFL010000048.1, on the reverse strand, counting down.
GCAGGTCGCGCTGCTCGTGGCGTGCGCGGGGGCGGCGAAGGCGACCAACGCGGCGCCGGCGAAAGCGAGCTTCCTCATGGACGGCGCCATGCCCATGTCAGGCTGAACCGGCGATTGCGGCGACGCGCCTGTCCTCCAGAGACCGGGAGTCGCCGGCCGGGCCAGGCGCGAGCCTGGCAAGGTCGAGGCCGGTCGGACGCTGGAACAGCCTCAGGCCGAACTCGGGCAGGATGGCGATCAGATGGTCGAAGATGTCGGCCTGGATTCGCTCATAATCGGCCCAGGCCGTGCTCGCGGTGAAGCCGTAGATTTCGAGCGGCAGGCCGGCCTCGGTCGGAGCGAGTTGGCGGACGATCAGGAACAGGCGGTCCGACATGTCGCCGCGGCTCTTGAGATAGGCCGTCACATAGGCGCGGAACGTGCCGACATTGGTGATCCGCCGCGCATTGACCAGGTCGCGCCTGCGCTCCGGGCGTGCGGCGTTCCAGGCCGCGAGCTCCGCCTCCTTGTCCTCCAGATAGTCGGCGATGAGCGAGAAGCGCCGAAGCCGCGCGATCTCATCGGGCTCCAGGAAGCGGATGCTGTTCTGATCGAGGACCAGCGACCGCTTGATCCGCCGCCCGCCCGATTCGAACATGCCGCGCCAGTTGCGATAGGATTCGCTGATCAGCCGGTGGGTCGGGATGGTCGTGATCGTCTTGTCCCAGTTCTGCACCTTCACCGTGTGGAGGGCGATGTCGATGACGTCGCCATCGGCGCCGAGCTGCGGCATCTCGATCCAGTCGCCGACCCGGAGCATGTCGTTGGAGGTCAGCTGAACCGAGGCGACGAGGCCCAGGATCGTGTCCTTGAACACGAGCATCAAGACGGCCGCCATGGCGCCCAGTCCCGACAGGAGAAGCAGCGGCGACTGGTCGATGAGGGTCGCGACGATCAGGATCGCGCTCGCGCAATAGGCCGCGATCTTGGCGACCTGGAGATAGCCCTTGATCGGGCGGCTGCCGGCGTCCGGGCGGCGGTTGTAGAGCGCATTGGCGAAATCGAGCGCGGCGCCGATCGCCATCGCAACGGTCAGGATCATGAGCCCTGTCGCCACGCTTTGAACGAGCGTGACGATGGCATCGGGAAGGTGCGGGACGGCGACGATGCCGGCATGGACGATCAGCGCCGGCACCAGGTTGGAGAGCCGCTGCGCGGTTCGCGACAGCGCCGCCCGCTCGTCCTCCAGAGGGGTGAGCGTCAAGAGGCGGTTGAACAGCCTGAGGACGATCTGCTTGGCGAGCCAGTTGGCCAAGGCGGCGGCGAGCGCGAGCAGAAGGATGGCGATGAGCGTCTGAAGCCAGGGTTGATCGGGGAATGCGGCTCCCGGGAAATCGGGGATGATGTCCTCCTGTGCGGCTCTGATTTGGGAAAGGCGTGACCAACATAAGGTCGGGAGGCCGTGCAATTCAAATCGCCGGCAATGCTTGGCGCGGCCGCCAAGTGCCGACATAGGGCGGTCGCAATGAACGATCCGACCACCATCCGCCGCCTCTACGGCCGACGCTCGGGGCACAAGTTGCGCACCGGCCAGGCCGAGCTGGTCGAGAAGCTGCTTCCCGAAGTGTCGGTGCCCGAGGACGGGCCGCTGTCCGCGAAGCTGCTGTTCGGCGACGACCGCCCGCTCCATTTCGAGATTGGCTTCGGCTCGGGCGAGCATCTCGGCTATCGCGCGGACCTGCTTCCGGACCACGGCTTCATCGGCGCCGAGCCGTTCATCAACGGAGTGGTCGGCGCGCTCAGCCAGATCCGCGACAAGCACCTCGCCAACGTCCGCCTTCACATGGGCGACGCGCTCGACGTGCTGGAGCGGCTGCCGGACGGATCCTTACGCTTCGTCTACCTCTTACACCCCGATCCCTGGCCGAAGGCGCGCCACGCCAAGAGGCGGATGGTCAATCACGGCCCGCTCGACCTGATCGCGGCGAAGCTCCAGCCCGGCGGCGAGTTCCGGCTCGGCACCGACGACCCCACTTATTGCCGCTGGTCGATGATGATCATGCGCCAGCGCCGGGACTTTCGCTGGCTCGTCGACAAGGCGTCCGACTTCCTCACCCGGCCCGGCGGCTGGCCGGAAACCCGCTACGAGGCCAAGGCCCGCCGCAAGGGCCACGAGGTCTGGTACTTCCGCTACCAGCGGGTGTGACGCCTAGTCCTGGAGACCCGGCTTGCGGACGCTGCTCGGAGTCGCGCTTCGGTCGACCTCCTCGCCCTTGATCTCGACCCATTCGTGCTTGCGGTTCTCGTAGACCGAGAAGTCCGGCGCCGGGAAATCGGGATCGGCGAAGGTGCCCACGGGAATCGCCAGTGCACCGGGAAACCCCTCATTTCGGTACGCGATGGTGCCGCCGCACTGCGGGCAGAAATAGAAAAAGGTCGCATTGCCGCTGTCGGAGAGGCGCTTCCATTCCTTGTGCTCGCCGCTGATCCTGACCCGCTCCTCGGGCCAGCGCGCCTGGAACGCGAAGGCGCTGCCGCTGCGCCGCTTGCAGTCGAGGCAGTGGCAGACTGAGATTCGGAACGGATCGCCGGTGCATTCGGCCTGGAGCTGGCCGCACAGGCACGAGGCCGTACGGACGGTCATCGCGCAGGCGTCAGCCGCAGCAAGCGGCCCTGGGAGTCGCGGCCGCCATCCTCGAGCAGGTAGATCGAGCCGTCGGGACCCTGGTCGACCGCCCGAATCCGGGCGTTCATCGGGTAGCGGGCGACCTCGCGGGCGGTGTTGCCGTCGATCGCGACTCGGACCAGCGCCTGGCCGGACAGGGCGCCGATCAGGGCGTTGCCGCGCCAGTCGGCGAACTGGTCGCCGGTGTAGAAGATCAGGCTGGAGGGCGAGATGACCGGCGTCCAGGTGACCTCCGGCGCATTGAACTCGGGGCGGGTGTCATGGTCAGGGATCGGGCGGCCGTCATAATGATCGCCGTTCGACACGATCGGGTAGCCGTAATTGGCGCCGCGCTCGATCAGGTTCATCTCGTCGCCGCCGGCCGGGCCCATCTCATTCTCCCACAGCCGTCCGTCCGGAGCGAAGGCGAGGCCGAGCGGGTTGCGGTGGCCCAGGGACCAGATCTGAGCGGTCACTCCGCCGCGGTCGGCGAAGGGATTGTCGGCGGGGACGGTGCCGTCGTCGTTGAGGCGCAGGATCTTGCCGGCATTGGAGCTCATGTCCTGGGCGGGATCGAATTCCTGGCGCTCGCCCGAGCTGATGAACAGATGGCCGTCGGGCGCGAACGCGATTCGGTGGCCGTAATGGCCGCGCCCGCTGAACTTCGGCACCTGCCGCCAGATCACCTGCCAGTCCTCGATGCGTGGCGTGCCGCCCTCCATGACCAGGCGCCCGCGCCCGACCGCGGCTCCGCGTCCGCCTTCGCCGGCCTCGGCATAGCTCAGATAGACCAGCCGGTTCTCGGCGAAGCGGGGATGGAGCACGACGTCGCCGAGACCGCCCTGGCCGCCGGCATCGACCTGCGGCACGCCGGCGACGTCGGCCGTGCGATTCTGGCCGCCCTGTCGCGTCCAGTGGATGAGACGCCCGCTCTTCTCGGTGATCAGCGCGGAACCGTCCGGAAGGAAGGTCATCGCCCAAGGTGCCTCGAAGTCGGCGATCACCTCGACGTTGAACGGCTGGGCGGAAGCTTGCGTGGAGCCGCTGTTCGCCGTCGCTGTGCTCGCAGCATCGCCATTGCCGGCGCAAGCGACCAGGGCAAGGAGTGGAAGTCCGGCGTGGAAGATGCGGCGCATGTCTCGGGCTCCTGGAATGTAGTCGCGACCTCAATCAAAGCACGGCGGGCGCAGGTCAAGCACCGCTCGGCGAAAGCGGTTGCCGCGCCGCGTCCTCGCGCATATATGACGCCTACCTCCTCGACATCGCCAGATGCCTGAGGCTGGTCCCGGGGTCGGGGCCGGCGCGGGAGGGCTTGGTTTTTTCGCGTCCTGGTTTTTCGCGTGGAGCATTCGTTGGCCGACCTTGCCGAATTGCAGCAGCTGATCGAGCCCGCCGTCGAGGCGGAAGGGCTCGCGCTGGTGCGCGTCAAGATGACCGGCGGCAAGTCGGACCCGACGCTTCAGGTGATGGCCGAGGACCCGGCGACCCGCCAGCTCACGCTCGACGATTGCGCGCGGCTGTCGCGGCGCCTGTCCGAGATGCTCGACGCGCTCGAGGCCGAGGGCAAGGACCCGTTCGACCAAGCCTATCGGCTCGAGGTCAGCTCGCCCGGAATCGACCGGCCGCTGACCCGGCTCCAGGATTTCGAGGATTGGAAGGGCCACCAGGCGCGGATCGCGCTCGAGGACCCTGTGCTCGAGCGCAAGCAGGTCACCGGACCGCTGCTCGGAGTCGAGCGCGAGCTGATCGGAATCGACGTTCCCGGCCATGGCGAGATGTGGGTGACTCTCGCCAACATCCGAAGCGCCAAGCTGGTCATGACCGACAAACTCATCGAGGCGACCGCCCCGCTCTCCGCGGAAGGCGCCGACCGAATTCAAGTGGAAGGACAGGATAGCTAAGATGGCGACCATTCAAGACTCTGGCGCCCCCAACCCCGCCGCAAATCCGGCAGCTCCGGGCGCCGTCTCCGCCAACAAGGCCGAGCTGATCGCGATCGCCGACGCCGTCGCGCGCGAGAAACTGATCGACAAGGCGATCGTCATCGAGGCGATGGAGGACGCGATCCAGCGCGCCGCCCGCGCCCGCTACGGCGCCGAGAACGACATCCGCGCCAAGCTCGACCCCAATTCGGGCGACCTCCGCCTGTGGCGGGTCGTCGAGGTCGTCGAGGAGGTCGAGGACTATTTCAAGCAGGTCAGCCTCGACGACGCCCAGAAGCTCCAGAAGGGCGCGGTCGTCGGCGACTATATCGTCGATCCGCTGCCGCCGATCGAGTTCGGCCGGATCGCCGCCCAGGCAGCCAAGCAGGTCATCTTCCAGAAGGTCCGCGACGCCGAGCGCGAGCGCCAGTTCGAAGAGTTCAAGGACCGCGTCGGCGAGATCATCACCGGCGTCGTCAAGCGCGTCGAGTTCGGCCATGTCGTCGTCGACCTCGGCCGCGCCGAGGGAGTCATCCGCCGCGACCAGCAGATCCCGCGCGAGGTTCTGCGCGTCGGCGACCGTACCCGCTCGCTGATCCTCAACGTCCGCCGCGAGACGCGTGGGCCGCAGATCTTCCTGAGCCGCGCGCACCCCGACTTCATGAAGAAGCTGTTCGCCCAGGAAGTGCCGGAGATCTACGACGGCATCATCGAGATCAAGGCCGCCGCCCGCGATCCCGGATCGCGCGCCAAGATCGGCGTGATCAGTCACGACAGCTCGATCGACCCGGTCGGCGCCTGCGTCGGCATGAAGGGCAGCCGAGTCCAGGCCGTCGTCCAGGAGATGCAGGGCGAGAAGATCGACATCATCCCCTGGTCCGAGGACCTCGCCACCTTCGTCGTCAACGGCCTCCAGCCGGCGACCGTCAGCCGAGTCGTCATCGACGAGGAGGAGGGCCGCATCGAGGTGGTGGTTCCGGACGACCAGCTCAGCCTCGCCATCGGCCGCCGCGGCCAGAATGTGCGCCTGGCCAGCCAGCTGACCGGCTCGCAGATCGACATCATGACCGAGGCCGACGCGAGCGAGAAGCGCCAGCGCGAGTTCGTCGAGCGCTCGACCATGTTCCAGGAGGAGCTCGACGTCGACGAGACCCTCGCCCAGCTGCTCGTCGCCGAGGGCTTCGGTGCTCTGGAAGAGGTCGCTTATGTCGAGCCGGACGAGATCGCCTCGATCGAAGGCTTCGACGACGAGCTCGCCGCCGAGCTTCAGAGCCGCGCCGCCGAGGCGCTCGAGCGCCGCGAGGCCGCGGCCCGCGAGGAGCGGCGGGCGATGGGCGTCGAGGACGACCTCGCCGAGCTTCCTTATCTCACCGAGGCGATGCTGGTGACGCTGGGCAAGGCGGGCATCAAGACGCTCGACGACCTCGCCGACCTCGCCACCGACGAGCTGGTGCAGAAGAAGCGGCCCGAGCAGCGCCGCCAGCGCGAGCGCGCGGAGCGGCCCGAGGACAAGGGCGGCGTGCTCGCCGAGTACGGGCTCAGCGACGAGCAGGGCAACGAGATCATCATGGCCGCGCGCGCCCATTGGTTCGAGGATGAGGCATCCGCGTCGGGGTCCGAGGATGAAGGGGAGGACGCGGTTGCGGAAACCTCCCAATGATAGGGCTGGCGTAGCGGCATCCCCCTCCCGCTTGCGGGAGGGGCTAGGGGAGGGGCTGTTCGACGCCGCTCCCTCGGATGACGACAACCCCTCCCCCGACCCCTCCCGCAAGCGGGAGGGGAGAGAAGGGCACGTCCCCGAGCGGACCTGCATCCTGACCCGGGAGGCGGCGCCACGGGCGTCGCTGATCCGGCTCGCGCTCGGGCCTGACGGCGTCGTCGCGCCCGACGTCCGCGCTAAGGCGCCGGGCCGCGGGGCGTGGATCGGAGTCGACCGGGCGACGCTCGAGGCAGCTCAGGCTAAGGGCAAATTGAAGGCCGCGCTGGCGCGCGCATTCAAGACAGGCGCCGTCACCATCCCCGACGATCTCGGCGAGCGCATCGAGGCGGCGTTGCGCCAGGCGGTGCTCGACCGGCTCGGGCTCGAGGCGCGGGCCGGCAACCTCGTCACCGGGGGCGAGAAGATCGACGTGGCCTTGCGCCGCGGCGAGGTCCGACTGCTCATCCATGCGTCCGACGCCGGCGCCGACGGGCGCGGCAAGCGCGACCAGGCGCTTCGTGTCGGAACGGATGGCGAGGACCGGCAAGGGCTGGTTTTTCCCGCCGACAGGACCATATTGTCGTTGGCCCTTGGCCGGCAAAATGTGGTACATGTCGCCATCCTGGACCCGGCGGCCGCCGCGCGGGTCCGCGACCTGCTGAGCAGGTGGGGCGCTTTTATCGGAAGAGATGCTGCGCTAGAGGCCGCTTCCGCGGCTTCCGGCGCTTCCGCCCATGACGGGGCGGCTGAACGACACGAAGGACAAGAATGAGCGACACGACCGACAAGCCGAAGCTGGGAGCGCGCGCACCGCTCGGCATCAAGCGTACCGTCGAGGCGGGCAAGGTGAAGCAGAGCTTCAGCCATGGCCGCTCGAACACGGTCGTCGTCGAGGTGAAGAAGCGCCGCGTGCTCGGCCGCCCGGGCGAGCCCGTCGAGGCGCCGAAGCCCGAGGCCGCCGCGCCTGCGCCGGCCCCTGCGCCCGCGCCCGAGCCGGCTCCGCGCCCGGCCCCGCCGAAGCGTCCGGTCTCGACCGAGACCCCGCAGGAGCGCCAGGCGCGCCTGCTTCGCGAGGCCGAAGAGCAGCGCATGCAGGCGCTTGAGGAAGCGCGCCGCCGCGAGGATCGCGACGCCAAGGCCGCGACCGAGGACGAGAAGCGCCGCGCCGAAGAGAATCGCCGCGCCGAGGAGGCGGCCGCCGAGGCCGCGCGCCAGGCTGCCGAAGAGGCCCGCAAGGCCGCCGAGGCGGAAGCGGCCGCACCCAAGCCGGCCGAGGCCGCCGAGGCTCCGGCTGCTGGACGCGAGGAT